>CAYQRN010000256.1:0-5315 GCA_964419995.1 uncultured Planctomycetia bacterium
AACCGGCCCTCGTCGTCGGTCGCGACCTCGTCCATGAGGATCTCGCGGACATCGATGCGCAGCGATGGATCGCCATGGCCATCGGATCGAGGGACCGACACCCTCCTCGGCGGCGGCACTTCGAGAGCGTTGGCTGTCACCAGCGCGCCTCGCACGGGCCGGCCACCTTCGTCCCGCACGACGCCGGCCATGGCGCCGGCGGAGCGGGCAAGGACGAGGTCCGGGAGGATCAGGTCGCTTCGCTCCTCACCGACGCGGAGCGCGAGGATCTCCACGGCTGCGAAGCCATCCCGCCGCACATCGAGGCGCCAGGTCCCTTCCTGGACGCCCCGGATCTCATAACGACCGGCCTCATCGGTCACAGCCTCCCGGACCCTGCCGCCTTGCCCGCCGCCGCGCGACACGCCCGGATCGGCGATCCGGACGCGGGCTCCGGCGAGCGGCGCATCCGCCGTGTCGATGACCGCGCCACGGACCACCGTCCCGCCCGCGAGGCGCAGCTCCACGAAGCGCTCACCCTCCTGCACAGGGCCTTCGACCCAGACGACTCCGATGACTGCGTCGGCATGCTCCGCCACGAGAGCGTGGGTGCAGGTCGCATCGAGCCCCGCGAAGACGAACTCCCCCCGCCGGTCCGTTCGAACCTCCCGTGACGGCCGCCCCGGAAGGACGCGGAACCTCGGGGGAGCGGCGAAGGCGTGGAGCCCGACGACGGCGCCCGGCAGTGCCCGCCCCTCCGGTGAGAGCACGACGCCGGCAAGGCGGAGACGACCGCCCGGATCCTCCCCCGATGAGCCGGAGCGGCGGCGCTCGGCGCCCCGCTGTGCGGATCCGCCCCCCGCCGGAACGGGCGTTGCCGCCCCGGCAGCCGGCAGACGCGGCTTCGGATCCGGAGTCCCGCCCCCCCCGCGGCGGAGCAGGAAGCCCGCGCCCGCGGCCAGGGCGGCCAGAACGAGAAGTGCTGGAACTTGAGATCGACCCATGGATCGCTTGCCGCGCGGAACCCGCGGGCCGGGTCCAGTCTCGCACGGCGTGCCGGGAAGATCCACCGCTCCGCCCGCCGGCCGTGCGATCATGCCTCCATGCGCTCTGCCGTCGCAGCATCCCTCCTCGCCCTCGCGTCCGGGTTCCTAGGAGCCCAGACGCCCCCTGTGCCCCGCGGCTTCGAGGCCTTTCGCGTCTTCCTCTGGATGCATGAAGCGCCACCCCTCGACGAACGGCTCCCGCGCGCCCTCGCGCAGATCGGCGTCTTCGGCATCAACGTCGACCACGGCGAGGACGGAAGCCGGGTCGCGGCGCTCGGGATCCCGGCCTACGTGAGCCATGCCGCGGGCAAGGGGATCTTCCATCTGCGCCCGCCCGACTTCGAGCCGGTCCGCGACAGCTACGCGAGGACCCGGGAGGCAACGTTGCTCGTTCGGCGCCCGTGTCTCCGCGATCCCGCCACGGACGCCGAACTCGACCGCGTCATCGACCGGACTCTCGCCCGCGCCGGCGATCTTCCGGCCCTGGCCTTCGCCCTCGATGACGAGATCTCCATGACGGTCGGGGTCTCGCCGTTCGACTCCTGCCGGTGCGCCCGGTGCCTCGCTTCGTTCCGCGAGCATCTCCGCGGGCGCTTCGGCTCGGACGCCGCGGCAGCCGCGGCCCTCGGCATCGCCGTGGCCGCGCTCCGTGACTTCGTCCCGCCGACAACGGACGAGATGCGCGCCACCGCCTTCGGAGGGCCGCCGGAGACCTGGAACCTCGCCCCCTGGGCCACGTTCCGCGACTTCACGGACGCAGCCTTCGCCGACTCCGTCGGTCGCGCCGCATCGAGAATCCGCGGCCTCCGCCCCGGCGTGCCCGTCGGCATGGAGGGCGGCGCGCCGCCCTCGGCCTTCGGCGGCATGGATTGGTGGCGCCTCATGAAGGTCCTCGACTTCGTCGAGCCCTACGACATCGGCGGGACCCACGCCCTCGTCCGATCTTTCGCACGCCCGGGCACCGTGATCCTGAGGACCCTCTTCCCGGAGGCCGAAGGCGGCCGCCCGCGGTCCCGCCAGGATCTCATCCACGAGCTCTGGGAGTACGCGCTCCGCGGAAACCGCGGCGCCATCCTCTGGTCTGCGGGGGCGTTCTTCGAGGCGCGGAGCGCCGCACGCCCCACGCCCCTCGCCGCGGACCTCGCCGACACCCTCCGCGACCTCGCCGGTCCGGCCGTCGCACGGTTCCTCGCGGCTCCGCCCGAGCCGCCCCGCGTGGCCCTCCTCCACTCCCAGGCCATCGCCAGGACGCACTGGATGCTCGATTCGCGCCACGACGGCCGGACGTGGATCCGCCGTCTCAACTCCTACGAGGCGCAGCACGCGTCGCAGTGGCGGACACGCGTGGCCTGGCAGGCGCTCCTCGAGGACCTGGCGATTCCCCACGTGTGGGTCGCCGGCGAGGAGATCCGGTCCGGCGCCCGGCTCCCGGACTCGGTGACCGCTCTGGTGCTGCCGCGCGCGATCGCCCTCTCGGACACCGAGGCGGCCTTCGCGCTCGGATTCGCCCGGAGGGGCGGCCGTCTCGTCATCGACGGCGAGGCGGCGCTCTTCGACGAACTGTCTCGCGCGCGGGCCACGCCGCCCCTCGACGCCCCCGCCGGCGTCGAGCATCGCTCGCGGGGCTCCTGCCTCAGAGATGGCCGTCCCCCCGCCGCCCCGGACCCCGGGCGGCCCGATCTCACACCGCTCGAACCCGGTCTCATCGCCGCCGGAGCGTCGCGCAACGCGGGCGGCGTCCCCATCGCGATCGGCACGTCCTGCGGCAGCGGTCACATCGCCTGGCTCAACCTCGCCGTGCAGCACTACCCCGATCTCCGCCGCACCGGTGCCGGCACCGGCCTGCTCGCCGTCGTGGCCGGCGCGCTGACGGGAGGCGCGAACACCACCCCTGTCCGCGTGCTCTCCGGCTCCGCTCCGCCGCCCGCCGTGTTCCTGAGGCGCGAAGGGAACGCTCTTCTCGCCGCGATCCACACGAATCCGCGACCCGAGCCCGATCCGGATCGCCTCGCGAGCCTCCTCGCGGCGCCCCCGACCCCCATCCGCATCGAGCTCGGCGCGCCGCGCGCCGTCACGAACCTCCTCACGGGCGAATCCCTCGGCCGGCAGAGCACCATCGAGACGCCGCTCGATCCGACGCGGCCGATCCTGCTCCGCCTCGAGTAGTTCCGCCGGAATCCGGCCCGGGAAGCCCGCGATCCGCCCTCGGTTCCGCATTCCCATCGACAGGCACGCCGGGCTTCTGTAGCATACGCCGCAGGCGCAGAGATCCACGACCATGAGACGATCCCCTCTCCGCACATTCCACGGCGACGCGCGCATCGCGGGGCGGGCCGTCTCCCGCGAAGGCCGCCCATGCCTCCGGCTCCTCGCGATCCTCGTGAGCCTCGGACTCCCGGGCCTCGCCCCCGCCGTCCCCGCGCAGTCGGAGCCTCGGCCCGCCTTCGTGGAGAACCTGGGGCAGTGGCCCAGGTCCATCCGATTCGCTGCGAGCCACGGCAACGAAACCCTGCTCGCCGGCGAGGGCTGGATCGCCTTCCTGACCCCTGCGGGCCCGGCGCGGCTCCGCATCGACGGCGGATCGTCGATGACCGTCGAGGGTCAGGGCGATCTGCCGGGTCTGCACAGCTTCTTCACGGGTCGCGATCCGTCCTCGTGGCGCGCCCGCCTGCCGGGTCATGCCGCCGTGACGCAGCGGACGGCGACCGGCGACATCGAGATCCTGGCCCGGTTCGCCGGCGGCTCCTTCGAGTACGACGTGGTCCTTGCGCCCTCGACTCCCGTCGAGCGCATCTCGCTCTGCTGCGAGGGGCCCACGGCCCTCGATCTCGCTTCGGACGGATCGCTCGTCATGCGCACGCCCCGCGGCATCCTTCGCCAGCGGCCGCCCCGCGCCTTCGAGACGGCTCCCGACGGAACTCGCCGCGAGGTCGCGGCGGCCTTCGCGCTGAAGGGCGGTCTCCGCTTCGGCTTCACGACGGGACCTCGCACTCCCGGTCGGTCCCTCGTCATCGACCCGGCCCTCGAATGGTCCACGTTCGCCGGAAGCCCCGGGAACGACGCCTTCCTCGCCCTCGCGCTCGACTCCGCGGGCCGCATCGTCGTCGCCGGCCAATCCACGGCAACGACGTGGCCGGTGTCCCCCTCCGCCTTCGATCCGACCTTCGGCGGCGGCGCCCTCTATGGCGACGCGGTCGTGTCCGTCTTCTCCGCCGACGGCTCGACGCTCGTCGCCAGCACGTACCTCGGCGGGAGCGGCGAGGATCTCGCCACGGCCCTCGTGATCGGCGCCGGCGACGCGATCACCATCGCGGGATTCACGTCCTCCGCCGACTTCCCGGTGACGGCCGGGGCCGCCCAGACGCTCCCGGCGGGCGGCTACGACGCGTTCCTCACGACCCTCGACGCGACGGCGTCCACGCTCATCGCCTCGACCCGCCTCGGCGGCTCCGGCGATGACTTCGTTTACGGCCTCGTGGCGACGCCCGGCGGGTCCTTCCTCGCCGTGGGCCACACGACCTCCGGCGATTTCCCGGCGACGCCGGGGGCCTTCGCCACGACATCGGCCGGGGGCTACGAGTCCTTCGCGGCGCGCCTCTCCTCCGGCCTTCAGACGCTCGAGGCCGCGACACTGCTCGGCGGCGCCGGCGACGATTTCGCATGGGCGGCGGATCTGGCACCCGACGGTTCCCTCGTCGTGGCCGGCTGGACGGCATCGGCGGACCATCCGGTGACGCCGGGAGCCGTGTCCGGCACGTACGGCGGCGGCTTCTACGACGGCTTCGTCGCCCGAATGCCCTCCACGCTGAGCACGCTCGCCTACGCCACGTTCCTCGGAGGCATGGGGGACGATCGCATCTTCACCGTCGCCCACGACGCCAACGGACGGCCCGTCGCCGGCGGCATCACGAGCTCGCCGGACTTCCCCGTGACGCCCGGCGCCTTCGGCACGACGTGGATCGGCGGAGGAACCTACGGATTCGACGCGTTCATCGCCAAGATCGACACGACGGCGGGATCCCTCGGCTTCTCCACGCTTCTCGCGGGGAACCACTCGGACGTCGTCACCGTGCTGCGCGTCGACTCCGCGGACACGATCACGTTCGCAGGCCGCACGACGTCCACGGACTGGCCCACGACCGCCGGCGCCTTCGACGCGACCTACAACGGAGGCTACTACGACAGCATCGTCGGACGCCTCAGCTCCGACGGCGGCACGCTGCTCTACTCGACCCTGTTCGGAAGCAGCGACTATGACTCCCTCGTGGGCCTGGCGCTCCACGGCACCGG
>CAYQRN010000257.1:0-5255 GCA_964419995.1 uncultured Planctomycetia bacterium
GGCCGATGTATTGCGAGGCCTCTTCTATGGTGGCCACGGGGATGATGCGGTCGACCCCCTTCACGACGTGGTAGCCGTGCTTGATGTACGGTCCGCCCGAGACCGTGCACGCGCCCATGGCGATGACGTACTTGGGCTCGGGCATCTGGTCATAGAGCATCCGCACCCGGGGCGCCATCTTGTGGCTCACCGTGCCGGCCACGATCATGAGGTCGGATTGGCGCGGCGTGGCGCGGAAGGGGCCCGACCCGAAGCGGTCGATGTCGTAGTGCGCCGCGCCCACGGCCATCATCTCGATGGCGCAGCAGGCGAGGCCGAAGGTCATGGGCCAGACCGACGAGCGGCGGCTCCAGTTCACGAGCCGGTCCACGCTCGTGATGAGGATGTTGTCCCGCGTCGGCGAATCGGTGCCGAGGTCCAGGTCCTGGGTCCAGAATCCCATCGCACGTCACTCCGGAGAGCCCGCGGGAGCCGCGCGGCCCGCCGCAGGCGTTTCCTGCCCCGCAGTGCCCTTCACCCAGTCGAGGTCGCCGCGCACCCAGACGTAGGCCAGGCCGACGAGGAGGATCGCGATGAAGAACGCCATCTCGAGGAACACGAAGAGGCCGGCCGCCTCGGACAGGGGCTTGAAGACCACGCCCCAGGGGAACAGGAACACGGTCTCGACCTCGAAGATGAGGAACACGAGGGCCATCGTGTAGAACCGCATATCGAAACGCACCCACGCCGAGCCGATCGCGGGTTCGCCGCACTCGTAGGTCGTCTCCTTCGCGGCGTTGCGGATCTTCGGGCTCAGGAGGCGCTGGATCACCGCCACGTTGAGGAGGACGAAGAGGAACCCGAAGATGAGCCCGAAGGCGACGATGGCGTACTGGAAGAGCATGTCCTGCGTATTCCTTCGACGTCAGCGGGCGTTCAGGAGCAACCGGCGGGCCCTGGCCAGCTCGAGCGCCGGCGCGACGGAAGTTCCGATTCCACAAGGCTTTCCGTAAAGGGCGCGGATTATACCAAAGTCACCATGGGCCTTCCATGCGGATTCGTGCCGCAGTCGCGCAGCTCCCGCGCCGCACCTTCAGGGCGTCACGGAGACGGGAGTTCCCTCCGGGATGAGGTCGAAGAGGACCTCCACGTCCTCGCGCCCCATGCGAAAGCAGCCCCGACTCTCCTTGCGCCCGATGCTCGAGGGTTCATCGGTCCCGTGGATGCCGAATCCCGTCCGGCCTCCGTCCTTCGTGTTGAACCCGAGCCAGCGGCTCCCGATCCGGTGGCCGGGTTCGCCGTACTTCCAGGTCCTGCCCGTTTCCGGATCCGTCCACACGGGATTCTTCGTCTTTCCGGCGATGACGAACTCGCCCTCCGGACTCGAGTCGTCCCGTCCCGTGCCCACCGCGAACTCCCGGAAGTGCACGCCGCCGGCGAGGACGCAGAGGCGGAAGGCGCTCTTCGACACGCGGATCGACATTCCCCCGGACGGGACGCGGAGAGTCGCGCCGGCGCGGATGCGTGACGGCCGCACGTCGTTGACGAGAGCAAGGAAGGCCGGCGTCACGCGCAGATCGCGTCGCGCGGCCAGCCGGCGGCAGATGCCGTCGAGGGAATCGCCCGGCTCGACGCGGACGGGAAGGACGCCCTCGGACTCGAGCGCCGTGCGGAAGAACTCCGCGTTGAGCCGCCGCATGGTCTCGAGGAGCTGAGCCCGCTGCGCCGGCGGGACTCCGGTCCCGAGGAGGAGATCGGAGACGCCCCGCCGCCGCGCGGCGGGCGCGAGACCCTGCAGGCGGGCGAGTTCCGCGGCGAGGCGAGCTTCCGCATCATCCGTGGACGGCTCCGCGGTGGAACCGGGAGGGTCCGCCGCTCCGGGGCCGGGCGCGCCCGGCTCTGCGGGCGCGTCCGGCCCGGGGCCGCCCACCGAGAGCCCGATCTCCGGCGCCGCAGGTTCGGCGTCCGCCGGTCCGGGGTCCCTGAAGGCCGTGACGAGGAGCCACGCGACGACGAGAACCGCCGGAGCCGCCAGCAGCCACGGCGAGCGCCGCGACCGCGAACGATGACGCGCCATCGTGATCACCGCTTCCCCACCGCCGCCGGCGCGACGCGCCGATTCGCGCGGTGGATTCCCTTCCGGAGAGGACCGCTCTCCATTCTCGCAGAGGCAGGCCGACGGTTCCAGCCGTTTGTCCCGCCGCGGACCGGCGGTACACTCAGGACGGCGACGCGGTCCTCCCTCACCGGAGGGACGCGACGCCCCCTTCGCACTCTGTCGTGCGCGTTACGGGTGTCGCGATTTCTTATTCCGATGACAACACGCCCGGGAGCTGAGTTTCCGGGGATGCACGTCAGGCCCGCCGCGGGACGACGGGCACCCGATGGATGCTCCCTCTTGATGACCGTGGTTTAAGAATGCCCCCCGGACGGCAACGATGGTCCTGCGAAGACACCTTGCAGCTCCGCTGCAGGGTGTTTTTTTTTCTGGAGACCGGGTTCGGGGAAGGCCGGGAACCGGAGGGGTTCAGGCCCTGAGCGTCGCGCCGTGTTCCCTGTGCAGCGCGGCGACGATGCGCTCCTGGTCCGCATCCACCTCGCCCCGCGTCAGCGTCCGCTCCGCGTGACGGAAGGTGAGCCGGAGCGCGAGGCTCCTCATGCCCTCCGGGATCTGGCGACCGGTGTAGGCATCGAGGAATGAGATCTCCGCGAGAAGGGGCGACGCCGCAGCCCGGATGACGCCCTCGACCAAGGCCCAGGACACGCTTCGGGAGAGCACGACGGCGAGGTCGCGCTCCATGGCAGGGAAGCGCGGCAGCGGCACGAACCGCCGGGTGAGGACCGCGTGCCCGATGACCGGTTCGAGAGAGATCTCCGCGTACCAGGGGGTCTCGCGGAGGTCGAAGCGCCGGACGTGGGCCTCCGCGGGTCGGCCCGCGACGCCGGCCCGGACGCCGTCGAAGAGGATCTCGAGCGCGAGGCCGGGATCGAGATCCGGGAGGTCCCGCGGCACCCAGCAGGCCCGAAACCCGAGGGACCCGAGGACGCAGTCGACGACGCCGCGCAGATCGCGGAGATCGCCGTCCATGAGGAGGCCGAGGATCGGGACGCCCGCCGGAAGCGCCTCGCCCGTCCCGCCGGGGAAGACCGTCGCGAGCTCGAAGATCCGGACCGCAGGAACTCCGTGGTCCTGGTTCGCCCGTTTCACGGCGAGCAGCGACGGCAGGAGACTCTGCCGGAGCGCCGACTCGTCCGCGCGGACCGGGTTCCGCACGGTGAGGGGGCGCGAGGGCCCCTGGAAGGACACCTCCGCTGGCGGACCCGGGGCCACGAACGTCGTCGTCTGGGTCTCGAACAGGCCACAGGCCACGAGTCGATCCTGGATCCGCGTCCGCACGATGGCCTCGCGACTCTCGGCCACGGCCCGGATCGGCATGCGGGGCTCCGCGGGGATGCCGTGAAACCCCGTGATCCGGATGATCTCCTCGACGAGGTCGATCTCCCGCTCGAGGTCGCGGCGAAAGCCCGGCGCCGACACGAGAAGCTCGGAGCCCCGCGGGACCACGACACATCCGAGACGCTCGAGGATCTCTCGCGCGCGGTCCGGCGGCACGGCGACACCCGTGTGCCGCTCCACGGCGAAGGACCTGAGGACGATGGGCCGGCGAAGGACCTCCGTCCCCGCATCTCCCGGAAGGTCGACGGGCCGGGCCCGGACCGTGCCGCCGGCGATCTCGACGATGAGGCGCGCGGCGCGGCGGGCCGCCGTCGCCACCCCGTCCGGGTCGACGCCCCGCTCGAAGCGGAAGGATGCCTCCGTGGCGAGTCCTAGATCCCGCGCGGCGCGCCGTACGGCCGGAGGGTCGAAGACGGCGCTCTCGAGGAGGATATCGGTGGTTCCTGCGGACACCTCCGTGCGGAGCCCTCCCATGACGCCCGCCACAGCGACGGGGCGTTCAGCGTCCGCGATGACGAGCGTCCCCGCCGGAAGCGCGTACTCCCGCTGATTGATGGCCGTGAGCGACTCCCCCGCTCGCGATCGCCGCACGACGATCCTGCGCCCCCCGAGCTTTCCGACATCGAAGGCGTGCAGGGGCTGGGAGAGCTCGAGGAGCACGTAATTCGTCACGTCCACGACGCTGTTCACGGGGCGGACACCCACGGCCCGGAGCCGCGACGCAAGCCACTCGGGGCTCGGTCCCGGACGCACGCCCTCGATGACATGGGCCGTGTACCGCGGGCAGCCCGCGAAGTCCTCCACGCAGACGGACGCCCGCGCCTCCGTCAGGGGCTGAGCCAAGGTCACGTCGGCCGCCGGGGGATGGAGCGGCAGACCCGTGACCGCGGACAGCTCGCGCGCGAGGCCGAGCACGCCGAGGCAGTCGGGCCGGTTCGACGTGACGGCCGCCTCGAGAACCCAGTCGTCGCCCTCGGCGCGGAGATCCTCGATCTCGGTGCCCGAGAACGTGAGGAGACGGCAGAGCTCCTCCGGCGTGCCGTCGAAGCCGGGCACGAACTCGCGGATCCAGCGGACCGTCGCCTTCATCCCGCCCCTCCCTTCAGAGGCTCGACAGGAACCGGACGTCGTTCTCGAAGAGGAGCCGGATGTCGGGGACCCCGAACAGCGTCATGACCATCCGCTCGATGCCGAGGCCGAACGCGAAGCCCGTGACTTCCTCGGGGTCGAGTCCCACGGCCGTGAAGACGTGGGGATCGACCATGCCGCAGCCGCCGAGCTCGATCCAGCCGCGGCGCCGGCAGGTCGCGCAGCCGCTGCCGCCGCAGAAGATGCACGACATGTCCATTTCGGCGCTCGGCTCGGTGAAGGGGAAGAAGCTCGGCCGGAGCCGGATCTGCACCGACGAGCCGAAGAGACCGCGCGCGAAGAGCAGGAGCGTCGCCTTGAGATCGGCCAGCGTGAGTCCGCGGTCCACCGCCAGGCCCTCGACCTGGTGGAACATGTAGAAGTGAGTGGCATCCACCGTGTCGGGGCGGTACACGCGACCCGGAGCCACGATGCGGAGCGGCGGGCGGCGCGACTCGAGGGTGCGGATCTGGACGGTCGAGGTCTGGCTCCGCAGGAGGACGTCATCGCGGATGTAGAAGTTCTCGCTCTCGGCCCGCGCAGGATGCGTCGGCGGGATGTTGAGCGCCGAGAAGTTGTGGAACGCGTCCTCGATCTCCGGTCCATCCACGGGTTCGAAGCCGAGGGACCGGAAGACCTGCAGGACCCGCCGGATGGTCCGCGTGACCGGGTGGAGTTCCCCGGGCGCGGG
>CAYQRN010000258.1:0-5189 GCA_964419995.1 uncultured Planctomycetia bacterium
GCCGCGACCCTGAAGCCCCTCTTCGAAGTCGCCGGGATCACGAGCCCGGCCGTGCTCCATACGGTGGCCTTCATCGCGGGCTTCACCCTCGCCACGGTCCTCCACGTGACCCTCGGAGAACTCGTCCCGAAGTTCGTGGCGATCCGCGACGCCGAGCGGACGGCCCTCTCGACGGCCCTGCCCCTCATCATCTTCTACCGGGCCTTCCAGCCGCTCGTATGGTCGCTCAACGCCATGGCGGACGGCATCTGCCGCGTCGCGGGCCTCGGCCGGCGCGTGGAGGCCCACTCGGAGGAGGAACTCCGGCTCCTGCTCAGCCAGTCGGAGAAGACGCTCCATCTGAGCGGAGCGGCCGGGAAGCTGCTCATCAACGTCCTCGACCTCAGGCGGCTTCTCGTCCGGGACATCATGGTGCCGCGCTCGAGGATGGTGTGCCTCGATGCCTCCGTTCCCGCGGGGCGCAATCTCGAGATCCTCGAGCAGAGCGGCTTCACCCGCTATCCGCTCATCGATGGCCATCCGGATTCCGTCCTCGGCACGATCCACGCGAAGGACATCTGGCGGGCGCGGAGCGGCGGCGGCGACGTGGATCTGCGCGTGCTGCGGCGGCGGGCGCTCTTCATCCCGGAGACCTCCACGGTGGAGAGGCTTCTCCAAACCTTTCTCGGTTCGCGCACCCACATTGCGGTCGTCGTGGACGAATACGGAACGACCACGGGGCTCGTGACCCTCGAGGACGTCCTCGAGGAGATCGTGGGCGAGATCCGGGACGAGTTCGACGACGAGACGTCTCCGGCCCTGCGGGTGGGCGAGGGCGAGTACGTGATCGACGCGCTCACGAGCCTCTCCGACCTCGGGGAGATCACGGGCATCGAGCTTCGTGCGCCTGGAATCACGACGCTCGGCGGGCTCATCGTCGATCGTCTCGGGCGGCTGCCGCGCGAGGGAGAGCGCGTCGTCGTGGACGGGATCCTCATGGAGGTGCGCCGCGTCGGGCGCCGGAGGATCCATCAAGTCTACATGAAGATCCCCGCGCCCTCTGCACCCGCCGGAGGAGGGGGTGCGAACACAGAGTGATACCCCTCAGGGGTTTGCGTCTTCACGCCATCTTCATCCTGTCTCAACACGACGCTCCGGGTTGCGGCGCAAGATCCTTCAGGTCCGAACTACCCCGGAGGATCCATGAGAGCGACGACCCCGTTCCTGTTCTGCCTTCTCGCGGGCGCCACTGCGGCCCAGGATGCCGTGGAGGTCGATCCGCAGATCCCCGCGTACACCCAGGTCGAGGGGGTGTCGGGTTCGCTGAAGAGCATGGGCTCGGACACCATGAACAACCTCATGACCCTCTGGGGCGAGGGATTCGGCCGAGTCTATCCGGGTGTCCGTCTCGAGGTCGAGGGCAAGGGATCAGGCACCGCGCCGCCCGCGCTCACCGGAGGCCTCGCCCACTTCGCGCCCATGTCGAGGGCCATGAAGGCCGACGAGATCGACCGGTTCGAGAAGAAGTTCGGCTACAAGCCTGTCGTCGTCCGCGCCGCCCTCGACGTCCTCGCCGTCTACGTGAACAAGGACAACCCCGTCGTGAGCCTCACCCTTCCGGAGGTCGACGCGATCTTCTCGAAGACCCGGCGGGGCGGCTTCGCGAAGGACATCGCGTCCTGGGGGGATCTCGGACTCACCAGTGCCTGGGCGAACCTCCCCGTGAGCGCCTACGGCCGGAACTCCGCCTCGGGCACCTACGGCTACTTCAAGGAGCACGCGCTCTTCAAGGGCGACTTCAAGGACACGGTCCGGGAACAGCCGGGCAGCTCCTCGGTCGTCCAGGCCGTGGCGGCGGATCGTGCCGGCGTCGGCTACTCGGGGATCGGGTACCGCACGGCCGACGTGCGCGCCGTGCCCCTCGCGACGGCCCCGGGGGAGCCGCCCTTCGCCGCCGACATGGAGAATGCCTACGCAGGCACCTATCCGCTCTCGCGCTTCCTCTACATCTACGTCAACAGGGAGCCGAACCGGCCCCTGGATCCGCTCCGCGCCCAGTTCCTCCGCTACGTCCTGTCCCGGGAGGGACAGCGCGTCGTCGTGAAGGACGGATACATCCCCCTGCCCTCCGCTCTCGTGGCGGAGGAGCGGGCGAAGCTCGGCATCGAGGAGCCTTCGCGCTGAGCCTCACGGATGCGGCTCCGCGACGGCGGAGGCCACCTCCGTGTTTCCGCGCCATCCATGCCTGACGACGCGCGACAACGCGGCCGCTCGCGGAAGACCCGCCGGTCCGTGATCCTTAAAGACCGGGCCGCCGGCCTCCTCGTCCGCGGCGGCGGCGCCATGGTCGTGGCGGCGGTGGTCGGGATCTGCGTCTTCCTCGTCTGGGTCGCCGCGCCGCTCTTCGCCGACCCGGACCCCGGATCGCCGGCCTCTTCTGTGCTGCCGCCGGCCGCCTCGCCGCGATTCGTGGCCGCCGTCGACGAGTATCACGCCGCCGTTCTCACGGTCGACGCGGACGGCGCTGCCGGGCTCTTCCTCCGTTCGTCGGGAGGACTGGCGGCCCGCGTCCCGCTCGTTCCCGAAGGCGCGCGCGTCGGCGCCGTCGCCAGGGACCCCGCGTCGGGTCTCACCGTCCTGGCCCTGGCCGATGGCCAGGTCGCCGTCGGGCGAGCCGGGTTCGCGGCGGCGTTTCCCGAGGGCGCGGAAGCGCAGCGCGCGTTCGGAAACCTCGTGGAGGGCGTCCCCGCCGTCGTGGGGGAGCATATCGCCGAGCGCCTCCCCGGGGGACTCATCCGGGTGACGTCCCTTGCCGCCTCCGCCGAGCCCCCCGCGCGGCTCGGAAAGAGCCGATCTCCCATCGTGCTCCTCGATTGCCGGGAGGGATCCGGAGGCGAGGTCATCGCGGCGCTCCGCCGGGACGGCACGCTCGCCGTGAGCCGGGTCCGTCGCGTGAAGAGCCTGGTCACGGGCGCCGAGACCACGTCGCTCGTGGCGTCCGAGACGCCGCTCGAGGCACGGGAGGCCCCGCCGTCCTTCCTGCTCATCACGACACCCGGCGACGCGCTCTTCGTGGGATGGGAGGACGGGGTCGTCCTGCGCCATGAGGTGAACCGCGCGGGGGCGGCTCGCGTCGTCGAACGTATCGATCTCACCGCGGGCGACGTCACGCTCGGCGCCCTCGCCTTCTCGAACGGCGAGCAGTCCCTTCTCGCCGGCGCGTCGGACGGTCGCGTCACGGCGTGGTTCCGCGTGCCGCCGGAGGAGCATCGCGCGGAGGACGGGTTCCCCCTCGTGCCCGTGCGGTCGTTCAGCATGGACGGAGGGCCGGTTCGCCGCATCGCCGTGTCGCTCCGCGACCGGAACTTCGCCGCGGCGACCGACTCGGCGCTCGTGCTCTGCAATCTGACCTCCGGTCGCGTGCTCCGGAGTCTCGGACTCCCCTTTCCCGCGGCAGGACTCCAGGTGGCTCCCAAGTCCGATGCGCTTTTCGTCGCGGCGGCCGATGGCCGTTCGATCCTCCAGCCCTTCTCGAGCCGGCACCCCGAGATCTCTCTCGGCACCGTGTTCCTTCCGACCTGGTATGAGGGGCATCCGGGTCCGAGCCACACCTGGCAGACGTCGAGCGGCACGGACGACAGCGAACCCAAGTTCGGGCTCGTGCCCCTCATCTTCGGGACGCTCAAGGCCACGTTCTATGCGCTCCTTTTCGCAGTGCCTGTGGCCATTCTCGCCGCAGTCTACACGTCGGAGTTCATGAGCCGCCGCACCCGGGCGTTCGTGAAGCCGAAGATCGAGATGATGGCCTCGCTGCCTTCGGTGGTCCTCGGGTTCCTGGCGGCCCTCGTCATCGCGCCGTTCGCGGAGGATCGCGTGGCCGAGCTCCTCATGATCCTCCTCACGGTTCCGGTGGCCTGCATCCTCGGCGGCGCGGCGTGGTCGCTCCTCCCGGCGCCGACCCAGGCGAGACTCGACGGCCCCGTGAAGGCCCTGGCCATGACGGCGGCCGTCCTCGGCGGCATCGCAGCGGCCTTTCCCGCGGGCCGGGTCCTCGAGGATGCGTTCTTCCTCGGGGACCTGCGGATCTGGCTGGCGCCGCCGCGGACCGGTGGTGCGGCGGGCTTCCTCGCATGCACACTGTTCCTGCCGTCCCTCGCCCTCGCGGCGGTGCTCGTGAACCGGTTTGCCGCGCCCTTCGTCGCGGCGCGGCGCGCGACGGGCGATCTCCCCGGCGGAAGGGCCTCGGACCTCCTCCGCTGGCTCGTGATCATCGCTGCCGCCACGGCGTGCGCGGCCGCCGCGGGCTTCCTGCTTGACCGCGCGGGCCTCGATCCGCGGGACGGCATCGTCGGGACCTACGCACAGCGCAACGCTCTCATCATCGGGTTCGCGATGGGATTCGCCGTCATTCCGATCATCTACACGATCGCCGAGGATGCGCTCTCGGCCGTGCCGAACTCCCTCAGAAGCGCCTCCCTCGCCTGCGGCGCCACGCGCTGGCAGACCGCACTGACCGTCGTCCTGCCGACGGCCCTCTCCGGCATCTTCTCGTCCGTCATGATCGGCCTCGGCCGCGCCGTGGGCGAGACGATGATCGTCGTCCTTGCCGCGGGCAACACGCCCATCCTCGACGTGAGCCCCTTCAACGGGCTCCGCCCTCTTTCGGCCACCATCGCCGTGGAACTCCCCGAGGCGGTCCGGAACAGCACGCTCTACCGGATGCTCTTCCTCGCAGCCCTCGTGCTCTTCGCCATGACCTTCGTCATCAACACCGTGGCGGAGCTCGTCCGCATGCGCTTCCGGCGCCGGGCCTTCGAACTCTGATGGGAACCGGCAGCGCCATGGACGACCGGGTGATCCCTTCCGTGCCGGACGGGGCGCCTTCGAGCGCGGCCGGAACCCGCGGGCGCCGGCCTCGGGCGGGATCCCGCGGCGAAGCCCAGATCTGGCTCGTGGGCGCCGGGATCATCTCAGCCATCGTCATGATCACGGGCCTCATCCTCCTCATCCTCGTCGAGGGCCTGGCCACGTTCTGGCCGGGGGATCTCCACCTCCTCAGCCTCCGGGACGGGCGCGTCCTTCTCGGGGAGCGCGTCCGGAGCGAGACCTCGAGGATCGCGGAGCCCGCGGGGGGGGATGGCGGAACGCCCCGCCTCGCGGAACGCACCCTCTACCGCGTCGGCAACTACGACCTCTACGGCGAGGACTTC
>CAYQRN010000259.1:0-5151 GCA_964419995.1 uncultured Planctomycetia bacterium
CCGGCGCCGCGGCGCGGGCCACGACCCCGATCGGCGGACGCTCACGCGTGGACGAAGATCGCCTTCGATCGCGGACCGTTGTTCACGAAGTTCTCGACGCCGATCCGCATGTCCCGCGTGGCGCAGACGTCGCCGAAGGCGAGCGCCTCCACCTCGAAGCCCTGCGTGAGAGTTCCCCGCGCACCGTCGAGGATCGCGCTGCAGAGGATCTCATCGACCTTCCGCGAGCGATGACCGATATCCACCGGAGGGAGTTCCCTCGGAACGTCGGGGAGCGGCCCCTCGGGCATGGGCGGCATCGTCCTTTTCCCCGACGCGATCTCCCGCGCCATCTCCACGGCCCGCGCCACGAGGTCACCTTCCGTCTCCTCGACGACGAAGCCCATGGCCAGGGCCTCCGCGGACGACACGGTCCGCCCCGTGCGGAGAAGCTCCGCGGCCCTGACGAGGCCCACGAGACGGGGCAGCCTCTGCGTGCCCCCGGCGCCGGGGATGATGCCGAGGGAGGGCTCGGGCTGGGCGAAGAGGACCCGGAGTCCCGAGCGGCAGATGCGCGCCGTGCAGGCCATGGCGAGTTCGGCGCCGCCGCCGAAGGCGAGCCCGTTGAGCGCGCAGACGACGGGCTTGCCGAGGGTCTCGATCCGCCGAAGAGTCGCCTGGGAGCCCCGGGAGGTGGCGGCACCCTGCGCCGGCGTCTCGATGCGGGCGAGCATGCGGACGTCGGCGCCGGAGACGAAGGCCTTCACGCCAAAGCCCGTGAGCACGGCGGAACGGATCCGGGCATCGGTCTTCACCTCGGCGAAGATCCGTTCGAGCTGCTCGAAGACGGCGGCGTCGAGGGCATTGAGCACCCGCGGGCGTCGGATCGTGATGACCGCCGTGTCGCCGCGATCCTCCCGGAGCACGACGGGGATCTGGAACGGCGCATTCCGGGCTCCGGCCTCCGCGATGCAGCGGGGCACGGGGAATCCCGGATGGCGCTCCGCGTAGCTCCGGACGAGCGCCAGGGCCCGGCCCGTCCCCATCTCGTTCATGAAACGGAAGGCCGGCTTCACGTCGAGAGCGAGCTCGAGAGCCATGTCGAGATCGGCGAGCGAGACGATGCCCGAGTCGAGCACCTCCCCGGCGAGGCCGAAGTAGGCCCCGAGGAGATCATCGCGGATCCGCGCCGCTGCCTCGGCGGGGACCTCCACCGTCTCGCCGCGTCCCGGCACCTCCCACGGCGTCCGACCGGCCACGGCCTTCCGCAGGACGTCGGGCACCCGGAACCACGAGTGGATTCGCGTCCCGTAATGCGAGAGGCCGATCTCGGTGATCGGATTCCCTCCCGTCAGGTTCATGGCCGTGAACGGACCGACGGCGAGGCCGAGGGTCGACCGGGCGACGTGGTCGATCTGGCGGCTCGTCCCGGCTCCCGACTCGAGGAGCAGGGCGGCCGTGAGGAAGAGCCCCTCGAAGATGGGGTCGAGGGCGTAGCCGTAGCGGCTGCCCACGGCGATGGGGACCTTGCCGATCGCCTCGTAGAAGGCCATGGCGAAGTCCTTCGATTCCCGATCCGTGAAGTCCGCGGGCACGATCTCGACGACGGGGTTCCGCTCGGCCGGGAAGAAGTAGTGGATCACCATGCAACGCCCCTTCTCCCCGAGCTCCGCGAAGATCTCGCCGGGCTCGAGGTGGGAGCTGTTGGAGGCGAACAGGGCCGTCCGCGGGCAGATGGACTCGAGCTTCGCGAAGATCTTCCGCTTGAGATTCCGGTCTTCCGTGGCGGCCTCGACGACGAGGTCCGCGTCGGCCAGTCGCCCGTAGTCCGTCGTGAACTCGAGGGAGCGGAGCATGGCCGCCTGCTGATCTGCCGTGAAGGCCCCCGTTTCCACGCCCTTCGCGATCTTCTTCGCGACCTTGTCGCGACCGCGCGCAAGAGCCTCCTCCACGACGTCCACGACGACCACCGGGACGCCGTGCCCGGAGAGCGTCTTGGCGAAGTAGAGAGCGATATCGGGCCCGATCTGTCCTGACCCGATGACTCCGATGCGGCGGATCGTGCGGCTGCGGAACGGGAAGCTCATGGTTCTCTGCCTCCGTGGAGAGGGAGAGACTACGCCGCGGAGGAGCCCCGGACCAGCGCCGTGCCGCGAAGATCGCGTCACGCCCCGCCGGCCGCGACGCCGAGGTCGAAGGCCCGGGCGCCGGCCTCGCGGTACGCCTCCGGAAGCTCCGCCACCACGGCCGCGCGGAGGACCGGCACGGCGATCGGCAGGACTCCCGCGGCGGCCAGGACGCCGAGAAGGACGGCGTTGGCCGCCCTCGGCGATCCGGCCCGGGCCGCAAGGCCGCCGGCATCGACGAGACGGAGGGAGCCCGCGCAGCTCCTGAGCGCCGCCTCGATCTCCGCGTCCGGGGCCATGGCGGCCCCCGTCCGCGCCACGTGGGGCGGAGGAAGGCGCAGGCTGTTGAGGAGGACCAGAGTCCCTCTTCCGGCGCGGTTGGCGTGGCGCAGGGCCTCGAGCCGTTCGAGGCCCACGAGGACGTCCACGGCCCCGCTGTCCACGGGCAGCACACGGTCCGATCCGAGATTCACGGTCGCCTCGACGGCGCCGCCGCGCTGGGACATCCCGTGGAGCTGGGAAACCGTCACGGGGATGCCGGCGGCCATGGCCGCCGCCCCGAGGGTCCGCGCCGCGGCGAGCACCCCCTGCCCCCCGACCCCAGCGAAGAGGACGCGGACCCGCGAGGGCTCCGGCATCGCCGCCGCGGTCACCCGATGGCTCCCGAGGGACAGATCTGCACGCAGCCGCCGCACGACGTGCACAGGACCGGGTCGATGAACGGCACCGTCCCGGGCCCGCTCCTGCCGATGGCCGGACAGGCATGGAGTTCGACGCAGGAGTTGCAGTTCCCGCAGAGCCCGCAGAGGAAACAACGCGCGGCCTCGGATCTCGCCGCGTCCGCTGTCCGGAGCACGTCGGGCTCCGGAGTGGCGTGGACATGGACCGCGGGCCGCGGCCTCCGCGGCGGCGCCGCCGGGGGCGGAACGGCCGCTCCGGCCGCGAGACGCTCATGGATCGCGAAGGCAGCCCGGACCCCCGACGCCAGGGCTTCCGTCACGGTGGAGGGGCCGAGCGTCACGTCGCCGGCGGCGAAGAGCCAGGGGACGGCCGTCCGCCCATGACCGTCGGCGACGATGAACCCGCCGGAGAGAGCCAGGTTCGCGGGCAGGCCGAGGGATGCAACGTCGGCGGCAAGTCCCGTGGCGAAGACGATGCGGGAAGCGGACACCGCCTCCGCGGCGCCGAGTCCCTCCCACGCCACCCGGAGCCCCTCGCGCCGGAACCCGCGGATGGCCGCGATCCGGAGCGTCCGCCCGTCGAAGGCCAGGGCGGCGCGGCCGTCGAGGAGTCGCGCACCCTCGTCGAGGGCCGCGAGGACGGCATCCGGCGCCGCGCGCATGTCGTCGCGGGGCTCGGGGCAGACGAGGAGGGCCGCCCGCGCTCCCCGGCGCAACGCCAGGCGGGCGCAGTCCACGGCCACGTCGCCGCCTCCGACGACGACGACGTCCGCGCCGTCGATCCGCCCGTCCTCCGCGAGGAAGGCAAGAGCATCGGCCGCCGCCGGGAGATCCGCGCCGGGGATCGGGAGCCGCGGGGCGAGGGGCGTCCCCGTGGCGAGGAGCACGGCCGCGAAGCCTTCCTCGCGGAGCCCCTCGAGCGACATGTCGCGCCCGAGCTTCACGCCCCCGCGGAAGGCCACGCCCTCGGCGAGGACGAGCCCGATGTCGCGACGCAGGGCTTCCCGGGGCATCCGGTATTCGGGCACGGCCCATTCGAGCATGCCGCCCGGGCGCTCGCGGGCATCGAGGAGAACGGGCGCGAGGCCCCGCGCGACGAGGTCCCGCGCGGCGGCGAGACCCGCGGGCCCGGCCCCGACGATGGCGATCCGCGGCCCGGCCGGGGCCGGCTTTCCCGCCCCCGGCTCGGGCAGGTGATGGTCCGCGAGCCAGCGCTTGATGCGGTTCACGGCCACGGGTCGATCCTCCGCCGCGCGGACGCAGACAGTTTCGCAGGGCCGGTGGCAGACGTACGCGCAGGCCGAGGGCAGGGCCGTCCGGAGTCGCACCGCCGCCAGGGCGCGCTCCGGCTCGCCGGCGGCCATGGCCCCCACGTAGGCCGGGATGCAGATCCCTACGGGGCATTCCACGGCGCAGGACGACGTCCGCGGCACGTCCACCTTCGAAGCCGGATGGAGCGCGCGCTGGCGCACGAGCTGCCACTGGGACGCCGTGGAGGGTTCGAGGCCGCAGTGGAGGCCCGCCTCGGCCATGCCGCAGGTATGGCAGCGGGACGGGTCGACCGTGGGGGGTTCCTGCCGCCCGCCGGCCCCGGCCGGCGGCAGGAGAAGCGCGCAGGGCCCGGTGGCCACGAGAAGAGCCACGCCCGTTCCCCGGCGCAGATCGTTCAGCGCGGCGAGCAGACGGCCGGGGTCGGCGACGGGCATCTCGCGGACATCCTCGACGCCGAGAGAGCGCGCCACGTCCGCGATGGACCCGATCTCCGGGGAGGGCTGGAGCCCGGTCATGGCCGTCACGTGATTGTCGAGAACCACGATGACGACGTCGTCCCTCCTGGCCACCGCGTTGGCCACAGCGGGCAGCGCCGAGTGGTAGAACGTGGAGTCGCCGACGAAGGCCACGGTCCTCTGCCCCGTCACGCGCGCGATGGCGCCCGCCATGGGGATCGACGAGCCCATGGCGAGCAGCGTGTGACCCGCCGCGAACGGTTCATCGACGCCGAGCGTGTAGCAGCCGATGTCGTTCACCATGACGGTGTCGCGACCGAAGGCCGCGACGGCGGCATGGAACGAGTTCCTGTGGGGGCAGCCGGCGCAGAGTACCGGCGGGCGGGCCGGCGCCGCGGGCAGCGCGTCGCCCCGAGCCGGTGGACGGGGTCGATCGCGGCCGGCGAGATCGAGAAGGCGGGCCTCGATCTCCTCGAAGGGAAGCTCGAAGGGGCCCTGCATCCGACCGTCGTTCTTCCCGTGGATCCGCACAGGGAGGGCCTCCCGGCCCGCGAGGACGAAGAGTGCGACCTCGAGGAACGGCGAAAGCTCCTCGACGACGAGGACGTGTGGGTCCGTGACAACGCCGTCATCGCGGCG
>CAYQRN010000260.1:0-5147 GCA_964419995.1 uncultured Planctomycetia bacterium
GTGGCCGCATCGCCCCATTTCCGGCCCCGCCCCGGCGCCGCCCCGCCGTCCGATCGCCGCCAGCATCGCTCGACAAAGGCATGAAACCGATTCCAAAAGTATGGAATCGGAGCGCTGATCCCAGGGACATTCGCGGCGGAATGACGACAACAAGTGTTTTACTTAAAACGACTTGTGACGCATCCATGCCTCATCGCGAGCGGTAGGATCGGGACTGAAGGTCGTTCGGAAGTCTGCCGAAGAGGAAGAAGGGGGCGAGGAGACCTCGAGGCCGCTCAGGCGTGGCCCCGGGGTCGCTCTCCCCGCGTCAGGCGGACACGAGTCGAGAGTATGTCGGCAGGCACGACACTGGCCCGAGAGACGAAGAGACGCGACAAGGTCCGCCTCGCCGTCTGGTCGCTCCTGGCCGTGCTCTGCGCCGGCCTCCTCGTGTTCACGATCGGCCGGAGGGTCGAGCCCGACGTGTCGGAACTCGTGTCGTCGGCCCAGTTCCTCGCCCTTGCGGGGTGCCTCGAGCCGGCCCGGGAGGCCGTGGATCGGGCGCTCGCCCGGGAGCCGGACAACGTCCACGCTCTCCTCGTCCGAGGGCTCGTGGCGGACAGGCAGGGAGCTCTCGACAAGGCGATCGGGGCCTACCTCGCCGCGGAGCGGCGCGTCACCGCCCCTGCGGAACGGCGCGACCTGCTGCTCGCCGTGGCGGATCTCGAGCGGCGGAGCGGCCGCGCCGACGAGGCGGAGCGTCGCCTCGACGCCGTGGAGGCGGCCTTCGGCGTCACGAGCGACGTGGCGCGCCTCCGCGGAACGCTCCGAGCCGAGGCGGGGCGGCACGCCGAGGCCGTTCCCTGGCTGCAGTCGAGTCTGGC
This sequence comes from uncultured Planctomycetia bacterium, assembly GCA_964419995.1. Taxonomy (GTDB): domain Bacteria; phylum Planctomycetota; family CAYQRN01; genus CAYQRN01. The sequence continues at coordinate 864 of CAYQRN010000260.1, forward strand.
GCTCGGAGCCGAGGAGCGGGCCGTGCGCCCGCTGCTCGCCGGAGCGCTCCTCGCGCTCCAACGCGCCGAGGATGCACGAACAGCGCTCTCGCCCCTCACCGGGCGGAGCCAACAGGCTTCCATCGTCTGGGTGTCGCTGGCGGACGTCCTCTGGGGCGCCGGCCGGCGGGACGAGGCGATCGAGGCGCTCGGACGGGCCGTCACGGCGTGTCCGGGCGTGCGGAGGGACCTGGCGGGAGACCCCCGCTGGTCCGCCCGCAGGGACTTCCCCGCTCTCGACGAGCTTCTTCGGGGGTGAGGTGGGACCGGAATCACGTTCCATGTCGGTGTCATGTCTCTAGCGCAGCGTAAGGAGTCCAAACGCATGTCGAAGAAGATCCAGGGCTTCACGCTCATCGAACTGATGATCGTGATCGCCATCATCGCCATCATCGCGGCCATCGCGGTGCCCAACCTGCTGAGCGCCCGGCTCGGCGCCAACGAGTCCAACGCCATCTCGACCCTCCGGAACCTCGTGTCGGGGCAGGCTCAGTTCCAGCAGACGGCGGCGGTGGACGAGGACCAGGACGGAACGGGCGAGTACGGCACGTTCAGCGAGATGTCGGGCATCATGCCGCTCAACACCCGCGGTGGTAACCCCAACGCCCCGGCGACGCCGCTGGCGCCGCCGGTCCTCGCGGCCTCCTTCCGCACGGCCTTCGCCAACGCCAACGGCGAGGTCTCGAAGTCCGGCTACATCTTCCGGATCTACCTGCCGGACGCCGCCGGGCTGGGCGTGGGCGAGGCCAACGGCGCCTTCGCCGCCGTGCCCGACTCCGATCTCTGCGAGAACGTGTGGTGCGCCTATGCCTGGCCGGCCAACCTCGGCAGCTCGGGCAACCGCGCGTTCTTCACGAACCAGCAGGGCGAGATCATCCAGACGACGATGAACGCCGTGACGTACACGGGTCCCGGTGCCGGTCCGACGCCCGGCGCGGCCCTCGACGCCAACAACGGTGGCGCCAACGTCATCACCGGCAGCCTCGGCATCGGCCAGAACGTTGTGGCGAACGACGGCAACCTCTGGACGCCGGCCCAGTAGTCGGACCGGGCGATCCGATGCGGCCCGGGGACCCGCGGGGTTCCCGGGCCGCTTCGTTTCCGGGTGTTCCGGAGCCGATCAGGGAAGGCCGAAGAGACGCCGGGCGTTTTCCGACGTGATGTCCTCGAGACGGCTCCGCGGGACCTGGAGCTCTCGGCTCATAGCGTCCAGCGTGACCGCGAGGAAGGCCGGCTCGTTCCGCTGTCCGCGGCGACCCTCCGGCGGAAGGAAGGGGCAGTCGGTCTCGACGAGGATCCGGTCCTCGGGGACGACCCGGAGGGCCGCCCGCAGGGCGTCGTTCTTCCGGTAGCTCACGGGACCGGCGAAGGAGACGTGGAAGCCGAGGTCCACGGCTCGCCGCGCCTCGTCCGTTCCACCGGAGAAGCAGTGCATGACGCCATGGAGGCCCCGGGCATCGGACTCGAGGATCTCCATCGTCTCCGGGAAGGCATCCCGGCAGTGGACGATGAGAGGACGTCCGAACCGGCGGGCCAGGGCGATGTGCCGGCGGAAGACCTCGCGCTGCCGGTCCCGCGGCGCGCGGTCGCGGTACCAGTCGAGTCCCGTCTCGCCGACGGCGACGACCTTTGGGTCGGCGAGAATCTGCTCGAGGTCGGCGAAGTCTTCCTCGCTCGCGCGGCCGGCCTCGTGGGGATGGAGCCCCGCCGAGGCGAAGATGCCGTCGGCGGAGCGGGCGAGTTCGAGGGCCCGGCGCGACGTCGCCACGTCCGTGCCCACGTCGACGAAGGCCCGGACGCCCGCGTTCCGGGCGCGGGCGAGAACCGCGTCGAGGTCGGCGGCGAAGTCGTCGAAGTGCAGATGGGCGTGCGAATCGACGATCATGGGCGTTCCTTCGTCCGGTCGCCGGCGCCCGTGCTTCACGGGATGGCGGGAGCGTCGTAGCATGGCGGTCGAGGCGCCATCATGACGTTCCCGCAAGGTTCCCCTCAAGCGCCGTGCCCGGGCGGCGCGCCGCGTCGGTCCACCCCGCCCGCGCGCGTCCTCCTCGTTCTGACGCTCGGGGCCACGGCTCTCCTGTTCACGGGCCGCGGCCTCTCGAAGTCGGCGGCGGAGCGGCGGAGGCTCGGGGACGACCTCCGGCGCACCGGGCAGCGCCTCGGCGAAGTCGAGGCGGCTCTCGCCGCCGCGCGGGCGGGGATCGAAGCCGGACAAGGGAGCCTCGCGGGCGAACGGTCGGCCCGGGAGGCCGACGCGAGGCGCCACCGGGAGACCCTCGATGCCGCGCTCGCGGCGGCAGAGGGCCGCCGTCTCGCAGGCGAGCACGCGGCCGAGAGCCGCACCGCGGACGCGCTGACCCGGGTTCGCGCAGTGGAGGAGGAGCGGGACCGGCTCGTGACGGATCTCCGGGCGCTCCGGGAGTCGATCCGTGTCGAGAGCGCGCTCGGGACGACGAAGCTCGAGGACGCGGCCCGCGCCCTCGGCGCTCTCGATGCGGAGCGCTCGGCGATGGCTGCGCGGCTGTCGGAGCTAGAGGCCGCCGCCGCGGCGCTGAAGAGGGAAGCGTCTGCCGAGTCGGACTTCGTGCGCGACGTCCTCGCCGGCGCGGCGAAGATCGAGGCGCCATCGGGGCGCGTTCGCGCGGCCATTTCCCGGTTCGGGCTCGCGCCCCGCTGGCTCCGCCACCTCGAACCCCTCTACGGCGATCCCGTCGTCGGCGACATGGCGGTGAGCGTCGCGGCGCTGGTGGCCGTGGAGCCCGCGGAGGTTCTCCGGTCCTATGAGGCGGCGGGCCTTCTTCGCGGCCCCCGGGGCCTCGCCGCGATCCTGGCGCTGGCGGGGCGAGTCAGGGACCGGGACGAGGCTTCCGCGGTCCTGCGGCTCATGGACGGCGGGCCGGGGCCGATCCGCGACGCGGCCTTCCAGGTCGCGGCGGCCGCGGGCGGCGTGCCGCTGCGGCGCGCTCTCGACGCTCTGGCGTCGAGTCCTGCCGCCGACGCCACGGCCGTGGCAGGATGGCTCCGCGAGATCTCTCCCCCGGCCTCCGAACGGATCACCGTGACGACCGCGCTCACGGCGGCTGCCCGGTCCCGGCACGATGCGGCTCTCGCGCCGATCCTCTGCACGCTCACGGCCCTTGCGGGAGCGGAGGCGCTCCCCGTGCTCTCCGGGCTTCTCGACGACGAGGCCGCCCGCCCCGCGGCGGCCGAGGCTCTCCGCGCCGCTCAGGGGGATGCCGACGTGGCCGCGGCGCTCACCGCCGTGGTTCTCGGTGGCGACGGTCCGGCCCGCGCCCTGGCCCTCGCCGAGATCCGGCGGCGACTCGACGTTCCGCCGGATCTCGGCGACGACCGGGCCGCCTGGCTCGATTTCCTGTCCACGCGGCGGGATCTGGACGACGCACACCGCCGCCTCGTCGCGCGCAGGGAGCCGGAGGCCGGCGCCGCGGCGCCGGTCGTGCCGGCGGCGGCGGTCGCTGAGCTCACGGCCGCTCTCGGCCCGGCGTCGGGCCGGCAGGCCGCACGGATCGCGCGGATCCTGGCCGGCCTCGGAATCGCCGAGGGGCGGGCCCTCCTCGAGCGCCTCCTCGGGGATGCGGACGGAGCCGTGCGCGCCGCCGCCCTCGATGAGTGCGGCGCCCTCCGCGATGCGGCGTTCCTCGATTCCGCGCGGCGGGCCCTCGCCGATGCCGATCCGCGCGTGGCCGGCGCGGCTCTCGATCTCCTGGCGGATCTTCGGACGCCGCCGTCCGAGGCGGAGATCCAGGCTCTGTTGGCCCGGTCCGATGCCGATCTCGAGAGCCTCGAAGGGAGCCTCCTCCGGTGTCTCGATCTCGTGCCAGGAGAGACGGCCCGGCCGCTCTTCTCGGGTGTCGTCGCCGAGCGCTCCTGCGCCCGTCCCGTCACGGCAGTGCGGGCCCTGCTGCCGCGCCTCGGCGCGGCGGACGAGCCCTTCGTGAGGAGCCTCGTCGATGCCGCGGACACCGGCGTCCGCCGCGAGGTCGCCGCCTGGTATGCCGACACGGCCCCCCCGGAGGCGAGCGCCGGGCTCCGGGGGCTCGTGACCGATCCGGACGCCCTCGTGCGCGTCCACGTGGCGCGGGCGAGGGGACGCGCGCGGGATCCGCTCGCGCGCGGGCAGCTCCTCGCCCTCTGCCGCGACGGGAGCCCCCTCGTTCGGGAGGCCGCTCTCATCGGTCTCGCGGACCAGGAGAACCTCCACATCCTCCCCGCCCTCCGCGCCGG
>CAYQRN010000261.1:0-5018 GCA_964419995.1 uncultured Planctomycetia bacterium
CGCGGCTCCGGCGGAGGCGCCGGGTGCCGCCGGCCGTGGCGCCGGCCGGGCCGCGGGCGGCGCGGTTCCGGCCAGCGGGCGTGTCGCGGGCGCGGCCTGCACCGCCGGCCGCCTGGCCGATTCTCCCCCTCCCGGCCGGGAGGGTTCCGATCGCAGCGCGGCCATCACGGACTCCACCGGCACGAAGGCCCCGGACCTCGCGAACCGCAGCAGCGTGACCTCGAGGACGGTCCTGTCATGCCCGAGCCGTCCCATGTCCCGGCGCGCGTTCAGGAGGAGGCGCACGGCATAGATGACCCGGTCGAGGACGAGTCCCCGTCCCGCCTCGGGAACGGGGGCGCCGGACGCGAGCGCGAGGAGGATCTCCCGCATCCGTCCGAGGACCTGATCGAGGATCTGCTCGGGGTCCCGGCCGCTCTCGTAGAGAGGATCGAGCGCCGCGAGAAGCGCCTTCGTGTCGCCGGAAGTCGCGGCCTCGATGACCGCGTCGAGGCTCCGCCGTTCGAGCGTGCCGAGAGCCTGGTCGAGATCGGCGCGGGTCGTGCGGGGTCCGCTGAACGAGAGGACCTGGTCGAGGAGCGAGATGGAATCCCGCATCCCGCCCTCGGACCGGGCGGCGATGGCCGTCACGACGTCGTCGTCGACGTCGAGTCCCTCGAGACGGCAGATCTCGCGGAGGCGTTCCTCGATGATCTCGGGAGCGAGCCGCCGGAACTCGTGGCGCTGGCAGCGGGAGAGGATCGTGTCCGGAAGGGCGTGCGGCTCCGTCGTGGCGAAGATGAAGCGCACGTGGGGCGGCGGCTCCTCGAGCGTCTTGAGGAGGGCGTTGAACGCCTGGATCGTGAGCATGTGGACTTCGTCGAGGATGTAGATCTTGAACTTCGACCGGGACGGCACGTACGCCGCGTTGTCGCGGATCGAGCGGATCTCGTCGATGCCTCGGTTGCTCGCGCCGTCGATCTCGAGGACGTCCACGTCCTGGCCCTCGGCGATGGCCCGGCAGGTCGGGCACTCGGCGCAGGGCTCAGCGTCGGTCGCGGCGGGACAGTTGAGGGCCTTGGCGAGGATCCGGGCCACCGTCGTCTTGCCGGTGCCGCGGCTTCCGCAGAGGAGCCACGCGTTGGGCAGGCGCCCCGAGCGGATGGCGTTCTGCAGGGTGCGGACGACGGCGTCCTGTCCGACGACCTCGCGGAATCGCCGGGGTCGGTACTTGAGCGCGAGCACCTCGTGCCCCACGACCGGTCCTCCGGGAGTCTTCCGGAACGAAAAAAAGGGTCGTGCGCGCCGCTTCGACACGCCGGCGCGGATACCGCCCATCTCCGGGACTCCCGCCATGCGGGCCCACGGCACACGGCCGGCATTGCTTAAGGCTGCTCCCGTCAGGGCCTGACCTGGTTCGCACGCGTCCGTTGCATGGGACACAGCGTTCAACGTCCCTCGAATGGGCGGATCTCGCGCGCCGGACGGGCCTCGGACGGCGCATCACCCCCGCTATAGCGGATTGCGGGTACAGGGCACCGCTGGTTCCCCGGCTGCACGACCCGGATCTGTTCGATGGGTTGGACGGGGAACGATAACCCCCGCGCCGGGGCATTCAACGTCGCGGGGGCGGCCGGCCGCCGTCAGGGGCAGTCGGTCCTCACGTAGAGGAGGATCACGTCGCCGGCATCGCTGTCGCCCGACGCGCCGTTCAGGTTGAGCCCCGTGGACACGGAGCCTTCCGCGCCGGGCAAGGCGATTCCCCCCGCACCGATGACAAAGGGGAAGCTCGCCACGGCGGCGTCGGGGTCCACCGTACCGCCGAACTCGGTCGCGATGAGGGCGCCGGTGCTCTTCTCGAGCTGCCGGAACACGAGACCCCAGTCATCGAGGTCGCCGTCCTGGTTCATATCCTCGAAGACATCGTCCGACCCCTCCGCCACGAAGCTCACGATGCGCACGGTGGTGGCGCACTCCTGGATCGTCGTGTTGCCGTCGAGAAGAACGATGTGGGCCGGGAAGACCGGGTCGCCCGCGATGACCGGGAAGTAGCCCACGGCCAGATCGTCGCTCTCGCCGTCCCCCGTGAAGTCGAGGGACCCGTTCGCCTCTTCGTCGAGGATCACGACGATCCAGCTTCCGTCCTCGCCGGCGCCGGTCTCCGTCGCCGCGAGGCCGAGGTTCACGGGCGGCAGACCCGGCACCGTCATGTCGATATAGAACGCCACGAGATCATCCGTGTCGCTGTCGCTCCAGGCTCCGTTGTAGTTCGTGCCCGAGATGCCCTGGAGGGCCTCCTCTGCGAGGAACACGAAAGCCATGCCGCAGAGAACCGGAGCGTCGTCTGCGTCGCCCGTCGGCGTCGCGAGGCCCGTGTTGACGGGAGTCAGTGGCGAAGCCAGCGCCACCCAGAAGGGCACGGCGTCCTCCGTGTCCCCGTCTCCGTTGAAGTCCGTTCCGAGCGGGCCGTTGTCCGCCTCGTCCGCGACCATGACGAAATGCGTCGAACCCGCCGTGAAGCGGCCCGGACGGGTTGCGACGCGCCCCGGAACGTACTCCGTGAGCGTCGAGACGAAGAAGAGGGCCGGGACGAAGTCGGAGGTGTCGTCATCGAAGACGAGCCCTCCCGTATTGACGTTGACACCGCTTCCCGACTCGTCGATGGCGTAGCCGATGACGGGCGAGGCCACGGTTCCGAAGACGGCGACGGACTCCGGCGCCGCCATCCGGGCGGACCCGCCGGGTCCCACGGGGAAGAGCATGGCCAGGGGGATGTGAGCCCCGAAGAGGAGGATGTCGCTGGCGTCCAGATCCCCGTTCAGATCCGTTCCGGTCGGACCGAGGTCGGCCTCGGAGACCTGGAAGACCACGACGCCGTGGTTCAGCGCGAAGAACGGAGCGGCCGGGTCGAGGGGGAGGGGCGTGTCGAAGGTCCCCATGAGGGCCGTGTCGAAGACGCGGACGACGAGGTCGTCGAGGTCGCCGTCGGCGGTCAGATCCGCCGCGGAATAGAGCTCCGAGGCGATGACCGCGAAGAAGTCCCCGCTGCCGGCAACGGGGCTCCCGTCGGCGAGGGCGAAGGGCGTCACGACGGGGTTCCCCGGGCCCACGGGGACGCCTGGCGCCACGACCGCGAGGATCCGGTCCGAGGCATCGCCGTCGCCGTTCAGATCCGTTCCGCCCTGATCCGCCTCGGGAACCACGAAGGCCGCGAAGCCGTCGTTGGAGGCCAGGGGGGCGGCTCCCGCGAACCCGGTGTTCACGATGACGCCCGTCGCGGGATCGAGGATGTGGACGACGTTGTCGGCCGCGTCGCCGTCCCCGTTCAGGTCTGTCCCGGCCTGCTCCGACTCGCTGACGAGGAAGACGAGGACGTCTCCCACCGCCACGAGGCCGTCGGGGTAGGTGCTCCCGATGGCCATGCCGCTGTTCACGGCCAGGGCGCCATCGTCGGTGCGATCGTTGTTTCCGCTGCCGCCGCAACCCGCGAGCAGGGCGGGGAGCAGGGCGAAACCGATGACGAGAGCGGCTCGTGCCTTCATGCGGGTCCCTTTCCGGAGGCCTCCTCTTCAGCCCCGGTATCGACCCGCCGCAACTCCGGTCTTGATGCGATCTCCCGGGTTCTCAGGAGTCGGCCGAGAACGCGTCGTCGAGGGGGTGGACCGCCGCCGCCCGCCGGACGCCGTGGTCGGGAACCCGGGAAACGTGCTGGAGGATCCGCCACACGGTCCCGATGTCGGCCTCGCGAAGGTCCTCCGCGAGCTCCGCCGCCGTGACCCTCCGACCGCCGGCGGCCCGGATCGCCGCGAGGACCCGACGCGAGAGGTCGATGACCGCCTGGGCGGCCTTCTTCCCGGCCTCCACGCCGGGCTGGTGGTACGCGTTCACGCGGATGAGCGCGGCATAGAGCCCCACGGCCCGCTCGAACAGGGCGATGAGCCCCCCCACGGAGCGGGCGTCCACCCGGGGCAGCGTGATGAGGAGCGACAGCCGCCCGTTCTCGTGGAGCGCCTGTCGCGTGCCGAGCAGGAACCCGTGCAGGTAGTCGGACGCCACGACGCCCGGCTCCACGGCAACGGAGGGGCCGGCACGGTCCTCGAGGGCCTCGACGAAGGTCACGAAGAAGTTGTCGAGGCCGTCCCGGAGCTGCTGCACGTAGGCATGCTGGTCCGTCGAGCCCTTGTTCCCGTAGACGGCGAGGCCCTGGCGGACGATGCGTCCGTCGAGATCCCGTTCCTTGCCGAGGGACTCCATGACGAGCTGCTGGAGATAGCGGCTGAACAGGGCAAGGCGGTCGCGGTAGGGCAGCACGACCATGTCGCGCGCACCGCGCCCTCCGCCCGCGAAATGCCATGCGAGCGCCAGGAGCGCAGCCGGATTGGCGGCGGGATCCGGGATCCGCGTCGCCGCGTCCATGAGCGCAGCCCCCTCGAGGAGGCCGTCGATGTCGAGGCCCTGGAGCGCCGCCGGCAGGAGCCCCACGGCGGAGAACTCGGAGGTGCGGCCGCCGACCCAGTCCCACATGGGGAAGCGCGCGAGGAACTCCCGGGCCGCGGCCTCGCGGTCGAGGGCACTCCCCTCCCCCGTCACGGCCACGGCGTGCCGGGGAAACTCGAGGCCCGCCCGCGCGAAGGCCGACGCGACCTCGATCATCCCGTTCCGGGTCTCCGGCGTGCCACCTGACTTCGAGATAACGACGCAGAGCGTCTCCGGCAGTCCACCGCGAAGACCCCTGAGGACGCGATCGATGCCGTCGGGATCCGTGTTGTCGATGAACCGTGGCGCCAGCAGGTCATCGCCGTCGCCGAGCGCGTCCGCCACGAACTGGGGTCCGAGTGCGGACCCGCCGATGCCGATGACGAGGAGCCGCCGGAACGCCGGGGCCGCCGCGGGCCGGATCCCGCCGGACCGCACCGCCGCCGCGAACCGGCGGATGTCGGCCAACGTTCGCTCGATGGCGCTCCGCGTGGCCGCATCCGGAGCGAGGGCCGGAGTCCGCAGCCAGTAGTGTCCCACCCGGCGCCCCTCGTCGGGGTTGG
>CAYQRN010000262.1:0-4940 GCA_964419995.1 uncultured Planctomycetia bacterium
GCCGGCCGCGGGCGCGCCGCCTCGGAGATCCCGGTGCGCCCTCGCCCTCCCGTCATCCGCGCCGCGTGGCCTGCCGCCGTGGCGATCTGCTGTCTTGCCGCGTGCGATGGGGGGGCGGCGGAGAATCGAGCGGCGGCTTCCGCGGAGAGCACAGCCGCGATCTTCATCCCGGACGCCGGGGCCGCGACCATCTCGGGCGTCGTGCGCCTGGCGGGCGATCCGCCGGAGCGGCGTCCCGTGCGCGTCTCCGCCGAGTGCGCGGCGCTTCACGGCGAGGGCATGCTCGACGCCTCCGTCGTGACCGGGGAGGGCGGCGGTCTCAGGGACGTCTTCGTCTGGGTGCGATCGGATTCGCCAGCCCTCCGGGGCCAACGCTTCGCGCCGCCGGAGGGGGAGGCCGTCCTCGACCAGAGGGGCTGCGTCTTCGTCCCGCGGGTCCTCGCCCTGCGCACGGGCCAGACTCTGCGGATCCGCAACAGCGACCCCGTGGCCCACAACGTCAACGCTGGGTGCCGGACGAATCGCCGCTTCAATTTCGGGCAGCCCACGCGCCGCGATGACGTCCTCTCGGCGGATTCCCGCATCCCGACATTCCGCCGGGAGGAGCTCTCGATTCCCCTCCGATGCGACGTGCATCCGTGGATGAAGGCGACGGTGCACGTCGTGTCGCATCCCTACTTCGCCGTGACGGGCGACGATGGCGCGTTTCGGATCGACGGGCTTCCGCCCGGCGGATGCGTCGTCGAGGCGATCCACGACCGCCTCGGCCTCAGGACGGCGACCGTGGAGTCGGTCGCCGGAGCCACCGCGACGCTCGAGTTCCTCCATGGTCCGTGACGCCCGCACCATCGACGGCGCCGCGGGCGGCGCGTCCCGGAGAGCCTGCATGCGGGCGCTGGCAGCGGTGCTCGTGATCCTCACCGTCATCCTCATCTCGATCGGAGCGATCGTGACGAGCCGTGACGCGGGGCTCGCCGTGCCCGACTGGCCCCTGGCGTATGGCCGTCTGAACCCGCCGGGGTGGTATCGGGTCGCCAATATCCTCGCGGAGCACGGGCATCGCCTCTTCGGTGCGCTCGTGGGCTTCGTCACGGTCGTCCTCGCCGTCCTCGTCCTGCGCGGCGTCCCGGTACCGAGGATCCGGGCCACCATGGTCGTCGCCGTCGTCGCCGTGGTGGCGCAGGGCCTGCTCGGGGGACTCACGGTGCGGTTGAAGCTCCCGCCCTGGGTCTCCATCGCGCACGCGTGCCTGGCGCAGACCTTCCTCTGCCTCACCGTGGCGCTGGCCACGGATCTCCGGCTCCTCGGGCGCTCCGCGCCCGAAGCGCTTTCCCGGGCGCCCGCGGGACTCCGGCGGGCCGCCGCCGCCGCGGTGATCGTCGTCTTCGTGCAACTCCTCCTCGGCGCTCTCGTGCGTCACGGGGAGACGTGGCGAGGGCAGAGAGTCTTTCAGGACCTGCACGGCGAGCTGCTCGCAACCCACATCGGCGGAGCCGCGCTCGTCGTCATCCTGATCGTCCGACTCCGAGGCATTCTGCGGAGGGCGGGCGGCGCCTTCGGCGGCGCCGCGGCTCTGCTCCCCCTGCTGGCGGTCCAGGTGGGACTCGGTATCGCGGCGGCACTCCTCGTGTTCGGAAAGGGGCAACTTGCCTCGCCGACGTTCCCGGAGGTGGCGATTCCGACGGCCCACGTCGCCACGGGAGCCGTGATCCTCGCGACGATCCTCTCCGTCGCCCTGAAGGCGAGGCGCGCCGCCGTCGCTGCGTCAGCGGGTCGTGGCGTTTCATCCGCGGCAAACCAGGAGAATCCCGCATGAGCCCGTGGATCGAGCTCATGAAACCAGGGCTCGCGGGCCTCGTGCTCGTCACGGTGGCGGCGGGATTCTACATGGCTTCCGGCGTGCCCCTGCCGTGGGGCCGCCTGATCGTGACGGTGGTGGGAACGGCGCTCGTGGCGGCGTCGAGCGGCGCCTTCAACATGGTCATCGAGCGACGGCACGACGCGCTCATGGTCCGGACGCGCCGCCGGCCGATCCCGGAGGGGCGGCTCACGTCGCCGTCCGTTCTGCGGTTCGGCTCGGCCCTCGCCCTCGGCGGCATCGCCATCCTCTGGTTCCTCGTGAACGGTCTGGCCGCGTTCCTCGGCGCCCTGACGCTCGTCCTCTACCTTGCCGTCTACACGCCTCTCAAACGGATCACGACGCTCAATACGATCGTCGGCGCCGTGGCGGGGGCCCTTCCGCCGCTCATCGGGTGGGCGGGGGCGCGGGGCGCCCTGCACATCGAGGGGCTCGCCCTCTTCCTCATCCTCTTCCTCTGGCAGTTTCCCCACTTCCTCGCCATCGCCCTCATGCACCGGGAGGACTACGCGAGGGGCGGCTTCATGATGTTGCCCGTCGTGGATCCCGGAGGTGCGTCGACGGCGCGCCAGATCACGGTGACCACGGTGGCCCTCGTCTCGGCCAGCGCTCTGCCCTTCCTCCTCGGAGCCGCGGGGCGCCTCTACTTCGCCGGGGCCCTCGTGCTCGGGTTCCTCTTCACGGCGGTGGCCGTGAGCGTGGCGATCCTGCGGACGGTTCCGGCAGCCCGGAGGCTCATGCTCGCGTCCATCGCGTATCTGCCCCTGCTCCTCGCGCTCATGGCCATCGACCGGAGGAGTCCTTCATGAGACCCCGCCGTTTCCGCAGCCTGCTCACGAGCCTTCTGCCCGCACTGATCCTGATCTCCGGTTGCGGCCGGAGTCCGGCCGGGCCGGAGCCGCTGCCCGTGCGCCACGACGTCGTGGACTTCGCCCTGACGGAGCGGAGCGGCGCCGCGGTCCGGAAGGCGGACCTCCTCGGCCGGGTCTGGCTCGCGGATTTCATCTTCACGCGGTGCTCCGGCCCCTGTCCGACCATGACCCGCCGGATGGGGGAGATCCAGGATCGCCTGCCGGCCTCGGAGGACTTCCGCCTCGTCACCGTGAGCGTCGACCCCGCGCACGACACCCCCGAGGTCCTCCGCGCTCACGCCCTCGCCGCCGGCGCCGATCCGCGGCGCTGGCTCTTCCTCACCGGCGCGGAGGAGGAGATCCGCCGTCTCCTCCGGGACGGCATGAAGCTCATGTCGGGCGAAGACCTTCTCAACCACTCCGTGAAATTCGTTCTCGTGGACCGGCGGGGAAGGGTCCGCGGCTGGTACGTGGGGGAGGGGGAAGATGCCGCATCCGCCGGCGACATCGTTGCCGACATGGTCCGCGTCGCGGCGGAGCCGGGGCCCTGATGCTTCTTCCGCCGCTTCCCTTCGTCAATGCCTGTCTCAATGCCACGTGTGCTCTGCTCCTTCTCCTCGGGTGGCGGGCGATCCGGCGGGGGCGACAGCGGTTGCACCGGAGGCTCATGAGCGGAGCCGTGGGCGTTTCGGGCGCTTTCCTCGTGTCTTACATCGCGCACCACCTGACCCACGGCACCACGCGGTTCGGCGGTCGGGGTGCGATCCGGACGGCCTATCTCGCGATCCTCGTGAGTCACACGGTCCTTGCGGCGCTCTTGCCGCCCCTCGTCTTCCTCGTGCTTCTCCGGGCCCTCCGGCGTCGATTCGAGGCGCACCGGCGGCTCGCGCGCGTGACGCTCCCTATCTGGCTCTACGTGTCGGTGACCGGCGTCCTCGTCTACGTCTTCCTCTACCACCTGGATCCGGCGCGGGGCGGTTGAACCGACGGACCGGAGGCGCTGCGTTTCGCCGGGGTGTGGCACCCTCAATTGTCCACCGCGCCGGAAACGATGTCCGCCGACCGGGCTGCGACATATCGCCGAGCATATGATCTCGTGCTGGCGAGGTGGGCGACCCGTGTCGAAACGCCCACTCGTCGACTCGGCCGGAACGGGTTCTTCGGCCACCTCCGCGCGGTCCGGCGCGGGCGTTGCACTTGAAAGTGGTCGCCTGCCGATCGAACATGGCGGCGATTCGTGTGTGTTCGGACAGGAAGGTGGAACGGTTCGGCGTGCCGTCCGGCCGGCGTCCGTGAAGTTGGGCGGACACGACGGACACGTCGGAGATTCCTCTCCGTTGCCGGGCCCCGCAGATGGACAGGGGAGCCGGAACAACCGGACCAGGTCCTGAAACGCAGCAAGACCCGGACGTCCGCATCCCCGGCCGCCCGGACCTCTGACCCAGTGAGAGATTGATGATGAAGACCAAGTTGTGGCTCCGTACGGTCGCGTCCGCGGCCCTGACGGCCGTGGTGTTCGGATGCGCGTCGCAGGGCGGCGGGGGCGCCATGTCCCGCGGCTGCCAGCCTCCGGCCAAGGGCGAGGCTGCGATGATCGAGATCACTCCCGTTACGGACGTGAATCCCGTGGGGACGCAGCACTTCCTCATGGCCACCGTCAAGGACGCCGAGGGGCGCCCCGTCGAGAACCAGCGGGTGGAGTGGATGCTCGCCCGGGGAGGCGTGGGCGAGATCGTCGATGTCGATCGCTGGGGCCAGGCCTCCAAGGTGGACAACTACTTCGCCGTGAGCTACACGGCGAACAAGGACTGGATGATGGACTTCGGGACGGTCGAGCCGACCGATGACATCCCGATTCGCCGGGGCCAGACATGGGCATGCATCACGTCGCCCGTCGAGGGGACGAGCTACATCATCGCGTACTGCCCGGGCATCCGGAACTGGAACCATCACAAGGCCTTCGCCACCAAGCACTGGCGCGATGCCCGCATCGAGTTCCCGCCGGACGCCACGAATCCGGTGGGCACGAGCCATGAGATCGTCGTGCGAGCGACGAAACTGTCCGACGGCACGCCGCTCGTCGATCACCTCGTGAACTTCAAGATCCTGAGCGGTCCAGCCGGCATGCTCGAGCCCGGCTCCGCCCCGGCCGTGTCGGTCCGGACGGACGCCCAGGGCGTGGCCCGCGCCACGCTCCGCCAGGCCCAGCCGGCGGAGGGGATGAACGAGGT
>CAYQRN010000263.1:0-4911 GCA_964419995.1 uncultured Planctomycetia bacterium
ACCGATCATCATGTTTGTTGAGAAGTCAATTTCCACGGAAAACGGCTTAGAGCCTTCACTCCGGCATGGGTATGTGTCAGGATCAGCGTCCTGCGTCCCAGCGCCGCAACTTTGGTGATGAGCTCGGTCTTACCGTGTCCGGCAGGAGCTACGACGGCCGCGTTGCCGAGCCCGATAAGATCCTCAGGCCTAAGTTCCATAGAGCCACTGCTCGGCCGCGGATATCGTTTTCGCGAGCGGCGTTTCCGGATCGTCGCCGACGACGCCCCACACGATTGGGGCCATGCCGCGGCCGATGCGCTGGTCCTTGAACCACTTTTTCTGACCGGCCAGCTTCGCGAGCTCCCGCCGGAGCTCCTCCCCAGAAACGTCGCCGCCCAACTCCCACGCCATGAAGTGCTCCTTCACCAGCTCGCGGTCGACGGACGGGATCTTCAGGACGACGTTGTCGTCGACCGAACCTGAGCCGCGCTCTTCCCGCGCGTAGTCCAGAAGGTCCTGAACCCGAAAGTCGGAAGCGGCGAGGAATACCGCTTCTTCGGTATTCAGACCGCTCCCGTACTCGAAAACCGCGACATTCGCGGCAGCCAGCTTCTCCCGATCTCCAGCCGGAATCTCCGTATCCGAGTCCCTGAACAGCGCCACCTCGTATCCGAGTCCCGCCAAAGCCAGGCAAATCGCGGCCGCCTCGTTCCCGTTTCCGTCGGTAATGGCCCCGCCGAAGCGTTCGATCGGCATCCCGGAGTGCTTTTCCGGCCAGTTCTCCCTGATTCCCAGCAGGATCCCCACCTCCGTCATTCCTTCGCAGACGAGGAGCCGTCTGGCGAACAGGGCTCGCGGCGTGCGGCGCATCAGAGATTTGATCTTGGCTGGGTCGGAAGGGGGAATGAGGACCGTTTCACGACCGGGGCGTGAGGTGTGACATACGAACAAGCCGACGGCACCGACTTCCCCGAGGACTACGTCGGAATGGGTCGTGAGGAGCACTTGGCCAACAGGCCGGGCTTCCTTCAAAGCCTTTGCCTGGTCGGCCTTAAGCTGGGCGATAGCGCCCATGATTCGGTGAGGCTCCAAGCCGTGCTCGATTTCGTCCACGAGGACGATCGCGCCTTCCGATATGGCGGATTTCTGGATGGCGAGCGTCGCGAGGCGCCGTGTTCCGAGACCGGCAAGACGCAAGGGGACGCCTCCGTCGAGTAAGGCGATCGATCCGGAGGAAAGTCCGGCACGGCCCAGCTCCAACCCCGGCGCATAACCGTCTTCGACGTAGGCTCCGAGTCTCTTCGCAAAACCCTCAGCCGCTTCCGCCGCCTGGGCGAGCGACTCGATTTCGTGGAGCTTCGCGCTATCTTTCGCGGCCCTGTAGGCCTGCGCGAGGCGGGCGCCGGCGTCGGCACTGTCCCCGGTGAGCCTGGATAGGACCGAACCCTGGGCCCATGAGAGCTGCCGAGCGTCGTCACCGGCGAGGCGGAGCAGCCCGAAAAGCGCCCTGTCGCGATTGGAAATCGTCCTAGCGTCGGGAACCCGGTCACAAACCAGTTCCCAAACCGGTTCCAGCGTCGCGTCGACGGTCAGACGCACCGTTAGGACTGGCTCATCGTCGTCCTCCGGTTCGTCTCGAAGATTCCCGGTGCGCGTCCATCCGCGGACGTAGAGGCCGAAACGTTCGTCCGACTTCAGCGCCTTCGAAAGCTCGCCGACAGTAGCTTCGACGACGATGCTCGCAGACGTGTCGCAGTTGCGAAAATCCGACTCGGCAAACGCGAACCAACGGGACGAAAGCGCGGCTTCCACCGCATCGAGAACCGTCGACTTGCCGGAGTCGCCCGGGCCGATGACACAGCAAAACGGCCGCCCTGGTTTCCAAAGCAGCGACGATATCCCGCGGAAATTCTCGATTCTCAGTTGTCGGATTTGCATGCGCGTTCGGGTCAGTATCGCCAGATAAGGCTCATTGGCAAGCCGTCATTATCCCAGAGGGGATTAAACGCTTAACATAAGTTCGATTATGTTTTGCGCTCGGTGCCGCCTCCCTGGCGGATCCTGGGGAGCAAGTGCTTCTCGAAAAGGGCGAGTTGGCGGGCGAGGTCGGGATGCTCTCGCGCGAACCTCTCCTTCTCTTCGGCGGGAAGCGCGGCCAGCCGGACGAGCTCGGACTCTTCGACGATCGCCCCCATCGTCCTGCGGACGTAGCCGCGGAACCTCTCCCTCACGGTCTCCAGGGATTCGACGGAACCTTGGGCAGCCTTCTCCGGCCGCCGCCGGACGGAGGCCTCCTTTTTGGCGGCCGTCCTGACCGCGTGGTTGCGGTCGGCGGACAGGATTTCGACAACGGAGTCCGGGCAAGCGGGATTCTCGAGCACCAGGAGCTTCCATTCGTGAAGGTCGTTTCCGGCGAAGTCCTCGAGGACGGCCGCCGGGCAGTTCGGATTCCGGAGCGCGGCGGCCGCCACGTCTGGCGCCACGTCGTAAGCGAGCGCCCGCAGCAATTCCGAGGGACAGCCTTCCCTGGCCGCGACCGCAACGCGGACGGATTCCGACGGATCCTCCGCCAAAGCGGGAAGGACGTCGGAAGGGCACGAACGGTTTCCGGCTACGGCCAGCCGGACTTCCCCGTCCCCGTGCCCGGAGAGCGGCCGGAGCACTCCCGCCGGGCACGCGGGGTTCGACGCCACCCGCAGGACGACCCGCGGGAACCGCGAGCGCGACAGCGCGAGGAACTCGTCCTCGCCCGCAGGCATGCCGGCGCGGACCAGGGGGTTCGACGGGTTGTCCATGGCCACTTCGGCCAGGCTTGCCGCCCAACCTTCCGGAAGGTCTCCGGCATCGTCGGCGACGGACGCTTCGACGAGCACCTCCTGGGGGCACGAACGGTTCGCGAGGACCGCCTCCTTCGTTTCCCAGTCTCCGGACTTCCAGAGGCGTGCCAGGAGCGCGGGCGGGCAATCCGCGCGTTCGGCGGCCGAAGACGGGCTCTCCCCGGCCTCTATCTCGGCGCGGGAGAAGAACGCTTCGTCCGACCAGTTTGGATGGCGCCTCGCCGCGTCCGCCAGCGGATCTCCGCCCTCGCGGATCCAGGCGATCGCCGCAAGGGCGTGCGGCCCGCAGTCTGCACGTCCCGCGACCGTACGCAGCGCCTCCTCGGCGTCGGGATGCCCGACCACGGCGGCCAGGAGCAGCCTCGGAGGGAACCCCGGATTCCCCACGAGGGAAAGGACGATCCCGTCCGGGTCTTCCGACTCGCCGGCGGCCGTGAGGACCGCCTCGAGCACCGCGAGGGGCATCCGCGGATCCGCCGCCACGGCCGCCAGGACGGCGGGCATGCCGGAGACGCGCGGAACGAGGTCCGCCAGCCCTTCGCCAAGGCCGACGCAGGCCGGATTGCCGAGCATGGCGAGCAGGACGGCTTCGTCATCCTCGCGTTCGACGGCGAACCGGAGGACGTTGGGCGGGCACGACGGGTCCGACAGCACCGCGGCGCGCCTAGCGGGGTCCGGGCTCGAAACTTCGCCGTAGATCTTGTCGGCCCGGCTTTGCGGGTCGTATCGGTTCTCCAGGAGGACCGACCGGCCGGCGGCTTCGGCGACCGTCCGGACCGCTTCGGCGACGGAGCAGGAATACCACCCCTTCCCTTCCGCCTTCGCGGCCAACGCCTCCTCGGCGGCCTTCCCCGCCCGGTCCATGTCGGGAACGAGCGCCTCGTAGCCAACTTCGTGCAGGAACGGCAACCCGCCCTTGTCCAAGCTTTCCGCGTAGGAGTGCGGGTCCTTCGCCGTCGTTCCGACTTTCACCAGCCCAGGAACCGCGCGGTTCGAAATCACGTACAACCAACCTTTCATAATTCCCCCGTCCTTGCCGCGACTTTAGCGGATCGCCGGGGATTCCGTCCGCATTCGCGGAGCGAGGACGGCCCGCCGCGGGCCGATCCGCGCGAAGTTCGAAGCTCGATTTGACTTTCCTCCTTTTCTGCTTGTTATGCCAATGGCGTAACCGCGCCGAAAAAAGGAGAGAAATCATGGACGCCAAGACGGACGTCTTCGGGAAAATCACCGAAAGAATCGTCTCCATCCTCGAAGCCGGGAAGGCCTCGGGCTCCGTTACCTGGAGCGGCCAAGGGGAGGCCGGCCGCATTCCCTACAACCTCAGCACCGGCAAGCAGTACCGCGGCGCGAACGTCCTGTCGCTCTGGGGCTCGGCCCTCGAGTCGGGGTACGCGTCGGGCGCCTGGCTGACCTTCAAACAGGCCCTCGACATGGGCGGCCACGTCCGCAAGGGAGAGAAGGGTACCCTCGGCATCTACTTCGACGCCTTCGACAAGACCGAACCCCGCGACGGGGACGGCGAGCCGGAGAAGCGGCGGGTAGCCTTCGCGAAGGCCTTCACCGTGTTCAACCTGGACCAGATCGACGGAATCGCCCGCCCGGACGCTCCGGAACCGTGGGACCCCATCGCCAAGGCGGAGGCGCTCATCGTGGCGAGTGGGGCGAACGTGATCGAGGGCGGAACCCGGGCCTGCTACAGCAGCGCCCAGGACGTAGTCCGCGTACCGGACCGCTTCCGGTTCCAGTGCCGGGAGAACTTCTACCTTGTCACGCTCCACGAGCTCACGCACTGGACCGGCCACGGGTCGCGCCTCGCGCGCAGCCTCGGGAACCGCTTCGGAAGCGAAGCCTACGCCATGGAGGAACTGGTGGCTGAGCTCGGGTCCGCCTTCCTTTGCGCCGAAACAGGCGTGAAGGGAAAGCTCGAGCACCACGCGAGCTACATCGACTCGTGGCTCGCCGTCCTGAAGAAGGACAAACGGGCGATCGTCACCGCGGCGGCGGCGGCCGAGAAGGCCGCCCGTTAACAGACCGAACCCAAACGGCCCCAATCGGGCTGACCCCGGAGGACGCCAAGGAAACGACGCAC
>CAYQRN010000264.1:0-4882 GCA_964419995.1 uncultured Planctomycetia bacterium
CGCCTGCCTCGGGGGCGAGGTGGACCGGAGCGGCCATCCCGGGGTGACCGCAGCGAAGATCGAGTCCTTCTTCGCGGAGGCCTCGGCCTTCGACGCCTGGTGGCAGAAGTCCGAGGCGGATGCGAAGGCGGTTCTCCCTCTCGGACAGAAGACCGCGGATGGCTTCGCCGCCTTCGCGGCCGTTCGCGCCAAGATCGACGACTGGTTCGGACGCTGCCGCCTCGCGGCCTACGATCCGCGTGCCCAGGAGGCTTTGAACCGGGAAGAGAAGTCCTGGCTCGAGATCGCGGCGAAGGACCTCTCCATCGACGCGAAGGAGATCCGCGGCTTCCCGATCGCGAAGGTGGAGGCCGGCGGGCACCTGCCCCTCGACGGCGCGGTGAATCCCGCCTGGAGCGAGGCCATCGCGGCCCTCCGGGATGCCGTCGTGCGCCCCCTTCTCGGGAAGGACCGGACGTCTCTCGCGGAGGGCGACTGGATCGAGATCTGCCGCCGGATGGCCGGCTACGAGGCATGGCAGAAGGCCAGGGCCGGATCCCCCGTCGAGAAGCTCGGAATCGAGCGGGTTCGTGCGCTCCTGAAGAGCGGCGCACGGGACGCGCTCGTGAAGCTCGTGGCCGCCGACCTGGCCGTGGAAGGGCAGGTCGCGGCCATCGCCGCCGTGGAGAAGGCGACCCGCCTCCGCCGCGACCTCCACCTGCTCCTCCTCAACTTCGTGAGCTTCGCCGACTTCTACTCGCGCCGGCGCAAGGCGGTGTTCCAGGCTGGGACCCTCTATCTCGACAGCCGGAGCTGCGATCTTTGCGTCCGCGTGCATGATCCGGGACGGCATGCGGCCCTGGCGGGCCTTGCGAAGACCTATCTCGCCTACTGCGATCTCAGCCGACCCTCCGGCGAGAGGATGACGGTGGCGTGCGCGTTCACGGCCGGCGATTCGGATCACCTCATCGTCGGCCGGAATGGCCTCTTCTACGACCGGCGCGGGCGGGACTGGGACGCGACGGTCACGCGGATCATCGAGAATCCGATCAGCATCGGGCAGGCCTTCTGGGCGCCGTACAAGCGTGTCCTGCGCTGGATCGAGGAACAGGTGGCCAAGCGCGCCGCGGCGGCGGACGCCGCGGCCTCCGACCGGCTCGTGGGCGCCGTGACCACGGCGGAGGAGTCGGCGAAGTCCGGGCAGCCGCCGGCCCAGAAACCCAGGTTCGACATCGGCGTTGTGGCCGCCCTCGGCGTCGCGGTCGGCGGCATCACGGCGGCCCTGGGCGCGCTCCTCGACTCCTTCTTCGGGCTTGGGAAGTGGATGCCCCTCGGAGTCGTGGCCGTGATCCTGCTCATCTCCGGACCGTCCATGCTCATTGCCTGGCTGAAACTCCGCCAGCGGAATCTCGGCCCGATCCTCGACGCCAACGGCTGGGCGGTGAACGGCCGCATGAAGGTGAACATACCCCTCGGCGCGGCTCTCACCGATGTGGCGAGCCTGCCACGGGGAGCCGAGCGCTCCCTCGTGGATCCCTTCGCGGCGAAGCGGCCCGTCTGGCCGAAGGTCCTCATCGTGCTCGTCGTCCTCGGTTTGGCGGCCTGGGGCCTCCACAGGACCGGCCACCTCCAGAAGGGGTGGGACTGGGTGAAGGTCAAGATCGGGCTCAGCACGGCAGCGGCGACACCGACCCCCGGACCCGCATCGGCGCCCTCCGGCGGGCCTCCGAAGTAGCCGGGGCCGGGCAGTGACTGCCCGGCCCGCGAGGGACGCTGCAGGCGGTCCAACGGGGCTCCCTCGGCCCCGTTGGAACCATCTTCGCGCGGGGCTCAGGCCGTGGCCGGCGCCATGGACCAGCGGTGCTGGATCGAGCGAAGACCGAGGACCTGGTAGACCGCCGACGCGCCTACGAGCGTGTAGACGATCTTCGCGAGGATGGACGTTCCGAAGAGGGCCGAGACCAGGTTGAATCCGAAGACGCCGTAGAGACCCCAGTTGAGGCCGCCGACCACGAGAAGGATGGCGGCGAGAACGTCGAGCTTCTTCATGTTGACCTCCGTTTCGTCGTGTGAATGGGTGACTTCACACGACTCTTCGCGGGGGCGTCGGCCGTGGATTCACGGAGGTCGGGGAATCGCGGGTTCGGATCCGGCCTCAGCGTCCGGCAACGAGTCGGTTGCCGAGGGCCACGGCCTCGTCCGGATCCACCGTGGTTCCGTCGGCACCGATCTCGGATGCGAGTCCGGGCAGCGCCTCGAAGGCGGCGCCGCCGGCGAGGACCGGCAGGGATCGGATCCGGGCATCCGCCCGGATGCCGTCGATGACGCGGCGCGTCTCCTCGATCTGCGAGGGGAGCGTGGCCGAGAGCGCGAGGAGATCCGCGCGGAACTCGTGGAGGCTCTCGACGAGATCGACCCGCGGGACGTCGGTCCCGAGGTAGACGGGCCGCCAGCCATCCATGGCGAAGAAGTCCGCGATCATCCGGAGGCCGATGGCGTGGGCGTTGCCGCCGACGCCGGCGGCAACGACGGTGCGACCCCGGCTCGGGGGCCTCGGGTGGAGGGGGAGGAGCCGCGCCATCACGCGGTCCGTCGAGGCTGTCACGAAGTGCTCCACAGCCACCGAAACCTCCCCGATGTGCCAGAGGCGGCCGATCTCCCTCTGGGCCGGGACGAGCACGTCCCGATAGAGCGATCGGACATCGGCGGTCCTTCCGGCGGCGTCGAGAACCAGAGAAGCTGCCTCCTCCGCGTCGCCGCCGAGCAGTGCGGCGAGATAGGCCGTGGCGAGGCGCGTCCGGTCGTCACGGGGGTCGAGGCCTCCGACAGGGGCGGAGGCCGCCGCTGCCGCTCCGGCGGATCCCGCCTGCAGGCAGGCGCCCGCGGCCACCGCGGCCTCACCGGGAAGCTCCTGCTCGATGACGCGGCGAAGCGCGTCGAGGCCGAGGCGGATCTCGGCCGGATCGATGCCCCGCGCCTCGAAGGCGATTCGAGACCAGGCGATACCCGAGGCGAAGATCTCCGCGCGGCCGAGGCTCAGGGCCGTGGCGAGGGCGTCGATGCGCGACTCGAACTCCCCCTTCCAGAGGGCGACGGCGCGGTCCCCGTATCGCGAGGCGATGCCCGCGTTCGCCTCGAGGAGGTCCGCCGCGGCCGCCGACGCGAGGGCCGCTTTCGTTCCCCTGAGAACGGAGGCCGCGAGGGATGCCGCGGCGGCATCTGGCATGGGTGGTCGCTCCGGACTGGCACGGACCTTGGCCCGAGTATAAGCGCGCCGTGCCGCCGGCATCCAGTGCGGGAGGGCGTCCGCCGGCCAGCGACCTTCACCAGGGGGCGCGGGCCCCGTCGCTCGACCGCTCAAGTCGCGAGGACCATGGACGGGTCGGCTTTCGGTCCGGAGCGCCGGCTCGCCGCCGGAGATCCGGGCGCGTATAGTGTGCCGGACACCGGACGGCGCGCCGTTCCGGCGGGGTGGAAGCCCCCCGGGAGAGGCGCCCTTCCCGAGAGGATGCTCCCGTGATCTCCTCCGGCACCGCCATGCCCACCCTGCTTCAGCGCATCGCCGCCAACGATGCGTCCGCGGTGCAGGAGACCCTCGACCGCTACGGCCGCCTCGTCTTTGCGCTGGCCCGCCGCATGAGCGCCGGGCCGAGCGATGCGGAGGATGCCGTCCAGGAGATCTTCCTCGAGATCTGGAAGAGCGCATCCCGCTTCGATCCCGACGTGGCGGCGGAGCCGACGTTCATCACCATGTGCGCCCGGCGCCGCCTCATCGACCGGCGACGGAGGGCCGATCGTCGTCTCCGGCCGGAGGCGCTTCCGGCCCAGCTTCCGGATTCCGGCGCGGACCACGAGGCGAGGATCGACCGCTCGGAGGAGGCGGCGCGAGCGGCGGAGGCGCTGAAGGAACTCCGGCCGGAACAGAAACGCGTCCTCGAGCTGTCGATCTACGACGGCCTCACGCACCAGGAGATCGCCGAGGAGACCGGTCTCCCCCTCGGCACCGTGAAGACCCATGCGCGCCGCGGGCTCCTGCGCGTCCGCGAGCTCTTGACCGGGGCCACGGGCGCGGTCGGCGGCAGGGGGGAGGGCTCATGACCCCGACGCCTCGGGACGCCGACCGGCTCCTCGATCTCCTCGCGGAGCGGGAACTCTCGGGCCTTTCGCCGGAGGAGGCCCGCGACCTCGCCGAGCTCCTCGACCGCCACGGAGACCCCGCATCGGACGCGCT
The DNA here is from genome assembly GCA_964419995.1 of uncultured Planctomycetia bacterium. Classification (GTDB taxonomy): domain Bacteria; phylum Planctomycetota; family CAYQRN01; genus CAYQRN01. The sequence continues at coordinate 4,211 of CAYQRN010000264.1, forward strand.
CGGCCTTGCCGCCGCCGAGATCTGCCGCCTCGATCTCAGACCCGTCGAACCGCTGCCGCCGCACCTCGAAGCCACCATCGCCGAGGCGGGGCGCGCGGTGCTGGCGGCGCGGCGCCAACGCTGAAGGGGAACGGAAACACGCATGATCCGCGCCCTCCGCTCCGGCGATGATCCCGCCCTCGCAAGAGTCATCCGGACCGTGATGCCCGAGTTCGGAGCCGGCGGCCCTGGGTTCGCGATCCACGATCCGGAGGTGGACGCCATGAGCGCCAGGTTCGCGGAGCCCGGCCACGCGTACTTCGTCGCGGAGATGGACGGCGTCGTGATGGGTGGCGCGGGCGTCGCGCCGCTCTCGGGCGGCCCTCCGGGCACGTGCGAGCTCCAGAAGATGTACCTGCTGCCGGCGGCGAGGGGACGGGGGTTCGGACGCGCGCTCCTTCACCGATGCCTGAAAGCCGCCACGAGGCTTGGCTACTCGCGCATGTACCTCGAAACGCTCACGGGGATGGACGCGGCCATGGGGCTCTACCGGAGCGCGGGGTTCACCGACCTCGGAGCACCGCTTGGCGCGACGGGGCACTTCGGCTGCGACCGCTTCATGATCCGCGATCTCTGAGGCTGCGGCGTCGCGGGGCCCGGGAGTCGCGGGGGGGGGATCGACGCGTCGGCGTC
>CAYQRN010000265.1:0-4856 GCA_964419995.1 uncultured Planctomycetia bacterium
CCTCGTGGTGCTGTCCGTCACCGGATGCGGCGGCGGCGGTGGTGGCGGTGGCGACGATCCCGCCGTGACGGCGCTCAAGCTCCTCGGCTTCTTCGCGGCCGGCCAGACGGGCTCGAGTTCGGCCAACGGCTACCTCGGGCCGACGCCGGTGCCGTTCCAGGTGGGGACCTTGCCGGCCGGCGGCGGAGCCGCAACGCTGGCGCCCTATCCCGTCGTGCCGCCGAGCAACATCTTCCCGCTGACGACGCCCCTCGTGAACGCGCCGGTCTTCACGGCGGCGGCGGCGGGCGGCCGCAACTTCTTCGAGATCCCGTTCAGTACGACGGTCCGTGCCTCCTCGGTGACATCCGTGAACCCCCAGGGGACCAACGGCATCATCCTCCAGAACGCCGGCGGCGTGCTCATGCCCCTCTCCCTCGACGCGACGGGCGCGCTCGATCCGACGAACGCGTTCCCGGCGACCGACACCGCCCCGGCGACCCTCCGTGTCTATCCCGATGCGGACGGGAACCTCGCGACGACCTCGGCCAACGATCTTCCCGCCGGGCAGTACAACCTCATCATCGTGTCGGATCGCCTGCTTTCGGGCGACGGCGGCCCCTTCTGCGTGAGCGGCGACGCCGGAAGCTGCGACCAGAGCATCAACCCCACGTGGTCGTTCACGATCGGCGCCGACGCGACGCCGATCGCCCCTGCGGCCACGGGCGCGAGCTTCCCGATCCAGGGCGACCCCTCCGTCGCGATCGACACCGAGATCGAGATCCGCATGAACGAGGCCGTGGACTTCGACAGCCTCGTCGCGGGCCTCTGGACGCTCAGCCAGACCGACGCTCCGAGCGGCCAGGGCACCATCGTCCGGGCCAACGATCCGTTCATCTCGCAGGTTCTGCCCCTCAACCAGCAGACGCCCATCGCGAACATCGACATCCAGCTCCAGGCGCCCCAGGACGTCGCGATCCCCGGCTTCCTCGGCTACGTCGTCTACATGCCGAACCCGGTGCTCGCGCCCAACGTCATCCGGATCCGCTTCGTGGACGCGGCGCCCACGGACGGCCAGACCCAGACGGTCTGGGGCTTCACGCAGTGCGTCCTCGGGCAGGCCCCGATCATCCAGAACTACGGCCAGCCCTCGTCCATCTACCGGCTGCTCAACGCGGCCTGCGCGCCGAATCCGAATCCGCCGCCGGCCCAGGCACTCACGTACTTCCCGAGCCAGACGCCGCTCAGCATGCCGACCCTGAAGAAGGTGTCGGGATCGCTCCCCGCGTTCACGAACGCCCAGCCTCTCATGAACTGCACCGTCACGCTCCTCTCGGGGGCGAACCAGAACGCCATCGGCGGCGGGTGCAAGGACCGGGCGGGCAACGCCCTCGCCGCGGACTTCGTCCTCAGCTACACCTACGCGGTTGGTGACGCCATCGCCAACAACCCGGTGCCCCCCGACGCGACGTTCGTCGCGCGGACGGCCTCCCCCGTGGGCCTCTCGGTCCTGAACGGCGCCGGCATCACCACGGGCCCCGTCCAGGGCGTGCCGGGCGGTGTGCCGGTGTTCGCGGGCGGCGTCCTCATCGGAGCCATGCACCTCGCGGCCAATCCCCTGTCCAACTCGGCGATCCTCGGGACGCCCGTGGACATCGAGGTGGGCAACTGGCTCAACTTCACGAGCGGCCTCAACAACACGGCGAATCCGCCGCGCAACCCCGCGCTGGCCTTCGGACAGCAGCCCGGCATCAACATCCCGGCCAACGGTCCCGCGGCCGAGAGCCTCCTCGGGCCGGCCTACACGGGCGTCTGCATGGCGCCCTGCCCCCCAGCCCAGCCCATCGGGAACTTCCTCTGGGTCATCGACGGCGATGCGGGCGGGAACGGCCGGCTCAAGGTATTCAACTCGAACACCTTCGAGCTGCTCTCGACCATCGCGGGCGTCTCGTCGCCCCGGGGGCTCGGCATCTCGCCGGACCTCAACTACCTCTACGTGTCCAACTTCGACCAGGGAACCGTGCAGCGACTCTTCGCCAACCCCGCGACGCCCCAGTTCAACACCGTGTCCAACACGATCAGCGTGGGCTCCGGTCCCCAGTCGATTTCGGTCCATCCCCAGAACGTGGACGTCATCGTCTGCAACTTCGCCGGCAATTCGATCTCGATCGTCAACGTGAACACCCAGACGGAGCGCGTGCAGCTCGGAACGGGTGCCGGGCCGTCCGACGCCTTCGTCACCCAGTTCATGCTGGGGCAGGGCCTCACGAACGCATTCACCGCGTTCGTGCCCTGCGTGTTCGCGAACATCGTGTCGATCTACGAGTCCCAGTCGCCAGCCGTTCCCGAGAACGGCCCCCAGGGACTCATCAAGGACCAGGTGGGTGGCTTCTCCGCGCCCCGGCGCGGCTGCTGGAACGCCGGCAGCTTCGTGACCCTCCAGAACCCCATGGGCTGCTTCATCCCGAACACCACGGGGGCCTCGGCCTTCGAGTTCAACCTCACGGCCTTCTCCCTCTCGCCGCCGCCCAACTTCCCCGGTCCGGCGGGCACGCGGCAGTACCAGGTCACGAAGTCCCTGGCGGCGCCCTTCGGGTTCCAGAACCCTGGCGCGCCCTCGGACTGCGCCATCGAGAACATGTCGAGCCTCTACAACTTCCTCGCGGTCGGCATCAACAACAACAAGCTTCTCATCGACCCGAGCGTGGGCGCTGGAGTGCTCGGCGCCATCCTCGTGAGCTGGCCGTCCATCGGCACGGTCGTCGCGTATGAGCGGACGACGGGAGCGCAGGTCGGAACCGTGAACATTCCGGGCTGCAGCTTCATGCACACCTACTACGACCAGTAGAAGGGGCCCCGGGGCGTCGCATCGGCGGCGCCCGGCGCCTCCCATGGCCAGGGACGACGCAGAACGGGACGACCTCGACGCGCTCGACACCGAGCGCGCCAATCCCCGGACGCGGGATCTCGACCGCCTCGACACCGCCGGGATGCTCGAGGCCATGAACGCCGAGGACGCGACGGTGGCCGCCGCGGTCGGCGCGGTCATTCCGACCCTTGCCCTCCTCGTCGATCGCGTCGCCGACCGGCTCCGCGCCGGCGGCCGGCTCCACTACTTCGGGGCGGGAACCAGCGGCCGCCTCGGTGTCCTCGATGCCTCGGAGTGCCCTCCGACCTTCGGCGTTTCCGCGGATCTCATCACAGGGCACATGGCGGGAGGGCCGGCGGCCCTCGTGACCGCGGTCGAGGGGGCGGAGGACGACGAACGGCAGGGGGAGGCGGATGGCGCGGCGGTCCTCACGGCCCGGGACGCGGCCGTGGTCCTCACGGCGAGCGGCCGGACGCCGTGGTGCCTCGGCGTCCTCCGCGCCGCCGCGACCGCCGGGGCGCTCCGGGCGGCCATCACCTGCAACCGGCCGACGCCGGTCCACGCGGCGGCGGAGATCGTCGTCGATCCTCTCGTCGGCGAGGAGGTGCTCGCGGGGTCCACTCGCCTCAAGGCCGGCACGGCCCAGAAGCTCGTGCTCAACATGCTCTCGACAGGCGTCATGGTCCGGCTCGGCCGGACCTTCGGAAACCTCATGGTGGGCGTCGTCGCCGGGAACGAGAAGCTCCGGGCCCGGGCGCTTCGGCTCGTCCGGGAGATCACCGGGCGCCACGGCGGTGCGGAGGCGGCCCTGCGCGCCGCCGGCTGGGATGTCCGCCGGGCCAGCGTCATGCTCCTCCTCGGCGTGGATGCCGCGGAGGCCGCGGCGCGGATCGAACGGGCGGGGGGATCTCTCAGGCGGGCCCTCGAGTCCCCCTGACGGGCGGTCGGGCCTCGCCGGCGGCGGCTCCGGGCGGAATCGCCGCGTCGAGGATGCGCAGGGCTGCCGTCCGGTAGGCGCCGCGACAGTGCAGCGCCTCGCGGACGCGGGACAGCCCCTCGAGCTGCGCCGCCCGCGCGTCCTGGTTCGTGAACAGGGCGGCGACGTCGCGGGCGGCGGCCGCCGAGAAGTCCCGGACTCCGACGTGCTCCGGCACGAAAGGCCGGGGCGTCACGAGGTTGACGAGGCCGATGTGTCGCACCCGGACGAGGAGCCGCGCCGGCAGCCAGGACAGGGCCGAAACCCGATAGCCGATGACCATGGGGCGGTCATGCCAGGCGAGCTCGAGGGTCGTCGTGCCCGAAGCCGTGAGGCAGACGTCGGCGGCGCCGGCCACGTCGTGGGGACGGCCGTCCACGACTCGGAAGAGCGGATCGCCGCCGAGACGGTTTCGGATGCGGCCGGCGATGGAGGCATCGGCGGCGGCGATGAGGCAGAGGAGATCCCCGTCCGGAACCGCGGCCCGGACCCGCTCCGCCGCCCGGCGGAAGACGGGAAGGAGCGAGGCGACGACGTGGGGACGGCTTCCCGGGAAGACCCCGAGGATGCGGGGACGCCCCTCCCGGAGTGCGGCGGCGGCCTCCGCGTTCCTGGGGAGCGACTCGAGATGGTCGAAGAGGGGATGCCCGGTGAACTCGGCCCGGACGCCGGATCGTTCGTAGAACCCGGGTTCGAAGGGCAGGATGCAGAGCATGCGATCGACGAGGCGCGCGATCCGCCGTGTGCGCCACGGCGCCCACGCCCAGACCTGGGGGCTGATGTACCAGACGACCCGGAGGCCGAGCCGGCGTGCGTGGGCGGCGACCCGGAGATTGAACCCCGGGTAGTCGACGAGGACCACCGCGTCGGGGCGTCCGGCCTCGAGGCGCCGCCGGGTCTCCGCGAGGAGCCTCGACATCCGGGGCAGTGCGGCGAGGACGGGGAAGAACCCCATGATGGCCGCAGCCGCGAGGTCGTGGTGGATCCGGGCCCCCGCGGCGGCCATGCGGCGGCCGCCGAGCCCCTCGACGC
>CAYQRN010000266.1:0-4813 GCA_964419995.1 uncultured Planctomycetia bacterium
ACCTCGCGAAGCTCCCCCCCGGCACGACGGACGCCGCCGCCCTGCGGGAGCTCCGCATCGCCATCGACCGCTGCTACGTCGGCCGGGCCCGCACCGAGGCGGAGCGCAAGGCGCTCCTGCGCCTCGTGGAGGTCCACGGACTCAGCCCCGAGCGGGCCCACGACGAGGGCGGCCTCGAGGAGTGCGCGTGACCCGAGCCAGGAACGACACCTTCACGACGACGGCTCTGGTCGGGCGGGGCCTCACCGCGGACCCCCGCCTGCGGATCCTCACCGCGGCGGACACCTGGGCCTGCGACCAGGCCACGAACACGCTCGTCTGCTGCGAGTCGGACCTCGCCCGCGGCGACGAGGAACTCTGTATCGGGATCATCGCCCACGAGGCCGCCCACCACCGGATCACGCGCTACCATCTCTTCCCGCCGCGGTACCCGTCGAAGACGGCCTGGGGCATCATCATGAACGCCATCGAGGATGCCCGCGTGGGCAATTTCGTGGCGACCGTCTGGCCCGCGATCCATCCCGCACTCCGCCACGCGGATGCCACCTACGGCGCCAGCCCGACGCCGCCCTTCGGCGAGGCCCCCCTCCTCCTCCTCTTCGCCCGGGAGTGCGCCCGGGAGGCCGCCCGCGGCTGGACTCCCGTCGGGAAGTCGGAACTGCCGCCGGAGGTGTTCTCGGCCCTCGCCCGAACACGGCCCGCCAGGCAGTGGTACGCACAGATCCATCCCCCCGCGGGCTGGGATTTCGGCGCCGGAGCAGCCCGGGCCCGGAGCCGCTACGAGGAACTCGTCATCGACGATCTCCTCGAGCCCGATCACGAACCTCCCCCCCCGGCGGAGATGACAGCCCGGACATCGGCGCACTCGGCCTGGCTCGTGGCCACGGAGATGATCCTGCCGGCGGCGCTCCCCCTCATCGAAGAGGATCGGCGGCGCGTCCAGGAACTCCTTGCACTCCTCAAGTCCGGGTCCTTCCCCCCCTGGCTCCTGAGCCCGGCGCCATGGGAGCCGTCGGCCCCCTTCGCGTCGTATCTCGAGGAACTCGCCGGCACGGCCTCCGGGTCCGCAGCCGCGGCGGAAACAACCTCCGGCGGCCCGGGCCCCTCGAGCGGCCCGGCGACGCCGGGAGGCGTCGGCGATCTTCCGCTCGAAGACGCCGTGGGTTCCGTGGCGCCCCATGTCGAGACGCTCTCGGCAGACCTCGAGATGCTGTTCCGAACGAGTGTCCGGATCCCGCAACGCCGCCGCATGTCCGGCCTCCGCGTCGACATGGGCCGCGCCGCCCGGTGGGCAGCCGAGCCGCAGAACGTGGACGGACTCTTCATTCCGAGGGCCGAGCTCGCGCCCTCGGACGCCGCCGTACTCCTGCTCGTCGACCTCTCCGGATCCATGAAGGGAAGCAAGATCGACGCCGCCGTCCGTGGCACCGTGCTCCTCGCCCTGGCCATCCAGAGAGTCGGCATCGCCTTCGCCGTCTCGGGATTCCAGGACATCCTGATTCCCATCCTCTCCTTCGGCAGCGTCCTCGACGAGGACGCCCTCGACCGCCTCGTGACCATGCGACTCGAGGTCTACGGCACCCATCCGACGGGGCGCAACCGCCCGAGCTGGAACGACGACGGCCCCTGCCTCCGCGAGGCCGCCGACCTTCTCCTCGCCGAACCCGCCCGCGAGAGGCTCCTCATCGTCGTGAGCGATGGCGGCCCCTGCGGCTGTCGCTCCACGCCGAAAGACCTCCGTGCGGCCGTCGCCGATCTCACGGCACCGGGTATCCCCCTCTCCCTCGTCGGCGTCGGGCTTGGGCCCGGCACGGGCCATGTCCGCTCCTTCTACCCGGACGCCCTCGCCGAGGTGCCCCTCGCCGCATTCGCCGACAGCATCGCAGACCTTCTCGCGACGAGGCTCGCGGCCCGCCTGTGAACCCGGCGGCGCCCTCGGGCCCACGCCGCGTTCCTACGACGGCTGCCGCCCCTGTTCGAGTTCCCGCGCGATGATCGCGAGCCCCTCCTCGACGCGCTCCCGATGCGTGCGGAGGTGGAGGACGCAGAAACGGAGATGGAACTTCCCGTCGATCTCGGTGCCCGTGATCAGGATGCGGCGCGGAGCGTTGATCCGCCCGAGCAGATCGCGGTTGTGGTCGTCGGCGCGGGCGGGGTCGAGCCCCTTCGGCACCTGGCGAAACGCGAACAGGGAGAGTGCCGGCGGCGCCGGGATCTCCACATCGGGCTCCGCGGCGAGTCTCTCGTGCGCGAGCACCGCCAGTTCCCGCTTCTCGGCCAGGGCCGCGCGGAACGCGGCAACGCCGTGCAGTTTGAAGGGCAGCCAGAGCCTGAGCCCGCGCCAGTCCCGCGAGAGCTCCGGGGATAGCTCGCAGAAGTCGACGCGCCGGCCGTCCTCCTGCATGGGCGGCAGGTAGGCCGCGCCTCCCTCGAAGGCCCGCCGCAGATCCGCCGGATCCCGCACGAGCATGAGTCCCGTCCCGTAGGCAAGGAACAGCCCCTTGTGCGGATCCGCGGCAAGGGAGTCGCACCGCTCCATGCCGGCGAGGACCGGCGCCAGCTCGGGGACGAGCCGGAACATCGCACCGTAGGCCCCGTCCACGTGGAACCAGAGCCCGCCCTCGCGGGCGATATCCGCGATCTCGTGGAGGGGATCCACGGCTCCGCTGTTCACCGTGCCCGCAGAACCGCAGACGAAGAACGGCTTGAAGCCCATGGTCCGATCCGCGGCGATGATGTTCCGAAGGGCTCCGGTCTGCAGGCGCCCGGCGGCATCCTTCGGAACGATGCGGATCTGCCGCGCCGCGATCCCCGCGATCCGGGCCGCCCGCGTCACGACATGGTGGACCTCCGTCGAGACGTAGACGGTCCCGCGGTTCGTGTCGTCCCCGAGGATCTTCTCCCGTGCCGCAATGACGGCCATGAGCGTCGACATCGACCCTCCGGTCGTGAGGACACCGGAGGCGGAGGGCGACATGCCGAGCAGTTCCGCCATCCAGCGGATGACCTGGGCCTCGAGCTCCGCGGCCCCGGGGGCCGCCGCATAGACCCCGACATAGCGGTTCACGATCGCGGCCGCGAACTCCCCGAGGGCAGAGGTGAAGAGACCACCGCCGGGGATGTAGGCAAGGTACCCGGGACCGGCCGTGTTGAGGGAGCAGGGGATGACCTTCGAGAACAGAAGATCGAGGGCCCGGGCCGGCGGCGTTCCCTCCGCAGGAGGAGGCTCGTCGAGGAGTGCGCGGACGGCTTCGCCGCCCCCTGCATCCGCGGCAGGCTGATCGGGAAGCGCCGCGATGAACTCGATCAGGCGGTGCGCCACCCCGTCGATGAGACGGCGCATCTCGCTCGACGAAGGCTCGAGGGGGAGTTCCGGACCGGATCGACGGGGTCGGCGACGGGACGTTTCCACGGGAGATTATGTCAGGCGGCCCGAGGAGACCGACCGCGTTCCCCGGCTCCCTCCGCGAAGCCTGGCCCCGACCATCTTCAGGTGCTCCGCCGCAAGATTCTTTGCGGCAGCCCCTTGCGACCGACGTTGTGACGTTGGCCCCGCGCCCTTCGCCGACGCCGAAACCCTGTCCCCGCCGGCGTCCGGCGCGACAAATACGAGCGGTCCATCGTCCGCGGATGCCGACCTGCCATCGAGTCGCGGTCCTCGCCGACTTGCCAACCCTTCCGCGTATGATGGACCCCTTGCCGTACCCGAGCCGCACCCCGGTCCAGATCGAGAACATGAGAAGGAACCGCTCCGTGAAATCGCCGCTTACCGCCGCCATCCTCATCCTTGCCACGGCTTCCGCAGGCGCCCAGCTCTCGCTCGACAAGTCGGGTGGAGCCGCGCCCGGCACTACGGTGCTCGGCCTCGCCGGCCCCGCAGGGGCCCCCTACGTCGTCCTGTACTCGCTCTACGAACAGTCGACGTCCGTGGCCGGAATCACGCTCGACATCCCCCTCGACAACGCCGCCGTCTCCCTCTCGCTGCCGGGCTTCGTCGGGTACCTGAATGGCCAGGGGACCGCGACTCCGGCCTTCACGCTCCCCGGCGATCCCCTCGTCCTCGCCTCGGTCATCTCCATGCAGGCGGTGGCCGGCTACGGTCCCTTCGACGTCTCGAATCTCATCCGCGTCACGCCCCAGACGCCCGGCACCTTCAAGCCCGCCCTCTCGGACCCCTCCATCCCGATCCTCGGCGGAGCCGTCGCGCCCGCCGGGCCGGGCTCCGTCCTCTTCTGTGGCGGCTCCGGCCCCGTGGCCCAGAGCTACGACTCGCGGACGGAGACGTGGGAGCTCGCCGGCGCCACCTTCGGCATCGGACTCCTCGGCCAGAGCACGGGGCTCGCCGACGGCCGGATCCTCTTCACGGGCGGCCTCGGCCTCGACGGGCAGCCGACCAGCGCGGCAGCCCTCTACGATCCGGCCACCGGCACGACAACGGAACTCGCCATGCTCACGGCCCGCGCGGGCCACGGCGCGTCCGTCATGGGGAACGGCCAGGTCCTCATCACCGGAGGATTCCAGAACTTCAACCTCAGCGATCCTCTCGCGTTCCTCATGGGCATCTCGAACAGCACCGAGGTGTTCAACCCGGCCACGGGGATCTTCACGGCGGGCCCCACTCTCCTCGAGGCGCGGGCGCTGCACACCTCCACGTCCGTGTCGAGCGGCCAGGTCCTCATCGCCGGCGGACTCTCCATCATCCCGATCATCAACCTGCCGACGGTCTCGGCGACGGCCTACCGCTACAACCCGTCAACCGGCAGCTTCGGCCTGCCCATCCTCATGAACGGCGGTCGCTTCTTCCACTCCGCCG
>CAYQRN010000267.1:0-4804 GCA_964419995.1 uncultured Planctomycetia bacterium
CCTTCATGCGGACCCCCTTTTTCGCGAGCGCGAGGGACCATGCGCCCGTGTAGCTGAAGAGGTCAAGTCCGACCCCGCCGCTGGCAAGAGAGGCGAAGGCCGCCCTGTTCTCTGCCTGGTCGTGGAAAAAGCCGGTCTTCTGGCCTGACAGCGGGTCGACTTCCATCCTGAGGCCGAATTCGTCGATTACAGGCAGGGTCTCGAGGCTGCCCTTTACTATTCTTTTCTCGAGGGGCAGGCCTTCGAGCGTCCTTATGTTGTTGTCGTTCCTCAGGACGATGGCCGAGGGATGAAATACTTCCTCGAGGGCCTCAAAGACAGCTTCGCCGAGCGTTTCCATGCCGAGGGTCAGGAACTGCACAGAAAGGCAGTCTTCGTATTTGTCGACGATGAGCCCCGGCAGGAAGTCTCCTTCGCTGAAAACCGCCCTGAACGATTTTCTGTCGCCAAGAAACCTTTTTCTGTACGCGAGGGCGTCCTCGATGCGGCGATCGAGATCCGAGAGAAGCTCCGGCGTGATCTCGACGCCCCTCTCCCGGTCGGTGGCGATGAGTGCGACGCGGTCCCGGCGGAGATCCTGCGCCGTCGTCCGGGCGGACAGGACGGCGGCGAAGAGCGCGAGAGGGAGGAGGGCTCGTCCGAGCCTTCCGTGTCGCGCGCGAATCACGGGCATCCCTCCTGACCCGGGCGGCCGTCCCTCGGGCCGTCCCTCGGCAGGATTGTAACCACGGGCCGCCGGAGCGAACAGGACGCGCGGAGGGGCTGCTTGGACCCTTTGGCTGCGGCCTTATGATGCCGCGCCGGAGGGCCATGCATGAGCGGGAAGACGCACGTCCTCGTCGCCCTCCCCGCCGCGGTGCTCTTCCTCGTGGCGCCTGGCGCCCGGGACTTCCTCGAATCGTCCGAGGCCCGCCCGGCCTCGGTGGCCCGGTCGATGATCGAGTCGGGGGACGCGCTGCTGCCCCGGATCAACGGCTCGGTCTATCTCAACAAGCCGCCCCTCTACGCCTGGCTCGTGGCGCTCTCCTTCCGGTTCTTCGGGGGCGAGAGCGAAGGTGCCGCGCGGGTGCCCGCCGCGCTGCTCGGCATTCTCACCGTGGTCATGACGGCGGCCTTCGCCGCCCGCCGGCTCGGTCGGGAGGCCGGCGTCCTCGCCGGACTCGTGCTCGCCCTCTCGCTCAAGTTCCTTCTCCAGGCGCGGCTCGCCGAAATCGAGATCCTCCTCGCCGCGACGGTGACGGCCGCGCTCATCGCCTTCCACCGGGCGGGCCCCGAGGGCGGAGGCTTCCGGTGGTTCGCCGCCGGCCACGCGGCTCTCGGCCTCTCCGTGCTGGCCAAGGGCCCCGTGGGCCCCCTCATCGTCCTGCCGATCCTCGTGGCGGACGGCCTCGCCGGGCGGCGGCTCCGGGCCTGGTTTCCGCGAGGCTTCTTCGCGGCTCTCCCCATCTTCCTTCTGACCGGCCTCGCCTGGTACGTCGCCGTCATCCTCACGGAGCCCGGGGCCCTCGATCATTTCGTCCGGGCGGGGACCTTCCGGAACGTCCGGCACGCCCGTTCGCCGGCCTACTATCTCGTCCAGATCCCCGTGGCTGTCGCGCCGTTCACCCTCCTCCTGCCCGCGGCCCTTGCCCGCGCGCTCCGAGGCCGCGGGGATCCGGAGCGGCTCAGGCTGCCGCTCTTCTGGCTCTCTCTGCCCGTCCTTCTCTTCAGCCTCTCCGCATCCAAGCAGAGCCACTACCTCGTTCCCATGCTCCCGGGCGCCGCCGTGCTTCTGGCCGCGCTTCTCAGGGACGCCCTGCCGGGCCGGGCGCGGGGGGCCGTGTCCTGGTGGTGCTCGCCCCGGGTGCTTCTGGCGGTCACGGGGTGCGCCCTCGCGCTTCTCTCCGGCGCGACGCTCTTCGCCGTTCCGGAGGCCGGCATCGTTCTGCCCGCGGCCGGCATCGCCGGGTTCGGCCTCACGGCCGGCCTCGCTGCGCGCCGCCGGACGGGGAGCGCTGTCGGCGCCTTCCTCGCCACGGTCTTCCTCGTGGAAGTCGGCTTCGTCGCCGCGATCCAGCCGGCCCTCGAGGCCCCGCGATCGGTCCGCGGCATCGCGGAGCGACTGGCCACCCTTGCCGGAGAGCACGGCGGCGCCCCGCTGGCCTCCACGGAGGACAACGAGGAGATCCTGTGGTATGCGGGCGCCGGAGCGGGGGGCCGCCGGATCGTGCTCCTGAAGCCCGACGCCGGGAGCATCGCCGCGTTCCTCCGGGAGCATCCGCGGGGGCTCGTTCTCGCGCGGCTTCAGGAGACGGGCGATCCGCCTCCCGGCGTGGAGATCCTCGAGCGCGCCGTCCTCGGCCGCCACGGCGGCCGCGAGAGCGGTTTCATCATCCTGGCTGCCCGGACGACGGATCCCGCGTCTCCGCGAGGACCCACGCCACGTAGCCGCTGAATCCCTCCGTCGCGTCCAGCGCCAGGATCTCGGGCACGGTGTAGGGATGGAGGCTCCGCACCCGCGCCTCGAGGGCCGGGAAGAGCGGGGCGCGGGTCTTGACCAGGAGGAGAAGCTCGTCGTCCCGGTGGATGCTTCCCTCGAATCGGTAGATCGAGCGGATGCCGGGGACGATGTTCACGCAGGCCGCCAGCCGCTCCCCGACGAGCGTCTCCGCGAGGGCCTCGGCGCGTTCGCGGTCGGGCGCCGTGATGAGGACGATGCGGACGCCCGTCGGAGTCGTGCTCACGGTCCGAGCTTCCGGTACCGCCCCTTCGTGGATTCGGCAGCGCGGGCGCCCTCCGCCCGTTCCCGGTCGACGAGAGCCTCGTAGGCCGTGAAATCGCCCTCGAAGAAACGCACGGCGCCGTCGCCCTCGAAGGCGATGACGTGGGTGGCGACACGGTTCAGGAAGTAGCGGTCGTGGGTGACGATGACGGCGGATCCCGGGAAGTTCTGGAGGGCCTCCTCGAGGACGCGCAGGGTCTGGAGGTCGAGATCGTTCGTAGGCTCGTCGAGGAGGATGAGGTTGCCGCCGCGCCGGAGCATCTTGGCGAGCTGGACGCGGTTGCGCTCGCCGCCGGACAGCTCCCCGACCTTCTTCTCCTGGTCGGGCCCGCGGAAGTTGAAGCGCGCGACGTAGGCCCGCCCCTTCACCCAGCGCCGGCCGAAGGGGATCTGGTCCTGTCCGCCCGTGATCTCCTGGAAGACGGTGTTGGCGGGATCGAGCGTGAGGCGCTCCTGGTCGGTGTGGCAGAGGATGACCGACTCGCCGAGCGTGATCGTCCCCGCATCGGGCTTCTCCTCGCCCGTGATGAGGCGGAGGAGCGTCGTCTTGCCGGCGCCGTTCGGGCCGATGACGCCGATGATGCCGCCGGACGGCAGCTCGAAGGAGAGGTCACGGATCAGCGTCCGGCCGCCATGGCCCTTCGACACGCCCCTGAACGTCACGACCCGGTCGCCGAGGCGGGGTCCGGGCGGAATATGGAGCTCGATGGCGTCCTCGGGCATCTCGTGCTGCTCGGCCGCCAGCGCCTGGTAGTTGGCGATGCGGGCCTTGCTCTTCGCGAGGCGGGCCCGCGGCGACTGACGGATCCAGTCGAGCTCCCGCGCGAGCATCCTGCCGCGGGCGATCTCGGCCCGCTCCTCGATCTCGAGCCGCTTCTGCTTCTGGTCGAGGTAGCTCGAGTAGTTCCCGCTGAAGGGGAAGGCATGCCCGCGATCGAGTTCGAGGATCCACTCCGCCACGTTGTCGAGGAAGTAGCGGTCGTGGGTGATGAAGATCACCGTGCTCTTCATGCCGCGGAGGTGCTGCTCGAGCCAGGCGACGGTGGAGGCGTCGAGGTGGTTCGTCGGTTCGTCGAGGAGGAGGAGATCGGGTTTCTCGAGGAGGGCGCGGCAGAGGGCCACGCGGCGCTTCTCGCCGCCGGAGAGTCGGGTCACGGCGGCGTCCCCCGGCGGGAGGTCGAGGGCGTGCATGGCCTGTTCGAGGTGGCGATCGAGTTCCCATGCGTCCCGGGCGTCGATCTCGCTCTGGACCGTCTCGATCTCCGCGAGGAGCCGCTCCATCTCCTCCGGCGTCGGGTTCTCCGCGAGGCGCTCGTTGAGCTGCTCGAAGCGGGTCACGAGATCCCGCACCGGCCGGACGGCTTCCTCGATGTTGCCGAGGACCGTCCGTTCGGGGTCGAGTCGGGGCTCCTGGGGCACCCAGCCGACGCGGATGCCGTCGGCCGGACGCGCGTATCCGTCGAACTCCCTGTCGACGCCGGCGAGGATCCGGAGCAGCGTGGACTTGCCGCTCCCGTTGTGGCCGATGACGCCGATCTTGGCGCCGAAGAAGAAGGCCAGGGTGACGTTGTTGAGGATGACGCGCCGGTCGTAGCTCCGGGAGAGACCGCGGACGACGTGGATGTACTCGGCCATCCCGGACTCTATCAACGCATCCGCGGGCTCCGGGAGGGGAGGGGCTGTTAGGATGGCGCGCCGTGGGCCGTTCCCGGCGCGGCGGGGCGGAAGCGATCTTGGGTCACATCGCCTACATCGTTCTCGCGGTGGGCATCATTGCCCTGAACGCGATGTTCGTGGCGGCCGAGTTCGCCTTCGTGAAGCTGCGGGCGACCCAGGTCGCCGCGGCCGAGAGGCGGCGCGACCACCGCGCGCGGTTCGCGCGGCATGTGCTCGATCGGCTCGACATCTACCTCTCGGCATGCCAGGTCGGTATCACGCTGACGAGCCTCGGCCTCGGGTGGGTGGGGGAGCCGGCCTTCGCCGCGACCGTGAAGCCCCTCTTCGAAGTCGCCGGGATCACGAGCCCGGCCGTGCTCCATACGG
>CAYQRN010000268.1:0-4784 GCA_964419995.1 uncultured Planctomycetia bacterium
CGGAGCTTCGCCGTCGCCCTCGCCCGACTCGAGGAGGCCGTCGGCGCCCCCTGGCGGGAGATCATCGCCCCCCGCCCGGGACTCCCGCCCACCCCCGCGCCCCGATAGCCCCCTTGGCTCCGGCCTCACGGCGCCGCGCCGGACTCGTCGCGCGGCGGATCGGCTCTTTCATCACCGCACAGTGTGCGGCGAATCTCCGGCTCCCGCGGCCGGCGCGCGGGAGCCGCCCGTCAACGCGCGGGATGCCGGGGGTCCGGGGCAGCGTTGCTACTCGATCCGATACGAGTTCTGGGGGATCGACTCCGGGAAGTACCAGAGGGACATCCAGTCGAGGTCGAATCCGGTGGGGAAGAGCTCGTAGATGGCATGGCCCGGCGGCGCCGTGAATCCGTATCCGGCGAAGGCCGAGATGTCGAGCGTGGAGCCGGGAGCGCCGCCCCCCGGCGAGATCCCGACGAGGCCGTCGTCGAGCGCGCAGGCGCCGTAGATCACGCGGATGCCACCGCACGCGGTGAGCGCGACGCTGGCCGTGTTCAGACCGCCAACCGAATACTGCGGCACTCCCAGCCAGGAGACGGTGAGGTTCCCGGTGGCCGGATCCGAGCATGCGTTGACGCTGCCGCCGGAACTCGGATCGAGGTCGTCCCAGAAGGCGCAGATCTGCGGAGGACCGTTCAGGAAGTCGGGGACGTTCTCGAGCAGGGCCGGGCTACCGGTGCCGAGCGTGATCCGGCCGTTCGACGAGACGAAGACGCTCCCGTAGTACGAGCCGTAGAACGGGAAGTACCAGCCGTTGAGCGGCACGGCGACGAAGGCGTCGTCACCGAGCATGAGGTTCGTCGGCGTGCACGGCGGGGCGCCGTCCACGCGGATGCGGAAGGCGGCCGAGAGACGGTACGGCTCGAGGGGGATGCCCGGGTCGAGGATGGCCGTCTGGAGCGCCAGGGTTGCGACGCCATTGGTGTTCGAGACGAAGGAGAGACTCCATTGCCCGGCGCCGCTCATGCGGAAGAAGCTGTTGAGGAGCCCGGGCAGAACGGCGGAATAGACCTCCATGCCGCCGATGGCGAGGTCCACGGACTGCCCGTAGGGCGTGATCAGCGTGCGCGGCGAGGCCGCGCAGCTCGCGGCAAGGATCATCGGCTGGTTCGCGGTGGTGGCGCTCGAGCTGAACAGGAGGAGATCGATGGGAGAGCCCGATCCGACGTTAAGGTCGTGGACCCCCCGCGAGAGGGAACCCGCCCCGTTGACGGTGAAGTTCGCGTTGACGGTGTTGGTCTGGCCTCCGGCATCGAAGTAGATCGCGTCGACGATGGCGTGGCTTGCGACGGAGTTGTCGCCTCCATTCCAGCAGCAAACGCTGAGATAGGCGCCGGGCAGGAGGTTGGTGGGAAGCGCCGTCGTGACGAACTGGGGCCCCGCCGGCAGGATCTCCGCGGCGCCCGTGCCGCAGGCGCTCAGATTGTCGAGCCCCGGGCCGAGCGGCGCCAGCGTGTCGGCGAAGGCGATGGGCGTGATGAGCGTGCCGCCCACCGAGACGACGTCGATGCTCAACCCGTCACGGTAGGTGTTCTGCACGCCCTCGCGGTTCAGGAACTCCCATGCGATCCGCAGGGAGCCGGTTCCCGGAGGGATCGGGATCGCGATCTCGTTCGCGCCGGCGTTGGGCCGCGGGAAGGGTCCTCCGGCGGGAACCGTCACCGGTCCCTTCGCGACGATGCGCGCATACTGCGAGAGGTGGACCGGCATGCCGAATCCGCCGGCGGAGTCGACGGTCCGGGCGGCGAGCCCGTTGCCGGAGATTCCCTCGGGATCGCCGGCGGCGCCAAGCGGCGACGGGAAGCTGTACGAGCAGCCGGGGCTCTGGGCTTCGAAGCTCACCTGGGCGAGGGCAGGGGCGGCGATGGAAACAAGACACGCAGCGGCAGCGACGAGGGATCTCATGGGCAACACTCCCCGGCCCCCGACTCCGCCGCGTCGAGGTCGGCAATGGCAATCCACACACGGCATGGCGCGCGGGCGCCCGCGATCGGAGTCACGGCGCCGCACGCTCACTCGCACGCATGCTACCAGAAGCAAACAGGGCCGCGGGGCAAACGGCGAATGACTTCCATCATCTCGTGACGGGACGCGAATCGAGCCTCCCGGTGCGTGCGACGCGGCCGCCTCCCAAGAGCGCCGCTCCATCGAACGGGCCGCGGCCCCGCGGTACCTGGCCCCAGGCGGCAACTACCCTGACACTGGGGGGTAGCACTCGTCGGAGACGAGGGTGAACCCGAAGCACCTGCGGGCGGCGACCCAGGCCCGGGACGGGGCCTCCGGCAACTCCTGACCCGTCGGGTTGTGCGGGTCGTTGAGGACGACGACGGCAGTTTGTGCGGGCACGGCCTCCGGCACGGCCGCCGGATCCATGAGATACCGGTTCCCGGCGTAGAGCGGGACCTCGAAGGTCTCCGCCTCGGCGAAGTACGACCCGATCTCGAAGACTGGATAGGCCGGCACCCCGTAGACAATGGTCGTCCGAACGGTCGGAGGCTCCACGAGGACCATCGGCATGTGGAAGATCGCCTCCTTGCTCCCCTGGGTCGGGAGCATCTCCTCGTCCGGATCCACGTCGATCTCGAAGCGCCGCTTCAGGTACCCGGCGGCGGCCCGGCGCATCGCCGGCCGTCCGGCCACCAGAGGGTACTGGCCTATCTCGGCCGTGCTCCGGAGGAAGGCCTCGCGGATGAGGGCCGGCGTCGGCTCGATCGGGTCGCCCGTTCCGAGTTCGAAGAGCGGACCGCCCCGCCGGCGGACCGTCAGGGCAACGCGCCGATGCCGAGCAGGAGGCCCCCGGTGAGCGCATACCCCAGTGGAGCCCCGCCGTCCACGAACCACGCCTGGGCCGCCATCGACGGATCGTCCGAAGAGGTCTCCGGCCGACGTACCTGTCCATGCGTTCAGCAGGCTCCCATCGAACCCGGATCGAACCTCCACCCGACCGGCGAGCGCGCCGCCGGACTCGCCAGCGGGGCTTCCCGTCACCGCGTCGGGGAACCCATCCCCGTTCACGCCGCCGGCACCGGCAACGGACCAGCCTGCGCCGGCACGTGCCGCGGGTCCAATAAACGTGCGCAGGAGGGCCTGCGCCGCGGCCGGAACGACGTGTCCGGCAATGAGCACGGGAATGCCGGCGGCGCGAACGAAACTGAGTCTCATGTGCCACATCCTCTTCCGGTGTTCGAACAACTCCCGCCGACGCGCCGCAACCGAGGCACCACGAAACGAATAGCGGCGGTCGCGACGAATCGGATATCGCAACTCCCATGTTGCCGCGGGGCAAGGCGCATGGTGGTTCTCGGCCACGAGCGTGGTCGCGGGCCGCGGGAAGTGTCATGATCCGATGTCCGCCCGACCGCCGATCGACGGACGCGACCCCCACTTGCGAGAGAACGTCATGACGCCCCGGAATCACCTTGCCGCCATCGTGCTCCTCGTCGCCGCTCCGGCGGCCGCACCTGCCCAGCCCATCCTCCGCGTCAAGCTCGGCGCGACGGGATCCGCCAACGGCGCCACATGGGCCGACGCCTTCCCGACTCTTCAGGCCGCGCTCGCCGCCGCCGGCGGCTCGGCCGAGATCTGGGTCGCCTCCGGCACGCACCTGCCCGGACCCGGCGGCGACCGCAACGCCACCTTCGCGATGGCCAGCGGCGTCGCCCTCTACGGCGGTTTCGCCGGAGCCGAGACGTCGCGGGAGGCGCGCGATCCACTCCTTCACGAGACCGTCCTCTCGGGCGATCTCCTCCAGAACGACACGCCCGGCGTGTCGCCCTGGTTCTCGGGCAACATCAACTACGGCGACAACACCTACCACGTGGTCACGAGCGCGGGCAACGACGCGACGGCCCTCCTCGACGGCTTCACGGTGTACGGGGGCTACGGCGTCGGCGCAGGCGCGGCGGGCACAAGTGGCGCCGGCCTGCGAATCACCGGGGGCGCCCCGGTGGTCCGGAACTGCACGTTCCGCCGCAACTACGCGGTGGGCGGCGGCGGCGTCTTCATGAGCGGCGGGACCCCCGCGGTCACGGACTGCCGCTTCATGGAGAACATCACGTGGGGCTCCTACGCCGGCGGCCTCTACATCGACAACGACACGAATCCGACCGTTACGAGGAACGAGTTCCGCGGCAACGTCTGCATCTACGCCAGCGGCCCGGAGCCCGTGGGCGGCGCGATGCACATCGGATTCAACAACCCCATCACGATCTCCGACTGTCTCTTCGTCGGCAACAAGACCCACTACACGTTCGGCGTCTCGTTCTACCCGGCCAAGGGCGGCGCGATCTTCTCGTTCTCGGGGGGCGTCCAGATCCTCCGATGCCGCTTCATCGGCAACGTGTCCCAGGAGGGGGGCGCCATCATGTCCTTCGGGTCCATGACGATCCGCGACTGCGTCTTCAACAAGAACTCGGTCCAGAGCTACGACTACGGTGGCACGTCTCTCGGAGGCTGGGGCGGCGCCGTGGGCCTGGTGCAGATCGTCTCGACACCGGTGAACTCCACGGTCACCGGCTGCACGTTCACGCGCAACTTCGCGTCCGACTCGGGCGGCGGGTTCTGGTCGGCGGGCCCCGTCAACGTAACGCTCAGGAGCTGCATCTTCCGCGACAACGCCGTGAACACCGGAAACTTCGGCAAGGCACAGGTGAGCGGCACGAACCCGAAGTACGGCTGCGTCCACAACCTCGTAAGCGTTCAGCGGTTGGACACGGCGGGGACGGCGGGCGCGCTGCTGGCGAGAC
>CAYQRN010000269.1:0-4752 GCA_964419995.1 uncultured Planctomycetia bacterium
GTGGGGACGGGCCGGCTCTCGTTCTGGAGGCCGTCGCGCGGCCCCACCTCGACGATGCGCCCGGCCGGCGCGGCCATCACGGAGCCTCTCCCTCAGGAGCCACGACGGCGAGGAGCGCGCCGAGCTCGACCAGGTCTCCGGCCTTCACGTGGAGCGCGCTGACCCGCCCCGGCGCCCGCGCGCGAACGCGGTGCTCCATCTTCATGGCCTCGACGACCAGGATCTCGGCGCCGTCCGACACCCTTGTACCCTGCTCCACGAGGAGTGCCACGACCCGCCCCGTCATGGGCGAACGGATCTCGCCTTCGGCCGGCGGGCCGCTCCCGCTTCGCGGGTCCCCGTCGCTGCCGGCCA
Source organism: uncultured Planctomycetia bacterium (assembly GCA_964419995.1). Taxonomy (GTDB): domain Bacteria; phylum Planctomycetota; family CAYQRN01; genus CAYQRN01. Next base: position 355 of record CAYQRN010000269.1, read on the forward strand.
CGAAGACCCAGTGCCGCCCCCCGACCGCGACGTGGACCTTTCCGCCGTCCACGACGACGTCGGCCCGGACGCGCCCCTCGCTGCCGGCGAAGCGGATCTCTCCCTCCGCGAGATCGAGCTCCGTCACCGGGAAGTTCCGGCCGTCGATGATCACGGCGGCACCGCCGTCCGTGCGGCGGACCTCCACCGTGTGGATGCGGTCGCCGACCCGGAGCGTCACACGGCTCGCGCTCATGGTGTCGTGTCCTCCGCGAGCCGGAACGGACCGAGGGCCGTGAAAGGATCGGCCGGGGCGCCGGCGCGTGGCGCGGCGGTGGCGCGGAGGGTCGCGGCGCAGGCCGCGGCCGCGAGGACGAGATCCGGTACGTCGGCGGCGGGTCGGGCCCGGTGAAGTCCTTCGAGTGTGTGCGTGAACGTCCGAGCCTCGCGGAACTCCGGGCTTTCGAGGACGTCGATAAGGAACCCGGTGTTCGTCGTGACGCCAAGAACGGCGGTGTCGCGTAGCGCCGCGGCGAGGCGGCGTCGCGCTGTCTCGCGGTCGGGGCCGTGGGCGATGATCTTCGCGAGGAGGGAGTCGTAGTGCGGCGTGACTTCCCCTCCGCCGAGGATGCCGGCGTCCACGCGGATCCCGGGGCCCTCCGGGAGCCGAAGCCTGAGGATGCGCCCCGTCGCGGGCAGGAAGCCGAGATCCGGGTCCTCGGCGCAGATCCTGGCCTCGATGGCATGGCCGGAGGGCCGGAGGGCATCGGTGCTCCGCGGGAGGCCGGCGCCGGAGGCGACCTCGATCTGCCAGTCGACGAGATCCTCCGAGGTCACGGCCTCGGTGACCGGATGTTCCACCTGGAGGCGCGCGTTCATCTCGAGGAAGTAGAAGCCGCCGCTGTCGTCGACGAGGAACTCGAGGGTGCCGGCGCCGGCGTACCGGACGGCGGCGGCGAGGGTCGTGGCTGCCGCGAGGAGCCGGCGGCGGAGATCGTCGCCGACGGCGGCGGACGGCGACTCCTCGATGAGTTTCTGATGGCGCCGCTGCAGCGAGCACTCCCGTTCCGGGAAGGCCGTGACGCCGCCGCGACCATCCCCGACGACCTGGACCTCGACGTGGCGGACCGGATGGAGGGCGCGCTCGAGGATGAGGCGTCCGTCGCCGAAGGCCTGGATCGCCTCGCGCTCCGCCGCCCGGGCGGCGGCTTCGAGCTCGCCGGCTGCGGCCACGGGGCGGAGGCCGCGCCCGCCGCCCCCGGCGGCCGCCTTGACGAGGAGCGGGAAGCCGATGGCCTCCGCTGCCGCCCGCAGCGCCGCCGGATCGGCCGGGGCGTCCGCTCCCGGTACCGTCGGGACCCCGGAACGTCCCGCCGTGGCGCGGGCCTTCGCCTTGTCGCCGAGGGCCTCCATGGCCTCGGGGGACGGTCCGATGAAGATGAGCCCCGCGTCGCCGACCGCCCGCGCGAAGCCGGCGTTCTCCGAAAGGAAACCGTAGCCGGGGTGGACGGCATCGGCACCCGCGGACTCCGCGGCGGCGAGGATCGCCGGGATCGAGAGGTAGCTCTCCGTCGCGGGCGCGGGGCCGATGGGGACGGCGCGGTCGGCGAGCCGGACGTGGAGCGCGCTGCGGTCGGCCTCCGACCAGACCGCGACGGACTCGATTCCCCGGGCGCGCAGCGTCCGGATGACGCGCACGGCAATCTCGCCGCGGTTGGCGATGAGGACGCGCCGGATCCTCACGACGATCCTCCGCGCCGCACCCACGCGGGATCGCGCTTGCCGAGGAAGGCGGCCATGCCCTCCTGCCCCTCCTCCGATGCCCGGAGACCGGCGATGAGGCCGGTCGTGAGCCGGCGCGCGTCCTCCTCCCCTTCCGTCCGGAGCCTCAGGACGAGGTCCTTGGCGGCGGCGATGGCCCCCGGGGCCCCGCGGAGGATGGCGGCCGTAACGGCGTCGCACGCAGCGTCGAGGCCGCCGGGAGGCGTGACCTCGTCGACGAGCCCCATCTCGAGAGCCTTTCTGGCAGTGAAACGTTCCGCCGTGAGGAAACAGCGCCGCGCGGCGCCCTCGCCGATGCGGCGGAGGACGAAGGGCGCGATGACCGCCGGCGCGAGCCCGAGACGCACCTCCGTGAAGCCGAAGAGCGCTCCCTCCGCGGCGATGACGATGTCGGCGGCGGCGGCGAGGCCGGCTCCCCCGCCGAAGGCATGGCCCTGGACGCGCGCGATGACCGGCCGGCGACACCGTTCCACCGCGGACAGAGCGGCCTCGAGGCGGCACGCGTCCGCGACGTTGGCCTCCCGCGGCAGGGCGGCCATGCGCGTCATCCAAGCGAGGTCAGCACCGGCGCAGAAGACGTCGCCCTCGGCCTCGAGGATCACGGCCCGCGCGTCCGGCGAGGTGTCAAGGGCGGTGAAGGCCCGGGTGATCTCGGCGACGAGGGTCTCGTCGAAGGCGTTGCGCACGTCTGGCCGCGCGAGGGTCACCCGCGCGACGGCATCCGTGACGGCGACGCGGAGCGATCGGAAGGTCTCCATCGCCGCCTACATCCGGAACACGCCGAAGCGGGATTCGCCGATGGGGGCGTTGAGCGACGCCGAGATCGCGAGGGCGAGGGTCTGCCGGGTCTCGCGCGGGTCGATGACGCCGTCGTCCCAGAGCCGGGCGGTGCCGTACCAGGGGTGTCCCTCACGTTCGTACTTTTCGAGGATCGGCCGGCGGATCTCCTCCTCCTCGGCGGCCGTGAGCGACCGGCCCTCGCGGGCGAGTTGGTCGCGCTTGATCGTGACGAGGACGCTGGCGGCCTGCTCTCCGCCCATGACCGACACGCGGGCGTTCGGCCAGGTGAAGAGGAACCGGGGGTCGTAGGCGCGCCCGCACATGCCGTAGTTTCCCGCGCCGAAGCTGCCTCCGATGATCACGGTGAAGCGCGGCACGGCGACCGTGGACACCGCCGTGACCATCTTGGCTCCGTCCTTCGCGATGCCCCCCTGCTCATAGCGCCGTCCCACCATGAAGCCCGTGATGTTCTGGAGGAAGACGAGCGGGACGCGGCGCTGGCCGCACAGCTCGACGAAGTGGGCCGCCTTCTCGGCGGACTCGGAGAAGAGGACGCCGTTGTTGGCCACGATCCCCACGGGAAACCCGTGGATGCGGCCGAAGCCGGTGACCAGCGTCGTGCCGTAGAGGGCCTTGAACTCGTGGAACCGGCTGCCGTCGAGGATGCGGGCGAGGATCTCCCGGACGTCGTACTGGCGCCGCCGGTCGGCGGGAAGGACGCCGAGGATCTCTTCGGGAGCGTAGAGCGGCTCCTCGGGGGCCTCGATATCGAGGAGCGGGGTCTTCGACGTATTGAGCGTGGCGACGATGGAACGGGCGATCCGGAGGCCGTGTGCGTCGTCGTCGGCCAGGTGGTCCGTGACGCCGGAGATGCGGCAGTGCACGTCGGCGCCGCCGAGTTCCTCGGGCGTCACTTCCTCGCCCGTCGCCGCCTTCACGAGAGGAGGTCCGCCGAGGAAGATCGTGCCCTGGTTGCGCACGATGACCGTCTCGTCGGACATGGCGGGGACATAGGCGCCGCCGGCCGTGCACGACCCGAGAACCACGGCGATCTGTGCGATGCCCGCTGCGGAGAGACGCGCCTGGTTGTAGAAGATGCGCCCGAAGTGCTCGCGGTCAGGGAAGACCTCGGCCTGCAGGGGAAGATAGGCCCCCCCGGAGTCGACGAGATACACGCAGGGAAGCCGGTTCGCGAGCGCGATCTCCTGGCACCGCACGTGCTTCTTCACCGTGAGGGGGTAGTAGCTCCCCCCCTTCACCGTGGCGTCATTGGCGATGACCATGACGTCGCGTCCCTCGACGCGCCCGACGCCCGCCACGAGGCCCGCGCCGGGGGCGGGTTCCTCGTAGACGCCGTGGGCGGCCATGGGCGCGATCTCGAGGAACGCCGTGCCCGGATCGAGGAGCCGCTCGACCCTCTCCCGCGGGAGGAGCTTGCCTCGGGACGCGTGGACCTCCCGCATCCGCGCGGGTCCGCCGAGGCGTGTCGTTCGCAGCGTCTCGCGGAGCTCGCGGGCGAGGGCCTCGTTGACCCGCCGATTCTCGAGGAACTCGGCGGAATCCGTGCGGACGTGGCTCTTCAGGACCTCCATGGGACGGCGACTCTAACATCCGGCGCGCGGATCAGTGGAGCCTCCAGAGGCCGCGGCGGGCGTCCCGCGCGACTTCCTCGTAGCGCAGGAAACGGGCGGCCATGCGGTGGAGCGCGGCGGGATCCGCGATGGCGTGGCCGGTCCGGATGAGGCGCGCGTTGAGAAGGGTCCGGTTCGTGAGACGGACGTACGCGCCTCCCGGACAGTCCTCGACCTCCACGAGTCCGCGGCCGATGAGGCGGCGCAGGTGCTCGCGCCCCCGGTG
>CAYQRN010000270.1:0-4662 GCA_964419995.1 uncultured Planctomycetia bacterium
GGAAGTGTTCTTCGAGTATCGCGAGGAGTTCCCCAACGCGCCGCCGCCGGCCGTGGCCGGCGAGATCGAGACCATCCGCACGTCCCTGGTCGTCGGGCGCCGGTAGATCGGTGGGCGCTCGCAGTCCCGGGCGGGGTCTCAGTCCGACGCAAGGTGGGCGAGGATGAGATCGGGGATTCCTGCCATGCGGAAGCGGGGACGGCGCAGGGCGGCGCAGGACGAGACGAGCACGGGACCTTCGTCATCGCTTGCCGGCAGGCGGCCGTGGGAGCCCCGGACGACGGACGGGTCGAGCGGGATGACGTCGAGGAGGGCCCTCTGGCCGAGGCGCCGCCGGAGCAGCGTCCACGCGATCCGTGCCCTCGGGAATCTCAGTTCGGGATCGATGAAGAGCTCGGCCGGGTCGTAGCCCGGCTTTCGATGGATATCCACGGTCCTCGCGTAATCCGGGGCTTGCTGGTCATCGAGCCAGAACGGATAGGCGAACCAGGAATCCGCCTCGGCGACGGCGACGAGGTCGCCGGACCGCGGATGGTCGATGCCGGCCTTCGCCCTGCCGGCCGCGTCGAGGACCTCGGCCACGCCGGGTACGGATTCGAGCCTGCGGCGCACCTCCGCCATGCGGGCCGGGTCCCGGATGTAGACGTGCGCCACCTGGTGATCCGCGACGGCGAAGGCGTCCGAGGCTCCGGCATCGAGATTCTCGCCCGCGGCATTCCGGTGGATCCGGAGGAGGCCGGCCTCTCGAAGGACGCGATTCAGGAAGACGGGCCGCGAGACGGCCGTGATGCCGTACTCCGAGAGGACGAGGGTGGAGGCCCCTGCGGCGCGGGCGGCGTCGTCCAGGATTCCGACGAGGGCGTCGACCGCCGTCACCTCGGCGGGAATCCGCGGATCGTCGGGGCCGAAGCGCTGGAGGTCGTAGTCGAGGTGCGGCAGGTAGACCATCGTCAGCGTGGGGCGGTGCTTCGCGATGACGAGGGCCGCGCACTCCGCGATCCACCGGCTCGAGATGATGCACGCGTGGGGTCCCCAGAAATGGAAGAGGGGAAAGGGGCCGAGGCGACCGACAAGGTCGGCGCGCAGCTCCGGCGGCTCGGTCCAGATATCCGGGATCTTCCGGCCGTCGGCCGGATAGGCGGGGCGCGGTGTCACCGCGAAATCGGCTCGACCATACATGTTGAACCAGAGGAAGAGCTTGGCGCTCGTGAACCCGGGATAAACTCGCCGGGCCCGTTCGAAGATCTCCTCGCCCGTCACGAGGGCCCGGCTCTGGCGCCAGAAGAGGATCTCGGCGAGATCCCGGTGATACCAGCCATTGGCCACGATGCCGTGTTCGGAGGGAGGGATCCCCGTGAGCATCGTGGCCTGCACGGGGCAGGTGACGGCCGGGAAGATCGTCTCGAGGGGGGCCGCGAAGCCCCGGTCCCGGATGGCGTTGATCCGGGGCGTCGCGGGGCCGAGCATGGCCGGCGTCAGACCCACGACGTCGATAACGACGAGCGGCCTCATGGCGTCTCGGGGGGGACCTCGTATCCCGCCACCGACAGGATCTCGAGCGCTGAACGGTAGCGGGCGAAGGGCGGCATGATGTAGGCGCCCACGACCTCGTCCCGGACTTCGGCGAGCATCTCCCGGGCGATGCGGATGCCCTCGTTCCGGGCGGGAGGTCCGTTTCCGGCGGCTGCCATCCTCTCCCGGATGGCAGCTGGGATGCTCATGCCGGGCACTTCGTTGTGAAGGAAGTCCGCATTGCGCGCGCTGGCGAGGGGGAGGAGGCCCACGAGGACCGGGACGCCGAAGCTCCGGGTGTCGTCGAGGAAGCGCCGAAGGACGGCGCGGTCGTAGACGGGCTGCGTCATGATGAACTCGGCCCCGTTGCGGATCTTCTGCTCGAGGCGCCGGAGCTCGCGGTCGTAGTCGAGGGCCCCGGGCTCCGCGCCGCAGGCGAGGAGGAAGGCCGTCGTCTCGTTGATCATCTTGCCCGCGGGATCGATGCCGTGGTTCAGGCAGTCCACGAGCTTCAGGAGCTCGACGGAATCGAGGTCGAAGACGGCGGTGGCCTTGGGGTAGTCGCCGAGCTTCGGCGGGTCTCCCGTGATGATGACGAGGTTGCGTATCCCGCGGATATGGCAGCCGAGGAGGTCGGCCTGGAGCGCCAGCAGGTTCCGGTCCCGGCAGCAGACGTGGAGGATGACCTCCATGCCGGTCTTCTCCATGATCTCCATGGCGAGGGACCAGTTGCTCATCCTGACGGAGGCGCGCGGGCCGTCGGCGATGTTGACGACATCGACGCCAGCATCGCGGAGCATGCGCGCACCCTCGATGGGACGCCGGACGTCGAGGCCCGGCTGCGGGTTCACCTCGACGCTCACGACGAAATCCGCGGGACCGGCGAAAGGCCGCCGGGGTCCGTCCGAAGCGATGCGTTCCCGCCAGACACGCCGGATCTTGGCTCCGAGGGCCGACTTCTGCTCCATGGGCACGGGAGCGAGGGTGCGGGCCGCCTCGGGCTCGAGAGGCGTCCGCGGAAGTGCGACAGCCACGGAGTGGCCGCCGATCATCCGCCGCGCGGCCGCCACGGCCCGGATGTGCTCAGGTCCCGTGCCGCAGCAGCCGCCGACGATCCGGACGCCCGCCTTGAAGAAGCGACGCGCGAAGACCCCGAAGTACTCCGGCGTCGCCATGTAGAGCGTACGTTCGTCGAGGCGGCGGGGCGTTCCCGCGTTGGGCTGAACGGAGACGGGGTGGCCCGGAACGGCCTCGACCATCTCTTTCGCGACGTCGAAGAGCACCTGGGGACCGGCCCCGCAGTTGGCGCCGACCACGTCGGCGCCCCAGTCCACGAGCAGGCGCGCGACGCGGGCGGGCGTCGATCCGTCGCGAAGGCACCCGTCCTCCTCGAAGGCCATCTGGGCGACGACCGGGACCTTCGTGAGAAGGCGCGCCGCGTCGAGCGCGATGTGGAGTTCCGCGAGGTGGTGGAACGTCTCGAGGACGATGAGGTCCACGCCCGCGTCCACGAGGCAGGCGATCTGCTCCTTCATCGCGGCGACGATGTCGTCCATCTTCGCTGCAGTGAGCATTCCGAGCCCCTCGCCCGTGGGTCCCACGGCGCCGGCCACGAAGGCTGCCTCGCCTGCGGCCTCCCGGGCGAGGCGGACCCCTTCGCGGTTGATGTCGGCGAGCCGGTCGGCGGCCCCGTAGCGTCCGAGGAGGATGCGGTTGGCGCTGAACGTGTTGGTCTCGATGACCTGCGCCCCGGCGTCCACGTATTCCCCGTGGATCCTGAGAACGACCTCCGGCTGGATCAGATTCGCCTCGTCGAAGCTCCGGTTGATGAAGTAACCTCTTTCATAGAGGCGAGTTCCGATGGCGCCATCGAACACCATCGGGCCCTCCGCGAGGGCATTCTCGAAGCTTCGGGTCATGGGATCTCAGACCTCTCCGTCATGCTACGAAACCGTGCCCGACCGGACCGGGGAGCCTCGTCACCGGGGGGGGACACCGCAAGTCCTCATCGGCACGACGGCCGGGCCGCCTCTCTCCGCGGGCGGGGGCATCGTGTCTTCCGGAAGAAGGCGCCGGATCGGGACTTCCAGTCAACCGGCAACGGGGTGGCTGCCGAAACGGTGGTTGGGAGAAGCCGGGATCACCATGCCGAACGGAAACGACCCCACCGAGTCCATCGCCGAGGCGCGCATCGCGGCCTGCATGTCCGAGAAGGACGTCGCGGGACTCGTTGGCCTCTTCGACGAGCCCCTGAAGCCGGAGGAGCGGCAGCGCGCCATCGACGCGCTGTTCTCCCTGGCGAGCCCGGAGGCCTTCGAGGCCCTCGGCGCCGTCGCCGCGGGCGAGGACATGGGATTCAACCCGGAGATCATCCGGCGCCTCGCCGGGTCGCCCCACGATGCCGCTCTCCGGGGTCTCGGACGCGTCCTGCAGTCCGCCGACGCCTTCAGGCGGTCCGAAGCCGCCCGGGCGCTCGGACGGCATGAGGAGCCAGCGGCGCTCGTCTACCTCCTCCGGGCGGCCCGCGATCCCAAGCCGTACATCGCGCGGGTGGCCGAGAGGGTCCTCGTGGACCGGATCTGTGCGATGCCGGGGCTCCTCGCCGGCCTCCCTGCAGCCACCGTTGACGGCATCCTCGGGTTCCTCGAGATCGACGCGATCAACGATCTCCTGCTTCCCGATTTCCCCGTCCCTGTCCGGGAAGCGGCGGCGCGCCGCCTCGGGAGCGTGGGCGGTCCGGAGGCGGGCCAGGTGCTCGTGGACCTCTGCAACGATGCCGAGGAGGGCGTTCGCGAGGCCGCATGGTCCGCCCTGGAATCGGCCTCGGACGTCCCGGTCCACGCCCTCCTGCCGCTTCTCGTCGATGGCAACTCCGAGTCCCGGCTCAGGGCCGTTCCCATCTTCGGGCGAGGCGCCGGCGCGGACGGCCTGCCCATGCTCATCGGCCTCGCGGCCGACCGCGACGCGCGGATCCGCGAGGCCGCGATCCGGTCCCTCGGCTCCGTCTACGGCGACGAAGCCCTGATCCCTCTCGCCCAGGCCCTGAGCGACGCCGAGGATTGCGTCCGGCTGGCGGCCCTCACGGCCCTCGCCCGCATCCCCGACACGGACGACCTCCTCGTGCGCGCCGCCGTCGAGAACGGCGGCGAG
>CAYQRN010000271.1:0-4660 GCA_964419995.1 uncultured Planctomycetia bacterium
TCGCCGATCAACAGGGAGGCGCTGCAGCGTCGCATCGCGGAGATCAGGGAGCGGCCGGCCCGGGAGCAGCGGGATCCCAACCGCAAGACGCGGCGCGAGTGGATCGACGTGCTCCTGCATTCGACGGAGGTCGAGCGCCGGCGCGAGGCCATTCGCCTCGTGGCATCTCCCGAATCCCTCGCGGCCATCACGCCCGACGTGTACAAGGCGATCCTCCAGGCGCTGAAGGACCGGGATCCCGAGGTGAAGACCCGGGCGCTCCGGGCGCTCGCGGAGTTCTCGGATCCGGATCTCGTGAAGATCGTGCGGTTCTTCCTCGAGGATCCCGATCCCATGGTCCGCGCCATGGCGGCCGTGACGCTCCGGAGCCTCGACCATCCCTCTGCCGTGCCCCATCTCATCGCCCGTCTCGGAACGGAGCGCGAGCTTTCCGTCGTCGGTGCCATCGTCCGGGCCCTCGACAAGCTCACGCCGACGTTCATCGGCACGGGCATCGTGGACCAGCCGACGCCGGAGAAGGTGGAGATGCTCCGGCGCGAGTTCGCGGAGTGGTACGCCGCCAACCGGGCGCGCTACAGGCAGTGGCAGTGAGCACCGTCCTCGTTCTCGGCGGCGCGGGCTACATCGGAAGCCACACGCTGCTCCACCTCCGCACCGCCGGCGTCGATGCCTTCGCGTACGACAACCTCTCCGTCGGACACCGCGCGGCGGTTCTCGACGCGGACCTCGTCGCCGGCGATCTCGCCGACGGCGATCTCCTCGAGCGGACCCTGCGGTCGCGGGGCGTGGACGCCGTGTTCCACTTCGCCGCGTGCTGCTACGTCGGGGAGTCGGTGGAGAACCCGGAGAAGTACTACCGCAATAACGTCGTCAACGCGATCACGCTGCTCTCGGCCATGCGGCGGGCCGGTGTCTCCCTCTACGTCTTCTCCTCGACCTGCGCGACCTTCGGCAACCCGCTGCGGCCCACGCTCGCGGAGGACCATCCCCAGGATCCCATCAATCCCTACGGGCGCACGAAGCTCATGATGGAGCAGATGCTCCCGGACTGGGAACGCGCCTACGGACTTCGGAGCGTCTGCCTCCGGTACTTCAATGCCGCCGGCGCGGATCCGTCCGGCCGCATCGGCGAGGATCACGAGCCCGAGACCCACCTCATCCCCCTCGTGCTGCGGGCGGCGCTGGGCCTCGCGCCTCCGGTCCGCATCCTCGGCACCGACTACGATACGCCGGACGGGACGTGCATCCGGGACTACATCCATGTCAACGATCTGGCGGAGGCCCATCGCCTCGCCCTCGAGCATCTGAGGGCGGGAGGGGCGAGCGGACACTTCAATCTGGGAAACGGTCAGGGCTATTCGGTGCGCGAGGTCATCGCCGCGGCGGAGCGGGTCACGGGGCGGACCGTCCCGGCGGTCACGGCTCCGCGGCGCGCCGGCGATCCGCCGCGCCTCGTGGCCGACTGGCGGAAGGCGAGGGAGCGCCTCGGATGGACGCCGCGTTTCGGCGACCTGGATACGATCATCGAGACGGCCTGGCGGTGGCATCGGGACCATCCCGAAGGCTACGCCGACTGACCGCCCGGGCGGCGATCCTCCTTCTGGCATTGGCAGCCCTGGCGCCTCCGGGGGCCGCCCAGGGGCGCGAGGCCGGTCTCCGGCGGGTCCGCGGCCTCGTGGCGGAGATCCGCGCGGCTGGCGGACGGTCCGGCGTCGTGGTCCTTGACGGGGAGACTGGTCGGACCCTCGTGGATGCCGGCGGCGGCGACCCTCTGATCCCCGCCTCGAACCAGAAGATCCTGACGGTGGCGGCGGCGCTCCGTCACCTCGGTCCGGAGGCGCGTTTCCGGACCGTGCTCAATGCGGCAGGAACCGTGGAGGATGGCGTTCTCCGCGGGGCCCTCATCCTCGGGGGCGACGGGGATCCGAGCTTCGAGGGTCCCGAAGGTGCCGGCGGCGGGACGGGAGGCGACGTGGCTGCCTTCGTCGCCGCGGTCCTCGCCGCGGGGATCCGATCGGTGGACGGAGACCTCCTCGTGGACGACGGCGTCTTCGACCGGGAGTTCACGCACCGCGCCTGGCCGCGGGACGATCCCGCGAAGCGCTATCTCGCCGAGGTGTCGGCCCTCTCCTTCCGCGGCAACGCCATCGAGCTCATCGTCCGGCCGGGACGCGCGCCCGGCGCGCGTCCCGACGTCCGGTGCGGAACGCCGGGTGCGCCCATCGATCTCGATGTGAGAGCGGTGACGGATGCGGTGAAGTCGCGACACGCCGTCGCCATCAGCCGTCCCAGGGACGCCAACCGCTTCTCGGTCTCGGGGCGCGTGTGGACCGGCGCCGCACCGTCGCCGCTCGCGGCCGCCATCCACGATCCGCCCCTCGTTCTCGGGGGAATCCTGAAGGCGGCTCTCGAGGAGGCCGGGTGCCGGATCGCCGGCACCGTCCGCCGTCCCGGACCCGCGGAGGCTCTCCCGGCGGCGATGACCAATCTCGCGTGGCGCGAGACGGAGCTGGCGGCGCTTCTGCCGGCGATCCTCGCCCGGAGCGACAACCACTACGCCGAGACCCTCTTCAAGGCGACGGGCGCCCGGCGCCAGGGCACGGGGACCTTCGCCACGGGGGCGAACGCGGTCCTCGAGGCCCTGGTCGCGGGCGGCATGACGGCGGAAGGGATCGTCGTGTCGGACGGGAGCGGGCTCTCCCGGGACAACCGCGTGCAGGCGCGCGTCGTGGCCCGGCTGCTGCTCGATGCGTGGCGGGATGGAGGCCCCTCGCACCCGTTGATCGCCTCCCTCGCCGTGGCCGGCCGGAGCGGAACGCTGGCTCAGCGGATGCGGGAGGCCGGGGGACGGGTCCGGGGCAAGACCGGGACGCTCCGGGGCGTCACGGCCCTCTCCGCGATCGTGACTCCGGCGTCGGGAGGGATGTTCATCGTTGCCATGCTCAGCAACGGGACGACGCGGCCCGTCCGGAGCTTCCATGACCGCGTGTGTCTCGAGCTCGCGAGGATCGGTGCGCCATGAGGGGCCCCGAGCTCATCGCCTTCATGGAGACGATCGCCCGGGAGGCCGGCGCCATCCTCGCCGGACACTTCGGCCGGCTCGACGGGGATGCCGTGGACTTCAAGGGGAAGCGCGATCTCGTCACCGTGGCGGATCGGGAGGCCGAGGCGCTGCTCACGCGCCGGATCCGCGCGCATTGCCCCGGACACTCCATCGTTGCGGAGGAGGAGGGGACGACGGAGGGGAGCGATGGGACGTGGTTCGTCGATCCGCTGGACGGGACGACGAACTTCGTGCACGGCATCCCGGTCTTCGCCGTGTCGCTCGGATTCGTCGCCGGGGGCGTCATGGAGGCCGGAGTCGTCCACGCGCCCCTCCTGTCCGAGACGTACACGGCCGTGCGCGGCGGAGGAGCCTTCCGCAACGGCCGGACGATCCGTGTCTCCATGGCGGCCGATGTGTCCTCCGCGCTTCTCGCGACCGGCTTCGCCTACCGTCTCGAGGAGCTTCCCGACGACAACGTGAGCCGCTTCGCCCACCTCGTCCGGCGGGCGCGGGGCATCCGGCGCTTCGGCGCGGCATCTCTCGACTTCGCGTGGGTCGCGGACGGGCGGTTCGACGCCTTCTGGGAGCTCCACCTGTCCCCGTGGGACGTGGCTGCCGGCGCCCTGCTGGTCGAGGAGGCCGGCGGCCGCGTCACGGACTTCGCCGGCGGGACGGACTGGCTTCTCGGCCGCCGCGTCCTCGCGTCCAATGGAGCGCTTCACGGAGCCATGCTCGCCGAGCTTGCACGGGGCGCGCCGGCAGCGGAGGCGTGACGCCGGGGCGCGGGCGGACGCCGTCAGGCCGTCTCCAGGGTGGCGAGGCCGCCGAGCGCGGCGGGGGCGTCGACGCCCGCGGCACGGAGGGCGCGGGCCTCGTGCTGGATCCGCGCGATGACGCGGGCGCAGAGTTCGCGGAGTTCCCGGATGCGTCCGGATTCCCCCGCGGGATCGCGGACGATGCGGAGGACGGCGCTCTCGGCCTCCCGCGCGGCGATGTCGCATTCCTCGGCGAGGGCGCGGAGGGGGCCCGCGACAGCGGTATCGAGGTCGCCGGTCAGGGCCGTGGCGAGGCGGGATGCCAGGTCTTCGACCTCCGCGAGAAGGTCGAAGGCCTCTTCCACGGCGAAGGATCCGGGAGGCACGGTGACGGCGCCGTTCATGCGAGGGGGTCTTCCCTCCTCGATTTCGGCAGGGGCCCGGGTCCGCCTTGAGGCGCCGTCCCGAGGTCTCCCCCCGTGCCTGCTTTTCCGCCGTCTCCTCCGCCCTATAATGGAGGTTTTCGAACGACCGAGCGGAAGGGCGGGTTGCCAGCCGGAACATGGGCCAGAGCGCCATCGTCATCCAGGGGGCGCGCGAACACAACCTGCGCGACGTCAACCTTTCGATCCCCAGAGGAACGCTCACAACCATTACGGGGATATCGGGTTCCGGAAAGTCGTCTCTTGCCTTCGACACGATCTTCAAGGAGGGGCAGCGGCGTTTCGTCGAGTCCCTCTCGGCCTACGCGCGCCAGTTCCTCGGGCGGATGGAGAAGCCGAAAGTCGATCACATCGAGGGGCTTTCGCCCACGGTGTCCATCGACGGCAATCCGCTGCCGCAGGCACCGAAGACGACG
>CAYQRN010000272.1:0-4660 GCA_964419995.1 uncultured Planctomycetia bacterium
AGGGGCCGCTGGACTTCGGCGCCCATCCCGGTCGCGGTCGCCATCGGAACGAACCCCAGAGCCGCCACGAGAGCGGTCATGAGGACGGGACGCAGCCTGGTCAGCGCCGCCTGCTCGACGGCGTCGTCGATCGAGAGTCCCTTCCGGCGGAGTTGGCGCACGTAGGAGACGAGCACCATGTCGCCCAGGACCGAGACTCCCGAAAGGGCGACGAATCCGACTCCCGCCGAGATCGAGAAGGGCATCCCGCGCAGCCACAGCGCCGCAATCCCGCCGACGGCGGCGAACGGAACCCCGGTGAAGACCCGGATGGCGTCGAGCATGCGGCGGTAGGTGATGTGGAGAAGAAGGAAGATCAGCGCGAGCGCCACCGGGACCACGATCATGAGCCTCTTCTGCGCCCGCTCCAGGTTCTCGAACTGGCCTCCCCACTCCAGGTGGTAGCGGCCCGCGGGGAGCTCCACGCGTTCGGCGATTTTCTTCTGCGCTTCGGCGACAAAGCTCCCCACGTCGCGCCCGCGCACGTTGCACTGGATCGTGATCCGCCGCCGACCCCACTCGCGCGTGATCGTGGAGGGCCCCTCTACGACCTCGACCATCGCGAGCCGCGAGAGCGGGATCAGCTCGCCCGAGGGCGCCTTGACAGGGATGGACGCGATCGCGTCCGGGTCGGCGCGAAAGCGCTCGGGAAGTCGAACGATGAGCGGGAAGCGGAGCTCGCCCTCGATGACGTCCCCGATCGGCATGCTCCCGACCGACTCCACCAGTTCGAGGACCTCGCGCGCGGGGACGCCGTACCGCGCGATGGCGTCCTGGTCGACCCGGATCAGGAGCATCGGCTGGCCGGTGATCTGCTCGGTCGTCAGGTCGACGGAGCCCTTGGTCGAGCTGAGGATCGCGCCGATCTCGGCCGCCTTGGCGACCAGAACGTCGAAGTCGTCGCCGAAGAGCTTCACGGCGACGTCGGAGCGGACGCCCGAGATCATCTCGTTGATCCGCATCTCGATCGGCTGCGTGAACGCCATCCGCTGGCCGGGCATGTCCCGGAGTTCGCGCTGCATGCACGAGACCAGCTCGGCCTGCGTCGTGGCCTTCTTCCATCGCTCCCGCGGCCTGAGCGAGACGAAGATGTCGGTGATCTCCACCCCCATCGGGTCGGTGGCCACTTCCGCCGTCCCGATCCGCGACCACACGTGCTCGATTTCGTCGGGGAAGGCGGCGAGAAGCGCCCGCTCCATCTGCGTGTTGTAGCGGACCGACTCGTCGAGGTCGATCCCCGCGAGACGGACCGTATTGATCACGATCCCGCCCTCGGACAGCTTCGGGACGAACTCGGAGCCGAGTCCGCGGCCCAGGATGACCGCCACGAGCAGCGCGCAGACGGCCAGCCCCACCACGAACAGGCGATGCGCGAATGCCGCCCGCAGCACGGGCGCGTAGATCCGCCGGGTCGCGCGGACGATCCACGGTTCGCGCTCCTCCATCTTCTTCGGGAGCAGGAGGCTCGCCAGAACCGGCATCAGCGTCATCGACAGGACGAGCGAGCCCGCCAGCGCGAAGATCACGGTCAATGCCATCGGCCTGAACAGCTTCCCCTCGATGCCCTCCAGGGCGAGGATCGGGAGGTAGACGATCATGATGATGAGTTCGCCGAACATCGTCGGCTTGCGCACCTCGATGGCCGCGTCGCGGACCACGTCGATCCGCTTCCTCCCGGCCTCCCCGTGCGCGATGTGCCGCACGCAGTTCTCGATCATGATCACGGAGCTGTCGACGACCAGCCCGAAGTCGATGGCGCCCAGCGACATGAGACTCCCCGCGATCCCGAACCGGAGCATTCCCGAGAACGCGAAGAGCATCGAGAAGGGGATGGCGAGCGCGACGATCAGCCCAGCACGCAGGTTGCCGAGGAATACGAAGAGGACGGCAATCACGAGGATTCCGCCCTCAAACAGGTTCTTGCGGACGGTGTCGATCACGTGGTCCACGAGCTCCGTGCGGTCGTACACCGTCGTCGCCTCGACCCCGGGCGGAAGGGCCTTCTTCACCTCGTCGAGCCGGTTCTTCAGCCGCCAGGTGACCTCGTGGCTGTTCTCGCCCATGAGCATGAAGCCGAGGCCGAGCACGACCTCGCCCTTCCCATCCGCGGTGACCGCTCCGCGGCGGATCTCGTGTCCGATCGTCACCTCCGCGACGTCGCGCACGCGGATCGGGACTCCGCCCTGTGCCGCGACCACGATGTTGCCGATCTGCTCCAGGGTCGCGGGCCGCCCGATGCCGCGCACGAGGAGCATCGCTCCGCCCGTCCCGATGCTTCCGCCCCCGACGTTCAGGTTGTTCGCCTGGACCGCCTCCACGACCTCGTCGAAAGTAAGGGCGTGCTTCACCAGGCGCGCCGGGTCGATCCTCACCTGGTACTGCTTCTCGTAGCCGCCCCAACTGTTGATTTCGGCCGTGCCGGGCACGGTGCGGAGTTGCGGCTTCACGACCCAGTCGTGGATCGTGCGGAGATCGGTCAGGTCGTGCCCCTTGCCCGTGACGATGTAATGGAACACTTCGCCGAGTCCCGTCGCGACCGGCCCCATCTCCGGCCGATCGAGTCCCTCGGGGAGCTCGACGGTGCTGAGCCGCTCCATGATGAGCTGGCGCGCGAAGTAGATGTCCGTCCCGTCCTCGAAAGTCACGACTACCTGCGAAAGGCCGAACTTGGAGATGGACCGCACGTTCTCCAGCCCCGGCAGTCCGCCGATCGCCTGCTCGATCGGGAACGTGATCTGCCGCTCGGCCTCCTCGGGGGAGAGCGACGGCGCGACGGTGTTGATCTGCACCTGCACCGGCGTCGTGTCCGGGAAGGCGTCGATCTTCAGGTATCGCAACGAGACCACTCCCGCCAACACGAACGCGAGCGCGCCCAGGATGACGAAGGGGCGGTTGCGCAGCGACCAGCCGATGATCCAGTTCAGCATGGGGTTCCTTGCCGCCGACCGGCGGCTACTCGTCGTCCGCTCAACCCGCGCCTAGCTTGCTCTTCAGCAGGTCGGACTTGAGGACATGGCTCCCCGCCGTCGCGACGAGCTCCCCCGGCAGCACGCCGGCGGTGATCTCGGTGAACGGAGCCTGGCGCGCGCCGAGCTGCACCTTGCGCGTCTGGAAGATCTCCTCCGTGAGGCGCACGAACACCACGTGGCAGCAGCCCTCCCAGTGGATGGCGGGGGTGGGGACCGCCGTCGCCTTGGGCGACTGCCGGACGACGATCCGCCCTGTACCGAAGGTGTTCGCTCGCAGGCGCCCATCGGGATTCTCGACGTCCGCGCGCACCCTGACGGTCCGGGTCCGCTCGTCCGCCGCCGTGCTGATCCAGGTCACCCTGCCCGAGACGGCGTTTCCGCCGTCCGCGTCGGGGCGGAAGGAGACGGGCTGGCCCCCCGCGACGCGCGCGACGTCCTCCTGCCGGACGTCCAGGACGAGCCACATCCGGCGCACGTCGGCGACCACGAAGAGCTGCTTCGAGGTATCGACGACTTCCCCGGTGATTGCGTCGGCGGCCACGATCACGCCGTCCAAGGGCGCGACGACGGGGACGAGGTTCGCAGTGCCCTGACCCTTGTCGAGAGCGACTGCCACGTCGTCCGGAATGCCCGCCTGCATCACCTCTTCGTGGACCTCGTGCGGCGGCAGCTTCTCCAGTTCATCCAGGTGGACGGGAATGCCGAGGTTCGTGAGCTCCTGACTCGCAGTGGCCACGCGGAGCCTGCTCTCGCGAAGGGCCGCCTCGGCCTCCTGCAGCTCCAGCTTGACCCTCAGCGTCTCCGCCTCGGCTTCGGCGACCGCGCCTTCGGCCTCCTGCACGTCGGCCTGCGAGCGGAAGCCCTCCTTCGCCGAACTCCGCACGCGCTCCAGCGACCGCGCCCTCACGCCGACGATCTGTTCGCTTTGCGTGACGGAGGCGTGGACACGTTCGATAGCGGCCGCCTTCACGCCCACCTGGGCCAACGCCTCGAGGAGGGCCGACCGTGCGCGCCCCACTTCGACGGCATCGACGAGGGCGAGTACATCCCCGCGCTTCACCTCCTGGCCGATCGTCTTCTCGACCCGTACCAGGATCCCCGGGGCTCTCGCCGCGAGCCGCGCCACCCGCGTGTCGTCGTAGCGGACCTCTCCGGGCGCCGTGACATGCGCCGCCATCGGGCGCTCTTCCACGGCCTCGACACGCACGCCGGCCTTCCGGACCGCCTCGGCCGAGGCGAACTGGATGCGGGCCTGGTGTGTCTGGCACCTGCTCCGGTCGGTCTCCGTGGGCGGCTCCGCGGCTACGGCGGCGCCCGACTCCGGGGGAGGGGCCTCGCCGATCACCGCGATCTCCGGGTGGCACTGGGGGCAGGCCGACTCCGGCACTCCGTGTTCCCGGCACCAGTCAGCGGCGACGCCGCTCGTGAGGATCTCGGGATGGCACAGCGTGCACTTCGATTCGGGGACCCCGTGCTCCTTGCACCAATCGGAGGCGCTCGCTCCCCCGAGCTCGGGGTTGCATGCGATGCACCTGGAGTCGGGGACTCCGTGGGCATCGCACCAGTCCTCCGCTGCGGCCTTCTCCGCAGGACGGGAGAACTTCCAGCCGGTGTGATGCCCCCACCCGGCGACCCCGACGAGCAGGCCCAGG
>CAYQRN010000273.1:0-4609 GCA_964419995.1 uncultured Planctomycetia bacterium
CCTATGCGCGACTCATCCTCGGTCTCCGGGTGAAGGACCCCACGGCGGGATTCCACGTGTTCTCGGGGCGCCTCGTCCGGCGGATCCTCGAGGAGTCGCCGCGAAGCACGGGCTACGCATTCCAGGTGGAGCAGACGGCGATCGCGACGAGCCACGGATTCACCATCGCCGAAGTGCCCATCGTCTTCACCGACCGGCGGGTCGGGAAGTCCAAGATGTCGGCGGGAATCGCGCTGGAGGCGGCCTGGCGCGTCTGGACCTTCCGTGGCCGCCGCCGGTCCGGAACCGGGAAAGCGGGAGGATGAGCGCCCGGGGCGCCGGCGTCCGGATCGCCGCTCTCCTCGCGCTTCTCGCCATCGCGACATTCCTCCGCTTCCGCCGCATCGGAGACGAGACGCCCAACGTCGACGAGCTCGAATACACGCGGCGCGCCACCGCCTTCCTCGAGGGAGGCTCTCCCGTCCACCCGGACCACCCGCCGCTCTTCTGGACCCTGACGGCCCTCGTCCGTCCTCTCGCCCCGGACGCCGTGGTGGCCGGTCGCCTCGTCAGCGCCACGGCGGGAGTTCTTCACGTCCTCGGCACGGTCTTCCTCTTTCGCGCGTCCTTCGGAACGTCCGGAGCCCTCCTGGCCGGCCTCGTCCTCGCCCTCCTCTCGTTCCATGTGCACGCAAGCCGCATGGCGACGCTCGACGTCCTCTTCCTCGCGTTCATGACGTGGGGCTATGGTCTCTTCCTCCGGAGCACGGAACGGCGCGGGGGGGCGACTGCACTCCTCTCGGGTCTCCTCATCGGGCTCGGCGCGGCGACCAAGTTCCCGGCGGGCGGCGCCATGGCCGCCCTCGGCCTTCTCGTCATCTGTACGGCGGCGCGCCCGGCGGAGATCCTGCACCGGCGGAACTTCCTTCTCGCGGCGGGCTTCGTCGCCGTCGTCGGTCCCGTCGTCGGTTTCATGCTGTCGGCGGGGCACTCCGGAGTGCGCTACCACACGTCGGACCGCTACGCGGCCGGCGATGTGGATGCCCACGCCTTCCGTCTTCCGGACTCGCCCCTGCGGGCGGCCCGGGACTACGTCAAGGTCTCCGGGGCGTTCGACTCGTCGGACGGGACCGGTACGAAGGCCCTCGCTTCGGCGGCCGTGGCGGCTGTCTCGCTCTTCGTCCTCTCCCGGGCGATTCCGGCGTGGCGCCGGCGATCGGCCCTCACGCTGGTTCTCCTCCACAGCGTCTTCTACGGGGCGTTCTTCACGGTCTTCCCGGTCAAGTTCCCCTACTACCACCTGACGGAGGCGGCCATGCTCCTTCCGGCGGCCGGGGCGGTGTCCTTCTGCGACCTCTCGAAGGGACGAGGGACGGCGGCGCCGCGGTGGCGCCGACCCGTCGCGATGACCGTCGCGGCCGTGCTTGCGGGACTCATGGTCTTCAACGCCGGCCGGGCGCTCGGCTGGCCGCGGGACAACGGCGACTCGCTGGCCCTCATCGCCACGCTCGAAGCCCTGTCCGGCGACGGTCCGGAGGGCGCCACGCTGACCGTGGCCCTAGATTCCGGCTTCTTCGATCTGGCGTCCGATCTCCGCGGGAGGGGGCGCGTCCGTCTCACCGGAGCGGACCTCGTTCTCGTCCGGCAGGACGTGGCCCTCGGACGGACCGGCGCGGAGGTCATCGCGGAGGCGCTCGCCGCGGCGAAGGCGGATGCTCTCGTCTGCACGGACATGAAGGCGACCCAGAAGGGATGGGTCGCGTTCGAGAGCCTCCTCGGGGAACGACTGGGTTTCGTCCGGCGCCATCTCCTCTCGCCGGGAAACCGGTTCCTCGTCTTCGCGCGCCCCCGCTGACCGCGCCTCAATCGCGCCGGAGTTCGGCGAAAACGCTTGCGCGGCCCTCGGGACTCACGGACAGGATGCGGCCGCGGGTGCCCGACTGCCGGCCGCTCTCCTTGACGAACAGACGGCCATTCCCGTCGATGACGATTCCCGAGGGGTACGAGAGGCCGGCGGCGACGACGGAGACAGTTCCCCCGGAGATCCTGAGGACGCGGCCGCCTCGCCAGTCCGTTACGAAGGCGGTGCCCGCGGGATCCACGGCGACACCGAAGACCTCGCCGAGCCCCGGAGCGACGGTCCTGACACTCCGGTCGCGATCCACCCGCAGCAGACGATCGCCGCTGCCGAGCCAGAGCGATCCGTCGGCTCCGAGGGCCGCCGCACCCGAGGCCGAGCCCGCCTCCGCGACATCCGCGAGGGCTCCCGCGGCGGAGCGATGGATCACTCGGTGAGCGGAGACCAGGAACAGGCCACCCTTGCGATCGCAGACGATGGTCTCGAGCTCGAACCCCGCGGGGCACTCCCAGTCGAGTTTCCTAACCCCGCCGCCCGGGCGGAGACTGGCCACGAGGCCGGTTCCTCAGCCTCCCGGGAACCAGAGCCGCCCCGACTCGTCGACGTCCAGATGGTGCGGGTGGTGGAGAGCCGCGCCTTCGCTGCCCGAAACCACGATCGTGGTCCGGCCGTCGGGCGCGATGCGCCAGGTCGTTCCATCCTCGGCGTCCACCGCCCAGAGCGCACCCTGACCGTCGATCGCGAGACCGTTCCAGTCATGGGCCGGAGCGGAGATCGCGAGAAGCGTCAGAAGCAACGACGCGGCGCCGGAGGATCGCAAGCCATCTCTCCTCACGGCTCCCATGATGCCATCGATGACGGCGATGGTGAATCGGATCCCGATCGGCCACCGTCCGACTTGACCGGTGCAGCGGGCCGTAAGTACAATGGAATGAACAATGTACGAATTATTGGACATTTGAGAGCATGACGCGCCCGGGGCGCCGGAACAGGGAACTGGCGATCGGCGATGTCGTTGGCGGACGTCTCGAGGTTCGGACCGTCATCGGACGGGGTGGCGGCGGGACCGTCTACCGGGTCCACGATCGCGTGGCCGGCGAGGAACGGGCGCTCAAGGTCCTGCGTCAGGGAGGTGCCACGGCGGGGCCGCTACTCCGGGAGGCGGCTCTCCTCTCGGAAATCCGCCACCCGCACCTCGCGCAGCTCCACGATGTCCTTGCCGGGCCGCCGCCCGCCTTCACGATGGACCTCGTCGAGGGAGCGGACCTCGCGGAGAAGCCGGGTGCTCTCGGCGAGTCCGAAGCGCGCCTCTTCCTCGAACAGACTCTGCGCACCCTGGCCTTCCTCCATGGTCGAGGAATCCTCCACCGCGATCTCAAGCCCGGAAATCTCCGCGTGACCCGGGACGGGAACGCCGTCATCCTCGACCTCGGTCTCGCCGAGGTCGGGAAGCACGGTGGCGGCGGCGGGGGCACGCCTGCGTGGCTCGCGCCCGAAGTGCTGCGCGGCGCGCCCGCAACGCCCGCGTCCGATCTGTTCGGGCTCGGCCGCTCCGTCCGGAGCGCCCTGTCGCGGGCAGCCGACGCTGCGCTGGCCCCGGTTCTCGACCGCATGGACGCCTTGGCGCCGGCGGCGCGCTTCGCCACCGCGGACGAGGCCCTGGCCGCCCTGGCTGCGATGGGCGACGGCGGGGGCACGGCGTCGCCGGTTGCCCTGCTGCTCGGGCCGCGGATCATCGGACGCGACAAGGAGCTCGCTGCCCTCGAGAAGGAACTCGGGACCCTTGCGGCGGGCGGGGCCGCCCCGCCGGCGATCGTCGTCGAAGGCCCGGCCGGCTCCGGTCGGTCCCGGCTGCTCGAAGCCGGGGCCCATCGGGCCGGTGCGCTCGGAATCCGGACGTTCGATCTCAGGACCCCGGCCGCCCTGGCGCGGTTCGAGGATCTCACGGCCGAGGTCTCCGGGCGATGGGATCTCGTGTCCGGGGACCTCGCCGAGCAGCGGGAGAAGCGCGCCGTCCTCGTTGCGGCCGCCCTCCAGCGGGAGGCCCGCGATGGCCCCGTCGCGGCGCTCCTCGATGCCGTCCGCGACCCGGACCTCGTCGCCGGACTCCTGTCGGCCCTCGGCGGTCCCGGGGCGGCGGCCCGCATTCTCGCCGTCGTCAGAGCGGAGCCGGGATTCGGGGACGACCTCCCCGCGGGCGACGCCCGCAGGAGCGTTCTGCGCCTTCTGCCAGGACCCCTCGGACCGGACGAAGCCGGGCTGCTTGTCCTCGATGCCCTGGCCCTGCCGGAGGACACTCCGGGCGCCGCGGAGATCGCGCGCCCCATCGTCCGCAGGACCGGCGGATGGCCGGGGCCGCTCCTCGCGGCCCTCCGGAACCTCGCCCTCACGGGAGCCCTCGGTCGGGGTGGCGGACGGCCCGTGCTCACGGTGCCCGAGGAACGGATTCCTGCGTCGCCCGAGACTCCGGAATCCATGGCTCCGCTTCTCGATGGTCTCCGCGATGAAGGGCGCCGCGCTCTCGGCCTCATCGGATGCCTCGCCCGTCCCATGGGCCCGCGCCTGCGCGAGTTGCTCGGCGTTTCCGCGGCCGCGGTCCGCGATCTCCTGTGCCGCGGGCTCGTGACGGAGGTCCTGCGGGACGGAAACGAGTGGGTTTCTGCGGCCGTCGACGTCGATGTCGCCGCCATGGCCGGCGGGACATCGATGCCCGCGTTGCACGCCGCCCTGGCGGATGCGTGCCGCGCCGCAACGAGCGAGCTCGGACCCGAC
>CAYQRN010000274.1:0-4584 GCA_964419995.1 uncultured Planctomycetia bacterium
ATGGCGAAGACCATCACGGTCCAGGAGGCCCGGCTCGTCCGGCATCCGCGCTACGGAAAGTACGTGAAGACGTACACGAAGTACCGGGCCCACGACGAGAACCGCGAGGCCAGGCTCGGTGACACCGTCGAGCTCGTCCAGTGCCGCCGCCTGTCGAAGACGAAGTTCTTCCGGCTGGCGCGGATCGTCGCCAGGGGCCGCGGCGCCGCCGTGGACGCGGCGACCATCGAGCCGTCGGCCGTCAACGAGGCCCTGAAGTCGGCCCGGGGATCGGAACCGGCCGCGCCGGCGGCCGGGCAGGAGTCCTGAAACCATGATCATGCAGGAAACCCGCCTCGACGTCGCCGACAACACCGGCGCCAAGGAGGCGATGTGCATCAAGGTGTACGGCGGGACGCGCCGCCGGTACGCGAGCCTCGGCGACGTCATCAAGGTCGTCGTCAAGAAGGCTTTGCCGAGCGGCGACGTCAAGCAGAAGGACATCGTCCGCGCGGTCGTCGTCCGTACGAAGCGGCCGGTGCGCCGCGAGGACGGGAGCTACATCCGGTTCGACCGCAACGCCTGCGTGATCCTCGACAACGAGGACAACCCGCGGGGCACCCGTATCTTCGGGGCGGTGGCCCGGGAGCTGCGCCAGCGCAACTTCATGAAGATCGTGTCGCTGGCTTCGGAGGTCGTCTGAGCATGAGACGGATCAAGCGGGACGACGAGGTCATCGTCATCGCCGGGGAGGACCGGGGCAAGCGGGGCCGCGTGCTCCGCGTCCTCGCGGACCGGAACCGGGTCATCGTCCAGGGCATCAACATGATCACGCGGCATCTCCGCCGGGATCCGCGCAACCCCCAGGCAGGGGGCCGCGTGCGCAAGGAGGCGCCGATCCACGTGAGCAACGTCATGCCGTGGTCGGACGAGGCGGGGAAGGGCGTTCGTGTCCGCCACCGGGTGGACGAGAAGGGCGCGCGCCGGCGCGTGGCCGCGCAGGGCGGGCATGCGATCGCCGACCGCGCGTCGCGTTCGGGACGGGATCCCGCGCGGCAGAGGAAGCCCTGAGGGGCCGTGACGGGACGGAATCCACTCCATGAAGATCGAACGACAGGTTCCCAGGCTCGAGAAGCGGTATCGCGAGGAGGTCGTCCCCTCGCTCATGGCCCGTCTCGGCATCGGCAACCCCATGCAGGTGCCGCGCCTCGAGAAGGTCGTGGTGAACATGGGAGTCGGCAAGGCCGTCGAGAACCGGAAGCGGCTCGAGACGGCCGCCGAGGAGCTCGCGCTCATCACCGGGCAGAAGCCGGTCATCGCCGCGGCGCGGACGTCGATCTCGGCGTTCCGGCTCCGCGAGGGCATGCCCATCGGCTGCCGGGTCACGCTGCGCCGCGCGCGGATGTATGAGTTCCTCGACCGGCTCATCAGCGTGGTCATCCCCCGTATCCGGGACTTCCGCGGGATCCCGACCGGGTCCTTCGACGGCCGCGGCAACTTCAGCATGGGCCTCTCGGAGCAGATCGTCTTCCCCGAGATCAGCATCGACAAGGTGGAGTTCGTCCAGGGGATGAACATCACGATGGTCATGTCCGGACGCAACGACGAGTGGTCCCTCGAGCTGCTCCGGGCCCTCGGCATGCCGTTCCAGCGGAGCCAGTGACGGAAATGGCGACGAAAGCCAAGCGCAACAAGGCCCTCGCGACGCCCAAGTTCAGGACGCGCGCCAAGAACCGCTGTGGCCTCTGCGGCCGCCCGCGGAGCTACTACAGGAAGTTCGGCATCTGCCGCATCTGTCTGCGGCAGCTGGCCAACCGGGGGGAGATCCCCGGATGCCGCAAGGCGAGCTGGTAGGAGACTGCGGCATGATGACCGACCCCATCGCCGATATGCTCACCCGCATCCGGAATGCGGTGCATATCCGGCAGAAGACGGTGGATGTTCCCGCCTCCCGCGCGCGGCGCGGACTCGCGGAGATCCTGGTGAAGGAGGGCTACATCGCCGAAGCGAGGATCGTGGAGGCGACGCCCCAGTCCTGGATCCGGATCCACCTCAAATACGCGTCTGACGGGGAGCCCGCCATCAAGGGGCTCGTCCGCCGGTCCAAGCCGGGTTGCCGCGTCTACGCCGGCGTTGCGGAGCTGCCGCGCGTGCGACGGGGACTCGGAACGGCGATCGTGTCGACGTCCCGTGGCATCATGGCTGACCGCGACGCCCGCCAGCAGAAGCTCGGCGGCGAAGTGCTCTGCGAGGTCTGGTGAGACGGGCGGGCCCGGGTCTGGCGGCCCTGAATCCTGGGAAACAGCGGAAGTCGAGTCATGTCACGTATCGGTAAGAAGCCTGTGCCCATCCCGGCCGGCGTCAGCGTCGCCGTCGAGGGCCGGACGGTCCGCGTCAAGGGGCCGAAGGGCGAGCTCTCCGGAGTGCTCCCGGCGGTCCTGACCGTCGCGCCCGAGAAGGACCGCGTCGTCATCGGAAGGACAGGCGACGGGGCGAAGGAGAAGGCGCTCCACGGACTCTGGCGCGCGCTCGTGCGCAACATGGTCGAGGGCGCCGCGAAGGGCTACCACCGGACGCTGGACATCCAGGGCGTCGGCTACCAGGCCAAAGTCGAGGGCGGCAAGATCGTGCTGCAGATCGGCTTCAGCCATCCCGTCGTGCTTCCGATCCCGGCGGGGCTCACCGTCGAGATGCCGTCGGCGACCCGCATCACGGTGCGGGGCTGCGACCGTCAGAAGGTCGGCCAGTTCGCGGCCGACATCCGCCGCGTGCGGCCACCGGAGCCCTACAAGGAGAAGGGTATCCGCTACGAGGGCGAGGTCGTGAAGAAGAAGGAAGGCAAGACCGCCGCGTCCACGACCGGCTGAGACACGGAGACGGCTCCGGTCCTTCCGGCGCCCCCGACGGGCGGGCGGCCGGTCGACGGAGTTCAGAGAAGCCATGAAGACGAACACGACTCGCAAGAACGCACGGCGCCTGCGCAGGAAGCTCAGCCTGCGGCGGCACGTGTCGGGAACGGCGGCGAAGCCCAGGCTTGCCGTCCACAGGACGCTCAACCACATCTACGTCCAGCTCATCGACGACGCGGCCGGCCGAACGCTGGCGGCGAGCTCGACGCTGGCCGACGGGATCCGGGATCGCGTGAAGGCGTCGGGCAACTGCGACGCGGCGCGGATCGTCGGCGAGGACATCGCCGCGAAGGCTCTCGGTCTCGGCGTATCCGCCGCGGTGTTCGACCGCGCGGGGTTCTGTTTCCACGGGCGCGTCAAGGCTCTGGCCGAGGGCGCCCGGGCGAAGGGTCTTAAGGTCTGAGACGGCGGTCGGGGCGGCAGGGCTGCCCCGTCGCGTGAGGAGCAGCCGTGAGCACGAGAGGACCGAGTCAGATGCGCGGGCGCGGCCACGACACCATGCGCCGGCAGCCCGGCGAGGGCGGCGGCCCCGGGGAAACGGGGTTCAGCGAGCACGTCGTCCGGATCAACCGCTGCGTCACGGTGGTCAAGGGCGGCCGTCGGTTCAGCTTCTCGGCCCTCGTGGTCGTCGGCGATCACAACGGTCAGGTCGGCGTGGGCTTCGGCAAGGCCAACGAGGTGCCCCCGTCCGTCGAGAAGGCCAACAAGGACGCGCGCAAGAACCTGGTCCGCGTCGCGACCCGCGGCACGACGATTCCCCACGAAGTCCGCGGGCGCTACGGCGCGTCGAGCGTCGTGCTCTTCCCGGCGGCGCCCGGCACGGGCGTCAAGGCGGGGGCCACCGTGCGGGCCCTGCTCGTGGCCGCCGGCGTCCGGGACATCCTGACGAAGGTCCACGGGAGTACGAACCCGGTGAACGTCGTGAAGGCCGCCATGGACGCGCTGTCCCGGCTCAGAACGAAGGAGCAGGTCGAGCGCCTGCGCGGAGTGACCCTCTCATGAACCTCAGGACCCTGAACGGGATCTCGAAGCCCCGCCCGGGCCGCAAACGGATCGGACGTGGCATCGGGTCAGGGCACGGCAAGACCGCGGGCCGCGGCACCAAGGGTGCCGGCTCCCGTTCGGGGAACCGGCGCCGGTTCGGCTTCGAGGGCGGCCAGATGCCGCTCATGCGCCGACTCCCCAAGAAGGGCTTCAACAACGCGAACTTCCGCGTCGAGTACGCCATCGTGAATCTCGATGCCCTGAAGGCCTTCCCCGCCGGCAGCACGGTGGACATCGACACGGCGCGTCGGGCCGGTCTCGTGCACAAGCGCGCGGACCGCCTCAAGATCCTCGCCAAGGGCGCGGTGGACCGGAGCCTCACCGTCAAGGCGCACCGCTTCAGCATCAAGGCGAAGGCGGCCATCGAGGCCGCCGGCGGTACCGCCGAGATCGTCGCAGCGCCCGGGGCTCCGGCAGGGAAGGGCCGCACGTCATGACGGGCGCTCTCGTCAACATCTTCAAGGTCCCGGAGCTGCGCCGCAAGATCTGGATCACGGTGGCCCTCCTCGCGGTCTACCGGATCGGCTACCAGATTCCGCTGCCGGGCGTGAACTACGAGGTGCTCCGGAGCATGGTCGACCGGGCGCAGGACCGCCTGAGCAGTTTCGTCGGCCTCTTCAACGCCCTGTCGGGAGGCAGCCTCGAGGAGTGC
>CAYQRN010000275.1:0-4577 GCA_964419995.1 uncultured Planctomycetia bacterium
CTCCCCGCGATCCGCCGCATCCGCGGGCGCGGCATCGCCATGATCTTCCAGGAGCCCGACTCCGCCCTGAATCCCGTCTTCACGGTGGGGGACCAGGTCGCGGAAGTGGCCCGCGTCCACGCAGGTCTCTCCCGCCGCGAGGCCATGGACCGCGCCGTCGCCCTTCTCGGTTCCGTGGGCCTCGATCGTCCGGAGGAGCGGGCCCGGAGTTACCCCCACGAGCTTTCGGGCGGCATGAAGCAGCGGGCGATGATCGCCATGGCGCTCGTCATGAAACCCCGGCTCCTCGTGGCCGACGAACCGACGACGGCCCTCGACGTGGCGATCGAGGCCCAGATCGTCGATCTCCTGCGCCGCCTCCGGGTCGAGACAGGCATGGCGCTCCTCCTCATCACCCACGACCTCGGCGTCGTGGCGCGCGCGGCGGATCGGGTCGCCGTCATGTACGCCGGCCGGATCGTCGAGACGGCCGGGGTCCGGGATCTCCTCCGCGATCCCGTGCATCCCTACACGCAGGGGCTTCTCGCGTGCCTGCCCTCGCGCGTGCCACGGGGCGCGCGGATCCCCGCCATCGAGGGCGGGGTGCCGTCGCCCTTCGCCCCGCCGCCGGGCTGCCGCTTCCATCCGCGCTGCGGGCTCGGGGCGCCGGCGTGCGCTGCGGACGTGCCGGAACTCGAGCCGGCGGGGGAGAGGCGCGCCGCGGCGTGCCCGCCGGCGCTGCGGCGCCGCGCCGCCGGCGCGGGCTCCGGAGGGGCCGGGGCGTGAGCGCAAACGCCGAGCCTCTCCTCGTGGCCCGGGATCTCGTGAAGGAGTATCCCGTGGGCCGCCGCGTCCTGTTCCGGCCCCGCGGGTCGATCCGGGCCGTGGACGGCGTATCGCTCGATGTGGGCCAGGGCGAGACCGTGGCCCTCGTGGGGGAGTCGGGATCGGGCAAGACGACCGTGGGGCGCCTCGTCCTGCGTCTCGTCGACCCGACATCCGGCTCCGTGCACTTCGACGGACAGCCGGTCTTCCGCATGGGCGGGCGGCGGCTTCGCGCGCTCCGGCGGCAGATGCAGATCGTCTTCCAGGATCCCGTGGCCAGCCTGAACCCGCGGCTCACGGCCGGGGCCATCGTGGGGGAGGGCCTTGCCATCCACCGGATCGCCCGGGGAGCGGACCGCGAACGCCGCGTTGCGGAGCTTCTCGAGACTGTCGGGCTGCCGGCGGAATGCCGGGGTCGGCGTCCGCACGAGTTCTCGGGCGGCCAGAGGCAGCGCATCGCCATCGCCCGCGCCCTGTCCACGGGACCGCGGTTCCTGGTCCTCGACGAAGCCACGACGGCCCTCGACGTCTCCGTGCAGGCCCAGATCCTGAACCTGCTCATGGATCTCCGCGGGAGCCTCCGGCTCGCCTTCCTCGTCATCTCCCACAACCTCGGCGTCGTCCGGCACGTCGCGGACCGGGTGCACGTCATGGCGGCGGGCCGCATCGTCGAGTCGGCGCCGGCGCCGGATCTCTTCGCGTCGCCGCTCCATCCGTGCACCCGGATGCTCCTCGCCGCCGAGCCCGCGGTGGACGCGGACCGGACCGGGGCGGAGCCGGCGCCGGCGGCTCCCCCGGGGTCCGGGCCCGCTCCCGCGGAGGGAGGATGTCCGTTCCTGCCGAGGTGTCCGGAGGCCGCCGGCCGATGCCGCATCGAGGATCCGCCGCTCCGGCCCGCGGGAGGCGGTCGCGCCGTCGCCTGCCACTTCGCGCCCGGCGGGGACGGCAGCGGATGTTGAAAAGGGCCCGCCGAGGCCGGACACTCCGGCGGCGTTCTCCGGGGGAGGGCGTTCAGGAACACGAAGGATCACACCTCATGGCGATCGACGCTCCCGTGCGCAGACGACTCGTGGCCGCCCTGGCCCTCGTCGCTCTCCTGATCCCCGGCTGCGGGGGAGGCGACGACGGACGCTATGCGTTCACGCTCTCCCTCACGGGGCTGCCGGAGCTCGCCGAGGGGACCGGGCACTACGAGGTCTTCGCGGTCGTCGGAACGTCGGACCGGACCTGCGGAAAGTTCCGGGTCACGGGCGCCGGCGCCGGTGCAACCGTCTGGAACCTGTCCGGGTCCATCCTCTACGGGGAACTCGCCTCCTTCACGCTGGGGCCTTCGAACACCCAGCTCGGGCAGGACTTCCCCTTCATCGCGGACACGACCGCCATCTTCGTGACTCACGAGCCGGAGGGGGACACGGACCGCGTCCCGAGCGGGAACACGATCCTCGAGGGCGAATGGGTGGGCGACACGGTGGCGCTCGAACCCACGGGATTCACCTCGGCGGCGCGGGCGGCCATCCCGGACCTGGCGTCCGCCACCGGCGCGTGCGTGCTCGCGACGCCGACCGACGATCTCACGAACGCCGTCGCCAACGACGCCTCCGGCGTGTGGTTCGCGGGGTGCGCGCCTCTCCCGGGATGCACGACCCCCGGACTGGCGCTGCCGGCGCTGGCGGGATCCTGGGTCTACGAGGCCTTCGTGACGGACGGCGTTTCGTACTGGTCGACGGGCCGCTTCCGCGATCCCTCCGCGCGGGACGATGACGCGGAGGCCGATCCGACGCGGGGTCCGGACGGCATCGGGCCTTCCTTCCCGGGACGGGACTTCGTGACGCCGGTGACCTTCCCGGCCATTCCCGTCCTCGACCTCGCCTCCGGGGACTTCGAGGTCCTCGTCACGGTGGAGCCCGAGCCCGACAACGATCTCGGACCCTTCCATCTCGGGCTCCTCGAGGAGGAGGCCATCCCGGAGGACGCCGTCACGGAGGGGAATCAGACCGCGGGCGACATCGCCCTCGATTCCATCGCGGCGGAGCTTCCCACGGTGGAGGCCGCCGTGACGGCGGCGTCCCTCACCCTCTCGGCCATCGGCCTTCCCGATCTCGGCGGGCTCCGCGCCGGGCGCTACGAGGTCTTCGCGCGGATCGGCGGCGTGACCGTGAGCGCCGGCGCCTTCGTCATCCAGGGCACCGCGGTCCTGCGCCCGGACCTCGTCGTCCAGTACGGAACGACCGCCTCCGCCGTCCTCGACGCCGTGTCGACGGGCCTTGGCGCTGCGTTCCCCGACCTCACGCTGGCGACGGACCTCCAGATCTCCCTCGAGCCGCAGGGGGACGACGATCCGCTGCCGGCCGGCCGGACGCTCCTCGCCGGAGCGCTGTCGGGAGGCCTTGCGACCCTCGATACGGCGGGGCTCACGGTGTCCGGCGGCCCCGGCCTCGCGGACTTCGCCGCCGTGTCCGGGCGCTATGTCCTCGCGACGCCCTCGGACAGCGGCTCCGGAATCCCGGCCAACGACGCCTCAGGCATCTACTTCCGCCGGTCCACGGGCGTGTCCTCGCTCGTGCTTCCGGTGCTTCCCGCGGGCTTCGTCTACGAGGGCTGGGTTCGCGACGTCACCGTCGGGAACTTCCTGTCGACGGGCCGTTTCCTGACGCCCTCGGGCTATGACCAGAACGCGCGGGTGTCCCCGACGCGGGGCACGAACAACCTCGGATTCCCGCACCCAGGGGAGGAGTTCGTCACCGAGCTCGCCGCGCGGAACCTCCCCGTCCTCGACCTCCGTGGCTTCGACGTCCTCGTCACTGTCGAGCCCGAGCCCGACAGCGATTCCGCGCCCTTCTTCGTGACGGTGCTCCGGGGAACCGTGCCGGCCTCGGCGGTGCAGAACGGCCAGACGAACGGCCTCGTGCCCCTCGCCAACGTCGTCGCGCCGCTCCTGCCCTCGGGCTTTGCCGTGCGCCGCTGACGCGGCGCCTCCGCAGAGCGGCATGAGCGGATTGCCCGAGGAGCGCGCCGCCCGGCCGGGGGGGGCGCCCCTGGAGCGCGGGGAGGGCGGCGCCGGAGGGTGGGACGTCGACGTCACACTGCTCGTCCCCTGCCGGGACGAGGCCGAGGCCCTGCCGCGGCTCTTCCCGGCGATCCTCGACCTCGCGTCCGCGATCGCGCCCCGCTCCCTCGAGGCGCTCTTCATCGATGACGGGTCGGCGGACCGCACTCCCGATCTCGTCATCGCGTTCGCCGGGTCGGCGGTCTTTCCCGCGCGGCTTTTCCGACTCGTGCCGGGGCAGGGGATCGGGGCGGCGCTGCGGTTCGGATTCCGCGAGGCCCTCGGTCGCGCGGTCGTCACGTTCGATGCGGACCTCGCCTACCCCATGGCGGACGTCCCGCGCCTCCTCGACGCCCTGAAGGCCGCCGACGTCGTCACGGCATCGCCGTACCATCCGGAGGGGTCTCCCGGCGATGTGCGTGGAATCCGGCTCCTCGCGTCCCGGGCGGCCTCGGCGCTCTGGAGGCTTCGTTTCGGAGGTCGCGGCGTGCGGACCTTCACCTGCGGATTCCGCGCCTACCGCCGGGAGGCGCTCCCCGGGATCTCGCCCCGTTCCGACGGCTTCGTGGCGACGGCGGAGATCCTCGCCCGCGCCCTGCAGCGGGGCCTCCGCGTGGCGGAGATCCCGTCGACCCTCCGCGCTCGCACGGAAGGGCGGTCCAAGATGCGCGTTCTCCGCACTGCGCTCGCACACCTCCGTTTCCTCGCCACACCCGGCGCCGCGGCG
>CAYQRN010000276.1:0-4557 GCA_964419995.1 uncultured Planctomycetia bacterium
CATCGAGGGGGCGTCCGCGGCGGGGCTCTCGGGTCTCGGGCTCGCGCTCCTCGACGTCGGGGAGGAGGCGGAAGCGCTCCACGTTCTCGCGCGCGGAGCTCTCGCGGATCCCGGCGACGCGGCGGCCCTCGTCGAGCTCGTGCGGGCCGTCCGCCGATCGCCCCGGAGCACGGCCGGGTGGATCCTCGACTCGGTGGTGGAGACCCTCGGCCGCACGGCGCCCCGGCGCCCCGACGTGGCGCTCCTCGCCGCCGAGGTGGCGCTTTCGCGGGGCGATGCGGCGAGCGCGGCTTCGAAACTCCGCGAGGCCGTCGAAGACGGTGCGGATCCCCATGCCACGGGGCTGCGCCGGCGGCTGGTCCTCGTCCGTCTCGGCCGCTACCGCGAGGCGTTCGAGGCCTGGGACATCCCCGCCATCCGGGCGCTCAGGACGCGGGAGGAAAACCTGCTGCGCGACCGCCACGAGGCCGTGCACCGCGCGGCCCAGGCGGCGGAGAGCTCCGGCGACCCCCGCGATCTCGAGACGCTGGCGCGGGCCATGGCCCGCGCCGGTTGGATCGAGGAGGCGATCGCCGTCGCCGCCGGGCCGCTCGCAGGCGTTCCGTCCGCGGCACCGCTCCTCGACGAGCTGCTCGTGTTCCGCCGCGCCGTGGCGACTCTCGACTCCGTCTTCGCGGGCCTCGTCGCCAGGGCGAAGAAGGGGGAGCGGACGCCGGATCTCCGGGAGACCGTGACTGCCATCCTCTCCGCCCTCGCGGAGATCCCCGGAGTTCCGAAACTCTCCGGCGGCCGCATCGTGACCGTGCCCCTCATCGGCGCCATGCTCGACCCTTCCGACGACAAGCCGGAAGGCCTTTCCGCGTGGTTCGGGCGATGGAACCACGGGCTCCTCGTCGGGCAGTTCGCCGGCCGGCCTCCGGAGGCGGTGCTCTGTCCTCTCGTGGCGCGCTGGCCCGTGCGGGCCGACGCCGGCGGCGGCCGGATGTTCGCCGCCGAGGGCTGGGCTGGCGAGGATCTCCGCATCACCGTGGAGAACGGTTCGACCGAGGGCGAGGTCGGCGGCCGCGCCCTCTGGAGGATGTTCTTCCTCGACCTCGACGTGCTGCTCCGCTGGGACCACGCACTGCGTCGGGCCGCCGATCTCCCCGAACCGATCGTGACGCGCCTCCTCGGCGAGCGGGGGCTTCCGGCCTCGGGTCCGGAGGAGCTCCGGTCCGTGGACGAGCCCCTGGCCTCTGCGCGCAAGCTCCTCGTCCGGGCGCTTCGGGAGGACCCGTCGTCGGCGCTTCTCGTGGATACCGTCGCCGCCCACGAGATCGGTCATCTCGCCGACGCCGAGCGGCGCCTGCCGATCCTCGGCGATCCGCTCCGCAACCTCTTCATCGCCATCAACGGCGGATTCACGGCGCGGGGCGTGCTCACGTTCCTCGAGGAGGAAGCCCAGCGATGGGCGATCGAGCACGGCCCGTCCCCTCATCTCGCGCTCTTCCAGCTCGTCGCCGGCCTGCCGCAGGGCGAAAGCGAGTCGCCGCATGGCGTCGGCTACCGGCGGCTCCTCAGGCGATTCCTGCGGGAGCTCGATCTCCGCCTCGCCGACCACCCGGCGCTGGATCGCCGCACGCGACTCCTGCACCGGATCCATGTCCTCGAGGCCGGCGAGATCCGGCGCCTCGCCGGCGCCCTCTGAGCGCACTCAGGCGCCCGGGATGTCGGCGACGTTCCGGTAATGGAGGACTTCGGGACGCCGGCCCCGGCCCCAGAGGACGGCGACGATGTCGAGGCGAGCCGGTCCCGACGGCATGGCGGTCCGCCGCCGGACGGCGGGGAGCGCCGCGAGGAGGCGCGCCATCTTGCGATGGTCCACGGCCGCGGCCGCCGCGGCGGGATCGGCCGCGTGACGCGCCTTCACCTCAACGAGCACGAGCGCCGGGCCGTCGGCGGCGACGAGGTCGATCTCCGCGCGCCCGATACGGAGGTTCGTGGCGAGGATGCGGCATCCCTGGCGGCGGAGATGGCGGGCCGCGAGGCGTTCGGCCCGCGCGCCGCGGTGGAGCGAGAACCACCCCACGGTCTCAGCCCGGGGGCGCCGCGGAGGGATCGGTCAGGAGCGCGCCTTCTCCGGGGCGGCGGCGTCCTTGCGATTCACGATGTTGATGATCGCCGAGCGGACGAAGGCGATCTGCGTGTCGCCGGTCTCCACGAGGACCTCGTCCTCCTTCACCTTGCGGACCTCGCCCACGATGCCGGCCTGGGTGAGGACCCGGTCGCCGGGCTTGAGGGTCGAGAGCATGGCCTGACGGGCGCGGCGGTTGCGCCGTTCGGGGAGGATGACGATGAAGAGCCAGATGGCCACGAGGCCGGCCACCATGATGATGAGCGAGGACGGATCGGCCCCCTGCTCGAGGAAGGGGAAGCTGATGGCGGATGCGGGCACGGGGGATCCTCGCGGTGGAGCGGGAACGTCCGGCGTGTTTCCGGAGGGCGCAGATTATAGGGACGGCCGGAGGGGGCGACAAGCGGGGCGGAAGGCCCGCCGTGTTCGGGCGGGCGTGCTTCGCCCGTCTCCTTTCCTGTCGCGTGGACGCCGCGCGTAGCCCCTGGCGGCGGCGATCTGCCGGATCGTCCGGCGGGCCGACGCGACGGCTCCTCCTTCCCATGTTCTTCTCCAGGGGCGCACTGAAGCCGGTCGTGACCCCGGGAGGCGCCGGCGCCAGGGACCGCGGGGGCAGGGCAGGCCTTCTGTGCGGCCCGCGGTGCCGTCCGTATAGTGGACGCGGGATCCGGCGGGGACGGACCGCGGATTCCGGAGCGGCTCTCGAAGAGATCAGGAATGCCGGCCATGCAGCGCGTCGTCGTCGCCATGAGTGGCGGCGTGGATTCGAGCGTCGCGGCGGCCCTGCTCGCCGAGTCCGGCCACGAGGTCGTCGGGCTCTTCATGCGGACGGGCGTTTCCGCCGGCGGCGCTGACGGCCCCGCGCGCCGGGGCTGCTGCGGGCTCGAGGACGCGCATGACGCGCGACGGGTGGCGGATCGCCTTGGCATACCCTTCTACGCCCTCGACCTCCGCCGGGATTTCGATCGGCTCGTCGAGGGTTTCCTCGACGAGTACGAGGCCGGCCGCACGCCGAACCCCTGCATCCTCTGCAACCGGGACTTCAAGTTCGGCCGCCTCCTCGCGGTGGCCGACGATCTCGGAGCGGAGGGCGTGGCGACAGGCCACTACGCGCGGATCGTCTCCCGGGCGGGCCGCCTCGCGGTGGCCCGCTCCGCGGACGCCGAGAAGGACCAGAGTTACGTGCTCTTCCCCCTCGCCCAGGAGCAGCTCGCCCGGGCGCGCTTCCCCCTCGGAGGATTCCGCAAGGCGGACGTGCGGCGCATCGCGCGGGAGCGCGGTCTTCCGGTCTTCGACAAGCCCGACAGCCAGGACATCTGCTTCGTGCCCGGCGGCGACTACGCGCGCCTCTTCGCCGAGCGCCGGCCGGGATCCCTCCGCGAGGGGCCGCTCGTCGATCGCGCCGGCGTCGTGATCGGCACCCACGGGGGGCACCAGCTCTACACGATCGGTCAGCGCCGCGGCACCGGCGGCGGTGCTCCCGCGCCCCGCTACGTGCTCGGCCTCGATCCGGCCGCCAACGCGGTGGTCGTCGGGGGCGAGGAGGATCTCTACCGTTCCCGGTTCAGCCTCGATGGCGTCGTCTGGGGCGGCATGGCGCCGCCCTCCGCGGGCGGGTCCTTCGAGGCGGACGTGCGGATCCGCCATCGCCACACGCCGCGGCGCGCCACGGTCGTGGCGCTTCGGGACGGGACGCTGGACGTTGCATTCCACGAGCCCGAGAGGGCCATCACGCCGGGTCAGGCGGCCGTTCTCTACGACGACGACGGCGCGATCCTGGCGGGGGGGTGGATCCGATAGCCGCACCTCCCGTCGGAGTCCTCGCGTTCCTGGCCGCCGGCGGCGCCACTGTCGCCGCCGCCGTGGCGCTGCGCCTTCTCGGACGGGCACGGGCAGCGCGCCGCCTCTTCAGGATCACGGCGGCCGCCGTGGCTGTCGTCGTCATTCTCGGGCCCACGGTTCGACGACCGGGAGGGCGTCTTTGCGCCGTGCTCGTCGATGCGGATCCCGGTCGGACGGCGGACGCCGCGGCTATCCTCGATGCCGGCTGGCGATGGCTTGCGTCCGACGCGCGGGGCGAGGGCGACGTCCGCGCCATGGCCGCCGGCTTCGGCGCGGAGGCCGTGATTCTCGCGGAGCCGGCTCCCGCCCGGACGATCCTCGCGAAGGGTCCGCCCGGTCCGCCGTCGCTCGGCGGCCCGGGCGGAGGGACGGGTCTCGCGCGCGCTCTGGCCGCGGTCCGCGCGGCCCGCTCCGAGGGCGAGACTCTCGAGGTCTGGGCGGGCTTCGCCGGAGATCCCGGCCGGGCCGAACTCGAGGCGCTCCTCGCTTTCCGCGCGGAGGGGGCCCGCGTGGCTCTCGAACGCGTCGCCGCCGGTGCAGTCGGAGGACTCGCCGTTCGCGCCCGCTGCGATCCGCCCGTCGTGGCGCCGGGCGAGGCCTAC
>CAYQRN010000277.1:0-4544 GCA_964419995.1 uncultured Planctomycetia bacterium
ACCGACTGGCGGCCCTCGCCGGATGGGGGGTGGCGCCCGGGCAGCCGGCCCTCGGGGACCTCGATCGCCTTCACGCCCGAGGCTCGGGATTGCCGCCTCGACCCCGCCTCTACGCGCTCCTCGGCAACCCCACGTCGCAGAGCCTCGGGCCCGTGGCGTGGAACCTGGCCTTCCGGGAGCTCGGAATCGACGCGACCTACGTCACCATGCCAGTGCCGGGTATCGACGCAATTGACTGCTTTGCCGAGAGTTATGGCGCATGTGGCTTCTCGGTCACGGCTCCGCACAAGACGGCGGCCCTGGCTCTTTGCCTCGACACCGACGCGATTGCCGCGCGCGTGGGCGCTGCCAACACGCTCCTCCGGTCGGGAGCGGGAGCCGGCCGGGCGTTTCGCGCGTTCAATACCGATGTTGCGGGCTTCGGTGCCGTTCTGGACTCCCATCCGGCTCCGGCGCCGCCCGAGGACGGCCGTCGTCCGGCGGCTCTCGTCGTCGGCGCGGGTGGCGCGGCGCGGGCTGCCGTGGCCGCTCTACTCGAAAGAGGCTGCGCCGTCACCGTCGGCTCCCGAGCCGGCGTCCGGCCGCCGGAGTGGCCCGAGACCTTGCCGGTGGAGTTCCGGACGATCCCGTTCGTTTCCGGGAACGGGTACTCTTTCCTGGTGAATGCCACACCGGCCGGGGGTCCTGGCGACCCGGAGGCGTGTGCGGTTCCAGAGTCCCTTTTGCGGAAGGGGCAGATCGTCGTCGACATGAATGTCCTCCCACCGGTCACACAACTCCTCCGGGCGGCACGTCGCGCGGGGGCGGTGGCGGTCGGCGGGTTCCTGATGTGGATCGAACAGGCCGTCCGGCAGTGGGCGATCTTCCTGCCGGACCGGCCGGATGGACCCGCCGTCCTGAGGCGGTGCGCGGCATGGGCACTCCGCGAACGAAGTCCAACATCGTCTTGATCGGCATGCGGCGGTCGGGGAAGTCGTCGGTGGGTTGCCGGCTGGCCGCGGCTCTCGGGCGGGCCTTCGTGGACACCGACGAGCTCGTCGAGCGCCGCGACGGCCGGCCGGCGGGCCGGATCCTCGCCGAATCCGGGGAGGCGTGCCTGCGCCGCGTCGAGGCGGCAGCCGTGGCCGACGCGGCGGCCATGACGGATTGCATCATCGCCACCGGCGGGGGCGCCGTCCTCGACCCCGGAGCCGTCGCCGCTCTCCGGAGCAGCGGCATCGTTTTCTATCTGTACGTTGCGGAGGACGAGCTCATCCGCCGGGCGGCGGTCGATCCGATGCCGGCCGCCCGGCCTCCGCTCACGGGGTCGTCCCCTGATGGCGAGATCCGCGCGCTTCAACGGGAGCGCGATCCGATCTACCGGCAGGCGGCGGATCACGTGGTCGATGCGGCGGCGGACCCGGAAATCGTCACGAAATCCATCCTCGCGGGAGTCCCTGCGTGTTGAGGAAGTGGGACATCGCTGGCCGCTGCCGTACGGGCATGGTAAGATCCGCGCCCGGCGAGCGGCCCCCGTCCCCTGCCTTCCCGGCACGCGCCACCCCGTCCACGACCGGAGAGCGGTACCTCCGCATGTCTTCCAAGGGCGTCGAGAAGATCGCTGCGCAGGGGCTTCCGGCGCGAGCGGGCCGTTGCGGCGTGCTGCCCGTCATCGTGCTCATCCTCCACGTCGCCGCGCCCCTTTCGGCTGCTGCGGGCGACAGCGCGCTCCTCGCCGAGACGCCGGAGCAGGCGCAGGAGAGCACGACAGCGCCGAACGATCTGCGACAGGCCATCGCGCGGCTCCGAACCACGACCGACGGCGAAGCGTCCGCCATCCGCGCGAGCGAGATCTACCGTACCGGCCCTGACGGTGTCGCGGCCCTCCGGGGGCTCGTCCGCGACAGGACCCTGGCGGACGTCACACTGAACGCCATCATCTCGGTCTTCCTCATCGACCGCGAGGCGGCGTCACCGGTGCTTGCCGACATCCTCGCCATCTACCCGGAGCGTCCCCCGG
The DNA here is from genome assembly GCA_964419995.1 of uncultured Planctomycetia bacterium. Lineage (GTDB taxonomy): Bacteria > Planctomycetota > CAYQRN01 > CAYQRN01. The sequence goes on from CAYQRN010000277.1 coordinate 2,000, forward strand.
AGAGTCGAGCGTCGCTCCGCCGCAAGATTGCCGACGCTCTGGCGGACGGCCGGCTTCGGCCCCACTACCTCGAGCTGCTCACGGGGGCCGGTGAGACGGAAGCTGCGCGGACCTGGCTCGAGCTCGCGCCCACCTTCGCCGCCACGCCCGAGGGCCGGTTCGTGGTGGCCGAATCCCTCGTCGGACTCCTTCGCGCGCGGACAGGAACCGCCGTGGAGTCGGCGGTCCGGGATGCCCTCGAACGCGTGACCTTCCGCCAGTTCGCCGATGTGGCGGACTGGGAATCCTGGCTCGGGGCCCACGCCTCGAAGAACGGGCGCGAGCTCCATCCCTTCGACCTGCACGTCGATCTCCGGAACCGGTTGATAGCCGAGACCCGCTGGAGGATCGACACGATGATCGAGGCGGGCAACGCGCCCGTCGAGATCCTCGACCGGACCCGATATACCGAAGCCGAGGTCCGCGCCTATGCCGCGGAGCGCCTCCGAGATCTGAAGAACCTCCCCGCGGAGGCGAGGACCGGGATTCTCGAGAGGGTCCTGCCGTGCCTCGATCCGGTCGAGCGGCCGCCGGTCCTCGTGGCGCTGCTCCAGTCCGTAACGGAACTCGGGGCCGATCTCCGGTCGCTTCACCCGCGCATCGCGGAGAGGATCACATCCCTCCTCGACGTCGCAACGCCGGAGGTCATCGAGCATGCCGTCCGCGGGCTCACGCGGCTCGGCAACGGCATCGACGTCACGCGGGTCGAGGGGGCCTACGTCCGGGCCAGGCTCGCCGCCGAGAAGGAGACCGATCCCGGTGCCCGCGCGGCATGGACCGCCGTGCGCAAGGAGGTCATCCTCGCGCTCGGCGCGCGCAAGGTGGGCACGGGGACGCTCCGCCGCGCGCTCCAGGATCCAAGCCGCGAAGTGCGCAAGGCCGCCGCAACCGCGCTTTCCGATGCCCGGGACCCCGATGCGGTCTCCGATCTCGTGGCCGCCTTCCGGGAGGAGAAGGACGACCTCACGCGCCAGTCGATCCTCCGGGCCATCGACAAGGTGGGTCGCTATGACATGGGTGTCGTCGCAGTGCTTCTCGACGTCCTGGCGCAGCCCCTCGAGGAGAAGACGCGCTGGACCGCGGGGCATGCGGCGGTCACGGCGCTCCACGCCCTCCGCAACCCGCAGGCGTGGGATGACGGAACCGAGCGCCGGATCGAGGAGACGCTGTCACGGTTCCTGCTCGCCGAACGGAACTTCACCGATGTCCGGGCCGGTGTTCTCGACGCGATGATCGAGTGGGCGCCGCCCTTCGCCGGGCATCTGGCCCTCTCCGCGGTGACGAAGGACGAGCCGGCAGCCGTCGTGGAGCGGCTGCTCCGCCTCGTGGCCGCTGATCCGTCGCTTCTCCCCTCCGAGATCCTGGACGGAGCCGAGTCGGCCGCTGCCGAGGGCCGCGTCGAGACCGCCGTGGCTCTCGGGAAGCTCGCACGGGAGCGCTGCCGAAGAACCGAGAGTCGGCCCGAATCGCGGTCGGATCTCAATCGAATCCGCGCTCGCCTTGCCGAGCTTCTGCTGGTGGCGGGAGGGGCCGACAACCTGGCCGAGGCCGAGGCGGAGCTTCGCGCGGCCCTGCCGGGAGGCGGCGGATCGGGCGAAGCACCGGCCCGCACGGCCGCGGACGTTCCCGTGCTCGTGCTCCTTGGCGAGGTGCGTCGTGCGCACGACGATCTTCGGGGTGCTCTCGAGCACGCGGTGGAAGCCCTGCACCTTCTCGGTGGCGAGTTGCTCCCGGAGCGGCCGCGCATCGTCGCACTGCTCGAGAACTCCGTGAGCCTGCTGCTCCGGTCGCGCAATGCATCCGATCGCATCGCCGCCGCGCCGGGGGTGAGGGCGCTTCGGGAGGCGGGCCACGCGGCCGTTCAGGATCTCGAATCGCAACTCGAGGCCGCGGAGGCCCTCCGCGCGCGCGTCGCGGCCATCGATGCGGCGGCGGACCCCGCGGCGGCGGAGGCGAGGGCGGCGCTGGTGGCGGCCGGGGGGGCCTCTCTGGTGTGGCTTCTCGACGGACTTGGCGACGTCGCTTCGATCCCGCGGGGGGCCGAGATCATCGCCGCGCGCCTTGCCGTCCTCAAGCAGGTCCGACCTGCCGACACAGACCTCGCCGCCATCGAGCTGCCGGCTTCGCCCACACCGGAACAGCTCGCCGGCGTGACGTCACGGCTCGTCGCCTGGGGATCGACCCTCGATCTATCCAGTCCCCGCTGAGGGGGGGACTGCCGGCGTCGTCCGCGCGGCGCCCGTAGACCCTCCTCCGGACGTGGTTTGAACGCCGACGAAGGCGGAGGTTCGCCATCAGGAGCGAGGATGGTCGGCACCGAGCAATCCCGCTCCCGGGCCCCCGGAACGGACCTTGATCCGGCCCATGGTCTGCGTACCATCATGGTCCACACCGCGGGGTGGAGCAGCTGGTAGCTCGTCGGGCTCATAACCCGGAGGTCGCAGGTTCGAATCCTGCCCCCGCCATGCTCAACAAGAGCCTTGGATCGCAAGATCCTGGGCTCTCT
>CAYQRN010000278.1:0-4498 GCA_964419995.1 uncultured Planctomycetia bacterium
TCTCGCCCACGACGCAGCCCATACTGCCGCCGAGGAAGGAGAAGTCGAGACAGCAGAGGACGACGGGGCGCCCCTCGATGGCGCCGATTCCGAGGATGGCGGCCTCGTTCTCCGACGACTTGCGCCGGGTGGCGACGATCTTCTCGGCGTAGGTCTCCTTGTCCCGGAAGCCGAGGCGGTCCACGGTGCCGAGCTCCGCGGCGTGCTCCTCGAAACTCCCCGGATCGACGAGCATCCGCATTCGCTGTCGGCCGGTGACCCTGTGATGCTGGCCGCAGTTCGGACAGACGAAGAGCTGCTTCTCGAGCTCCTTCCGGAGAAGGGGCGCAGCGCACTTCTCGCACTTCATCACGAGATCCGAAGGGATCTCGGACTTCTTCTTGCCGAACCGGGGGAAGGCCATGGGCAGACTCTACCGCGGCCCCGGGACCCGGAACAGGGAGCCCCGCTCAGCCAGGTTCGGGGCACCGGCGCCGCCGGCGGGACCCCGGAGGGCGCCGATCGCCGCCGCCCGATCGGGCGACCTGAAGATCGCCGTCCCGGCCACGAGCACATCGACGCCGGCCTCGACCGCGAGAGGCGCCGTCGGCGGCGCGATGCCGCCGTCGATCTCCACGTGGCCCCGATAGCCATGACGGTCGCGAAGTTCGCGGATCTTCCCGAGCACGGAGGGATCGAAGGGCTGACCGCCGAAGCCCGGGTGGACCGACATGATGAGCACGAGATCGAGATCGCCGAGGTGCGGGATGACGTCGTCAAGCGGCGTCGAGGGATTCACAGCGATGGCGGGTCGCACGCCCGCCTCGCGGATCCGACGGATCGTCGCCCGGGGATCCGGCCTGACCTCGATGTGGAAGGAGATCAGATCCGCGCCGGCCCGGGCGAACGCCGGGATGTAGCGGTCCGGATCCGTGATCATGAGGTGGCAGTCGAGGGGCAGGCGCGACACCCGGCGGATGGATGCGACGAGGGGCGGCCCGAACGTGATGTTGTCCACGAAGTGGCCGTCCATGATGTCCAGGTGGAGCATGTCCGCCCCGCCGCGCTCCACGTCGGCGATCTCCTCGGCCAGGCGGCCAAAATCCGCGGCGAGAATGGACGGCGCGACGAGGAGCCTCGGGGACACGTCAGCCCCGGCCCGCGAGGACGGCGATTCCCGGAAGCTCCCGTCCCTCGAGAAGCTCGAGCGAGGCGCCGCCGCCCGTGGAGATGTGGGTCATGCGGTCCGCGAGGCCGAAGAGCTTCACCGCCGCGGCCGAGTCGCCGCCCCCGACGACCGTCGTGCCGCCGGAGGCCGCGATGGCCTCTGCCACGGCGCGGGTGCCCTTCTGAAAGGGCTTCATCTCGAAGACGCCCATCGGGCCGTTCCAGAGGATCGTCCGGGCCTGGCGGATCTTCTCGGAGAAGAGGCGGACGGTCCCCGCGCCGATGTCGAGCCCCATCCATCCCGCGGGGATGTCGCCGGCCTCCATTCGTATGTTCGCATCGGCGGCGAAGCGGTCCGCGCAGACGTGATCCGTCGGAAGGTGGAGGGAGAGGCCCTTCTCCGCCGCGCGATCGAGGATCTCGCGGGCCACGGGGATGCGGTCGGCCTCCACCTTCGACGCTCCGATCTCCCGGTCGTTGGCCCTGAGAAACGTGTAGGCCATGCCCCCGCCGATGAGCAGGCCGTCCACCTTCTCCATGAGGTTCCGGAGAACGAGGATCTTGTCCGAGACCTTGGCGCCGCCGAGGATGGCGAGGAAGGGTCTCTCCGGCGCAGAGAGGATCCTCCGGAACACCGCCATCTCCTTCTCGACGAGGAGGCCGGCCGCGGCGGGGAGGAGCTTCGCCACGCCATGGACCGACGCGTGCGCGCGGTGGCTCGATCCGAAGGCGTCGTTGACGTAGAGGTCGCCGAGACGGGCGAGGTCGGCGGAGAAGGCCGGATCGTCCTTCGTCTCTCCCCGGTGGAAGCGGACGTTCTCGAGGAGGAGCGCGCGCCCCGGCGCCAGAGCCGCCGTGGCGGCCTCGGCGGAGGCCCCCACCGTGTCGTCGACGAGGGGCACCGGGAATCCGAGGAGTTCCGCGAGTCTTGCTGCCACCGGCCGGAGGCTCGCACGCGGATCGCGCTCACCGTCGGGACGGCCGAGATGCGACATGAGCACGACGCGGCCGCCCCGCGCGAGGAGGTCCCGGATCGTCGGAAGCGACTCGACGATTCGCGTGTCGTCGGCGATGGCGCCCGCCGCGTCGAGGGGCACGTTGAAGTCGGCCCGTACGAGGACGCGGCGGCCGGCGACGTGGAGATCCCGGATGGTCTTCATGGGGCTCCGGGCACTAGGCCCGGAACATGAACTTCATGAGATCGATGCAGCGGGAGCTGTAGCCCCACTCGTTGTCGTACCACGAGACGACCTTCACCATGCGGTTCTGCATGACCATGGTCGAGCGGCCGTCCACGATGGAGCTGGCCGGATTCCCGATGACGTCCGAGGACACGATGGGGTCCTCGGTGTACTCGAGAATGCCCCGGAGCGACCCGGCCGCCTCCTCGCGGAAGGCGGCGTTCACGGCCTTGTCCGTCACGTCCTTCCGGAGAACCGCCACGAGATCCGTCACGGAGGCGTCCATGACCGGGACACGCAGCGCGAGCCCGTGGAGCCGCCCCTTGAGTTCGGGGATGACGAGGCCGACGGCCTTCGCGGCGCCGGTCGTCGTGGGAATGATGTTCTGCGCCGCGGCCCGGGCGCGGCGCGGGTCATCGTGGGCCACGTCGAGGATGCGCTGGTCGTTCGTGTAGGCGTGGACCGTGGTCATGAGGCCGTGGTCGATGCCGAACCTGTCGTTCAGCACCTTGGCGAGGGGCGCGAGGCAGTTCGTCGTGCAGGAGGCATTGCTCACGATTTCCGCGGTCCTCGAGAGCGTCTCGTGATTCACGCCCATGACGACCGTGGCGTCGATCTCGTCCTTGGCCGGGACCGTGAGGAGGACCTTCTTCGCGCCCGCCGAGATGTGCTTCCTGCAGTCCTCCCGTTTCGAGAAGCGTCCCGTCGACTCGACGACCACGCCGACGCCGAGCCGGCCCCAGGGCAGGGCTGCCGGGTCCTTCTCCGAGAGGACCGCCACGCTGCGGCCGTCCACGATGAGGGTATTCCCCTCGTGGCGGACTTCGCCCTTGTACCGCCCGTGCACGGTGTCGTACTTGAGAAGATACGCGAGCATCTCCGGCGTCGTGATGTCGTTGACCGCCGCCACTTCGAAGGCGGGGTCCTTCATGAGAAGCCGGAAGACGTTGCGGCCGATGCGGCCGAACCCGTTGATGCCGACGCGGATCGCCATGCGGAAGCTCCGGAGGGGACGGGGAGCGGGCCCGTGGGCCGCGCCCGGATGGAGGAACGTGGAATGCGGCGGATTGTACCATCGGTGACGCCGCCCGGAAGGCCGGCGGACGGGCGCCGGGCGCGGGAGAAGCGTGCCTCCGCCGGCCTTCCCCGCCGCTTCGCGACGGCGTGGCGCCGCCTCGTCCCTCGCCTCGGCCCGGTCGGACTCGCCGTGTCCGGCGGCGCTGACTCCATGGCGCTCCTCCACCTTGCCCATGGCCTCGAGAAGAAGCGCCGCGCGAACCGCCTCGTCGTCATCCATGTGAACCATGGGCTGCGTGGCGCCGAGTCAAACCGCGATGAGCGCTTCGTGCGGGCCACGGCCCGATCCCTCGACCTCCCCGTGATCGTCCGCAGGATCGCCTCGCCTCCGCCCCGATCCGAGGATGCAGCGCGCCGCCGTCGCTACGGGGCCTTCGCTGCCATCGGCCGCCGGAAGGGCCTCGCCGCCATCGCCCTGGCCCACCACCAGGATGACCGCATCGAGACGCTCGTCATGAGGCTCCTGCGGGACGCCGGACCACGCGGGCAGGCCGGGATTCCCGTCCGGCGACCCCTCGCGCCGGATGCAACGACAGAGGTCGTTCGCCCTCTCGCGGACTTCCGGAGGGCGGAGCTGCGCGCCTTTCTCGCGGAACGCGGCATCCCCTTCGTCGAGGACTCGTCGAACCGTTCGGACATATTCCTCAGGAACCGGATCCGACGGGTCCTGGCCTCGCCAGCCTCACCGGACGCCGCAGCCGCCCTCGACGCCGCTTCTCTTCGCTTCATGGACGCGGCGCGCCGCCTGTCGCGTCGCATCGACCGCGCCGCCGCCGCCCTCCTCGCCCGGGCCGTACGCCGCCAGGCCCGCCGCTTCGTCCTCCTCGACGCCGCGGAGTTCCGCGGGGCGCCGGCGGCCGTCGTCCACGCTGCCCTCGGCACGCTGGCCGCCGGGATCGATCCGGCGGCGCCCCCCCTCGATCCGAGGAGCACCCGCGCTGCCATGGAGATCCTCGCGGGACGCCGGAGCCACGCGAACCTCCCCCGCGGAATCCGTCTCTCCGTGGAGCACGGAGCGCTCCTCCTCACGGGTCCGCCGGCGCCGCAGCCCCACCCCCGCCGGCTCGACGTGCCGGGGCGGATCGCGATCCCCG
>CAYQRN010000279.1:0-4443 GCA_964419995.1 uncultured Planctomycetia bacterium
CCGCTCCGCCGGCGTCGTGGTCAAGGGGCAGGATGGGGCTGTCGGCGGCGGCGCGCAGGAGCGAGGCCAGCAGCGTGGCCACGCGGGCGTGATGTTCGAAGGTCGGATCGCCGTGGGACTTCATCCAACCGAAGGTGTCGAATCCGGAGTGGTAGACGCCGTAGGGACCTGACGAGGCCACGTCGAGACAGGGGATCCCGAGGTGGTTCTGGAAGACAGCGAAGTCGGAACCTCCCCCGAGGAGGCCCATGGTGAAGTCCGGCTTGTCTCCGCGAACCCTGTCGAGAAGCGTCCCGCCGTCGCCGTCGGGCACGCCGGCGAGGACGCCGGCGACGAAGCGGCGCAGCGTCGCGGGGCCGGAGACGTGGGGCGAGTCGCCGGTCACGGCCGTGTCGCAGTTCACGTAGAGGACCGTGCTCCGGGAGAGCTCGTCTCTCCGGTGCTCTCCGTACTCGGTGGATCCGACGAGGCCGAACTCCTCGGCGTCCCATGTGGCGAAGCGGATCGTCCTCCTCGGCCGGCGGCCCTCCGCCGCCTCGAGCGCGAGGAGGCGGGCGGCCTCGAGAAGGACCGCGGTGCCGCTCGAGGGATCGGCCGCGCCATGGACCCAGGCGTCGCGGTGGTTTCCCGCGAGAACGACTTCGTCGGAGAGGTCGAACCCCCGTAGCGTGGCGACGGTGTTCCAGATCTTCCGCAGGCTCCGGTCCTGCTCCACGGAGATCGAGGCCACCGTGGCCGGCGTGCCGCCCGCGCGGTACGGAAAGGAGAATCCGCCCTGCCAGCCGTCAGGGACCGCCGGCCCTTCGAGGGATCGCAGGAAGGGCTCGGCGTCGGCTGCGGAGAGCGGCACGGCGACGATGGAGGGGAGGGTGTCGAGATCCTCGATGGCTGTGCGTGCCACCCCCGGCAGCGATGGCACGCCCGGTGTCGTGGGGTCGCCCGGCCGGATGTGGGAGTAGACGATGCTCCCGCGCTGGACGGCCGTGGGCGGGCGCCAGGGGCCCTTCGGGTAGACGTCGCCCCGCGCGGGGCCGTCGTCGGCCGGGTCCGAGTAGATGAGGATCCCCGAACAGCCCCGTTCCTCCGCGATCTTCACCTTGACGCCGCGGTAGTTCCTGCCGTAGCGCGCGATGGCAATGGCGCCGCGGGGCGAGACGCCGAGCGTCTCGAGGGCGGCGAAGTCCTCGGGGCGGCCGTAGTTCACGTACACGAGCGGCGCCGTGACCGCACCGTTGGCGGACCAGGCGAGGAACGGCTGCACGGCCGTCTCGTTGCGCGTGTCCGGATCGCCGGCGGCAGCCTCCTCGATCATCCGTGCCTGGAAGGCCACCGGCGAGAGGAGCTCGGCCTGCGTGCGGCGGGGATGCGGCAGGAGGACCTCGTACTCGAGGATTTCGGATTCGAGTCCGAAGGCGAGCATCCGGTCCCGGACGTACTCGGCCGTGCGACGCTGCGCCGCGGTTCCGGCGAGGTGCGGCTTCGCGGTGAGGTCGCGGAGACTCGCCTCGAGACGGGACGGCTCGGCTGCCGGGAGAGTTCGGGGCGTCGCGGCGCCGCCGTCGTGCCGGGGTCCGGACGTCGAGGAGCAGGAGAGAAGGAAGGCGATGGGGACGGCTGCGGAGAGGGCGAGAGCCCGTCCCGTCCCCCGTGTCGCCCATGCCCGGCGACGCGCGTCGTTCATGGAGTTCCCGGAGCGGTCATGCCGGAGACGATGATGAAGAGGCTTGCGATGCACGGCACCCTCACGTGTCCTCCCGCCGCGGGCGCGGGTTCGCGGCGGATCATAGCAGCGGCGGATGGCCGGGCCGGACGTCGCGGCGCCGGGCGAGCGTGGAGCGGGAATCTCGGACGTGTGGGCGGGGCGCCCGGCGGCTCAGGCGGGCGGCGGCAGGACGAGGAGGCGCGGCTCCGTCATCTCCGCGATGGCGCTGCGCAGGCCCTCGCGGCCCCAGCCCGAGTCCTTGATGCCGCCATAGGGCATCGTGTCCACGCGGAACGATGGCGCGTCGTTCACGATGACGGCGCCCGTCTCGATCCTCTCGAAGGCGGCGAGGGCCCGCGGGAGGTCCGAGGTGAAGACCCCGGCCTGGAGGCCGTAGCGGGAGTCGTTGACGCGTTCGATGGCCTCGTCGAAGGTGCGGAATGACGCGAGGGAGACGACCGGCCCGAAGACCTCCTCCGCCCACGCGGGTTCTTCCGGTGGGACATCGCGGAGCACGGCCGGGTGGAGCAGCGTTCCCTCCCGGCGCAGGGGGCGGAGGACCGTGGCGCCCGCGGCCACGGCACGCTCGTACCACGCCGTGATGCGGGTGCGGGCCGCGTCATGGATCACGGGGCCCGAGAGGACGTCGTCGCGGCGGGGGTCCCCCGTGACGATCGCGGTATCGACGGCGAGGAGGAAACGTTCCTCGAAGGCCCGGAAGACCGGCTCCTCGACGAGGATGCGCTGAGTTCTGATGCAGACCTGGCCGGCGTAGGCGAAGGCGCTCCGTGCGGCGCGGTCGGCGGCTTCATCGAGATCCGCCGTGCGATCGACGACGAGAGCGGCGTTGCCGCCGAGCTCGAGGACGACCGTTCTTCGGCCGGCGCGCGCGTGGAGGGCCCAGCCCGTCCGGGCGCTTCCCGTGAAGGAAAGGACGGCGATGCGCGGATCCGTCGCGAGGGCTCCGGCCTCCGCGACGGGCACGAGGACGGCGTTGACGGATCCCGCCGGCGCGCCGGATCGGGCGGCGATCTCCGCGAGGAGGAGTGCCGGCCCCGGCGCCTCCGGGGGAGGTTTCAGGACGATCGTGGCGCCGGCGGCGAGGGCTGGAGCCACCTTGTGGGCGGCGAGGTTCAGGGGGAAGTTGAACGGCACGATGCCGGCGACCACGCCTTTCGGAAAGCGGCGGACGATTCCAGTGCGACCCCGCGCGTGCGGCGCCACGTCGAGGGGCAGGGATTCGCCCGCGGGCCGCAGGGCCTCCTCGGCAGCCGTCCGGAAGGTGAAGATCGCCCTCGCGACCTCGGCCCGGGCGAGGCTCGACGGCTTGCCGGCCTCGGCGCGGATGATGTCGGCGCACTCGCCCGAGCGCTCTTCGAGGCTCCGCGCCATGGCGTGGAGCCACGCGGACCGCTCATGAGACGCCGCTCGTCGCGTGGCCTCGAAGGCCGCGCGGGACGATGCGATGGCGAGGTCGAGATCCTGTGCCGTCCCGAGGGCAGCCTCGGCTGCAGGCGATCCGTCGAAGGGATTCGCGACGGCGGCGCTTCGGGCGGAATCGCGCGGCTCCCCGCCGATCCAGAGGGGATGGCGTCGCGTCATGCGCGCTAGTCCTCGGGTTCCATGGTGAACGTGAGGGGGTATCCGCGGCCCCGGGCGAGGGAGTGGGCCCGCTCCACCCTGAACTCGGCCTCCTCGAACTCGAGCGTGACGACATGGGCGACGCCGGTCTCATGAGCCTCGAGCATGACCTGGAGCGCCCGGATGTAGGGGAGGTGGAAGATCGCTTCGAGGACGTGGATCACGAACTCCATGGGGGTCACGTCGTCGTTGTGGATGAAGACCCGGTACCTCGGCGCGAGCCGGACCTCCGGGTCGGCCACGGTCGTGGTCTCGGGGCGGGCGTCGGGGCGAGGCCCGGGCGTCGTTGCGGCGCGGGGCGCCCGATGCCAACCGCGGCGAGGCGCGAACTCCTCTCGGGCGGGGGGCCCGGCGGCAGGCGTCCGCCGGGAATGAACGAACCCCCGGAAGACGCGCTCCCGGGGGTTCGATCCTTCGGAGGCGATCATTCGAGGCTTACGGGACCTTCCTGATCTCTTTCCGAATTCGCGCGTCCGACCCGTGCCGGGAGGGACGTTGTCTGTTCTTTGCTGTCGGGGTCCGGCCGAGCCGGGATGGCGTCGGCAAGAGGAGAGAACGAGGTCGATTATAGGAGGGCGTCCCGGGGGGTCAACGCGGATTTCCGGTGGCATGGGGCTCTGCTTCTGGATGGACATTCACAAAATGTTTATTAGTATATACTTATGGCGCAAACGCGGCATGGTTCATCCGCCGGACCCCGACGAGTACGCGGGATGGGGGGAAGGCGGGGGCCATCGGTCCACGTCCCGGACCGGGGGATCCTCCGCACCGCCCTGATCCTCGCGATCCTGCACGTCGTCCTCGCCCTCTTCCTGGTCTGTCCGACCGTGCCCCCCGGCGATTCGGGCGAGCTCATCGCGGTTGCGGTCACCCGGGGCGTCGCCCACGCCCCGGGCTATCCCCTCTACACCCTCATGGCGCAGATGGCCGCCAGGCTTCCCCTCGGGGGGGAGCCTGCCCTCGGGGTGAACCTCCTATCCGCCGTCTTCCAGGCTCTTGCAGCGGGGGTCGTCCTGGTGACGATCTACCGTCTCACGGGGTCCCGCATCGCCGCTCTGGCGGGCGGCCTCGCTCTCTCACTTTCGAGGGTCTTCCTTCAG
>CAYQRN010000280.1:0-4389 GCA_964419995.1 uncultured Planctomycetia bacterium
GCCCGTACCAGCCATCGAAGGGGGGGCGCTCCGCCCGGCGGAGCAGAAGGTCGAGAGCGGCGTCACGGCCCGATTCGGCCATGGCCGTCACGAGGTGGAGGGCCGCCTCCGTGTTGAGGCGCTCGGTGGCGGTCGCGGGTTCGGCGATCTTCGCCCGAGCGCTCCCGAGCGTCCCGACCCGCCGCCTCGCGGGAGGCGCGGGCTTGGACATCCGTCCTCCCTCTCCCTTCGCACATGCCGGGCATCGGATCCTGCGTTCGCTCCGGGCGTCACCGGGCCCGGGCCGCACAGCCGCCCCGTAACGGGGCGATCACCGCCCCAGGCGCCCACACTCCGGGAATCTCCCGACCTGCGCGCCTCGGATTCCTCTTGACTTCTCAGGCAGATCGGTCCAAGTTCTCCAGGTGGACGACGCAGCCGGGTGCACGCGGCGAACGCAGCCGGGTGCATGCGGTGGAATCCGAAACTCGACACACGAGGAGGATCGAGCATGCTACTCGTCTTCGGACCCTTCGCACTCGCCGACGGCACGACCACCATCGACGTCGGCCCCATCAGCATGGCCGGAGCCAACGGCGTCACCGTCGCCACGTCCGTACATTCGATCTCCGGAGCAGATCTGCTTTCGATCGTGGAACAGGGATGCGACCAGATCGAATGGCAGGCCGTCAACGGTATGGACTGGACAACAGGGAACTATCAGTTCTCGAAGCGAACCTCTGCCGCCGGGGCTGGCACCATCGTGGATACCTGCGCGGCGGGCGCCGCAGCGTCGTCCGGTGGCGCGAGGAACAACGTGCCGCTCGGTACCCCGTGGATCCGGATTCGCTACAAGCTGAGCGCTGCCGGCACCGTCATCTTCTCGGTCAGGCTCAACACGTTCATGGCGTAGACCGCAACGACGCGCGGTCGGCTGGTCCACCGTGCAGCGACGCACATCGGATCGGAGCCGACTCGAGCTCCCCCCGGGCAATTCTCGACGCGATTCAACAAGGAGTGAACCATCATGAAGCCTCTCACCGTCATCACGGCCCTCGTCTTCGCAAGCCTCCCCCTCTGGCTCTCCGGCACGGCCGCCAGCGGTACGGCCGCGAGACGACAGCCCATCCGCCTCTCGGACCTGACCCTCGATCGAGCCTTCACCACGGTCATCGATGTGACGTTCCCGGCGCCCTTCGTCTGCCAGATGCCGAACGACCTCGGCGCGGCGATCATGGCGATCACAGCCCCTGAGAACACCGGTGCCAGGCTCTCTGTCTATGTCGACGGCTTGCGCGTTGCGTGGCTTCACGGTCGCGAGGGCGCCATGGCGCCGTACCAATACGTCTATCCCGGGCCCCTGATCGTCAGACCCGGCCAGTTGCTCGTCCTCTCCTACGACGACGCAGCTGGAGGACCATACTACTCTTTTCCCCGAGTCACGATCAGCGGCTGGTTCCTCCACCCAGGCGAGAGCTGAAATGATCCTCCGCCTCCTGTCGGAGACCGTCGTGACACGTGCGGCGCCGGTGCGGACTGCGGGGGTTCCTCTCCGTTGGGCCACGGGGATCTTCGTGGCATCCACGTGCCTCGCGATCGATGGCGTCGCGGCGGAGTTGCGTGTGGGTGCGGAGGAGGGTTCGGATGGCGCGGGATGGAGGGGAGTGGGTCCGGCCGAGCTCATCACCCAGGACGCCGCAGGTTCGGCGGCGGCCACGCTCGGCATCGCCGACCCCCTGGCGCCGATCGAGGGCGCGAATGTCCTGGTTTCGGGGCCCGAGGTGAGACTGCTCCTCACCTTGCGCGAGGAAGGTTGGACGGGATCAGCCCGGGCAACGGTGGACGTCGTCACGAAGGCCCTGCCCGACTCCCGAGCGGCCCGAATCCCAAGGACGGCTTTCACGGATCCGTCCCCCGTTGCGGGCTGCGTCGAGTCGGTCCTGCTCGTCACGGCCAAGAAGGGGTCGCCCGAGTTGACGGCTTCGTCCGCATCGGTCCGACTCGGGGATGCCAGTGTCCTTTCCCTCGTCCTCGCACCGGTCGGGATCCCCGAGGATGCGAGCTTCCAGATCCACGTGCAGCCTCGGCAATCGGTCGACGGCGTCATCTGGTTCGATCACGGCGACGTGATCCGCATCGAGGACGCAAGCGCCGTCGCCCTGGAACTTGCCGGTCTCGCGGGTGCATGGTTCCGTCTCGATGCGAGTCTCACGACGGACGCGGTGGACGCGGCATCGGCGTCCGTCCGCGCGGGAATCCAGACGCTTGGACCGCCCGGCGAGGGCTTCCCGAACATCGTGACGAAGGTGCTCTCCACGCCGGCGAGGTGCGCACCGGGGACCGGAGGATGGCTGCCGGCCCGGCGGCCCTGAAGGCGGGGGGTCGGCGACATGGCAACAGTTGCGAAGCCCGTGATCGAGATGGAGGACCGGGGATTCGGGCCGCAGATCGCGAGGCTCCGGCACGGAGACGCGGTCTTCGAGTTCGGCGCCCTGCCCCTCTTCGCGCTCGTCGTAAGAAACGTGACGACGCTGGCACCGTCGCCTCACTTTCCCGGCCCTCCGCTGCAGCTCATCACCGGCACGCAGCCTGGCAGCCTCGCACCCACCGTCGTCGAAGCACCGGAGGGCATCGAGATCATCTGGCCCATGCAGGCCTACCCGGTGCCCGGCTCGTTCCGCGTCCACGCGCGCATCCGGGCCGACGAGGAGGGCGTCGACCTGTCCCTCGCGGTGACGGGCAGCCTCGAGGCCCATACCCTCTACGCCGTCGTGTTCCCCGCCCTCGACATCCGCCCCCTCGGCGATCCGGCGGAGGATGTCCTCCTCGCGCCCTTCGTGGGCGGAGGCATCGTCCGCGATCCCGCGCGGAAGCTCGCATACACCAACCCGACAACCCTGTCCTGGCAACCCTTCACCCATCCCTCCTTCGGGGCTCCCGTACAGGCCTTCGCCTACTACACACCGGATGGTCCCGTTCTCCTCATGGACACGCGGGACGGGAAGGGATACCGGAAGGACTTCCTTGCGCTCGGGACGGGAGTGTCGACGGCGTTCGCGGTCCTCCACTACCCTCCCGACAACGTCCGCGCCGGCGCCGGCACGCCGCCGACCACCACTTACGAGATCCCCTACAGGATCCGGCTCACGCCGCTCCGCGGCCGCTGGTACGACGCCGCGAAGGAGTACGGCAGGTGGGCCCTCTCGCAGGAATGGTCCGCACGGGGTCCGCTCGAAACCGCGGTCTGCTTCTCCGGCCGGGCGCGGAACATGAGCCTCGGGCTCCTCCGCGGGAGCTTCGCGACCCGTGAGGGCGGGGACGACTTCGACGTGTTCGTCCGAGACGTGAAGACTCTCGCCGGTTTCCTCGGCACCTCTGCCATCGAGGTTCTGTGGTTCTACTGGCACACCAACGCGTTCGACACACTCTGGCCGGACTACGGCGTGAAGGAGAGGTTCCCCGGAGCGGCAGAGCGGACGCGAGCGCTCGGAGCCGGCGTTCTCCCCTACTCCCTGATCCACGCATGGGATGTGGTGTCGCGCACGTGGCATCTCAACGATGGCCCCGGGCGTACCGCCCGCAACGACCTCGACCGCCTCGTCATCACGACGTTCTGGACGGGACACGAATTCGGCTCGTTGAATCCATCGAGAACGACCACCCGCGTGCTCATCGATGCCCTCTGGCGGGATCTCGTCGCGACCACGCCCCACGACGGGATCTACATCGACGTCGTCAGCGGCGCCCGGCCGCTGCTCGATCACGATGCCAGCCTGCCGCAGACGGGCGGGACGGCAGCGTGGACCGCGGGGCTGCGGGCGCTTCTCGGGAGCTTGCGGGACCGGATCAAGGGATGGAACGGTCGCTCGTTCGAACGACCCGACGCCGCCCTGGCAGGCGAATTCGCGAACGAGGTCTTCCTCGACCGCTTCGACATCATGGGGATGCCGGCCCTCTCCCTCCGACCCTGGCCCGGCTTCGTGCCGGTCCCCTTCTTTGCAGCCGTCTACCCGGGCCGCGCCGTGCTGAGCGAGTTCTACGCGCCCGACATTCCGAACCCGGATGCCGATTTCGCCGGCTTCTTCGACACGGTCTTCCGGGAAGCCGGCCTGACCGCGGAGGAGAGGAAGCTCCGCGGACTCTCATTCCTCTACCATGCGGGTCGGGTCCCGACGCTCGTTGCCGTCGATGACGACGAGACGCTCATCCGGGACCCGATCGCCGCGACGCCGGATCTGCCGTTCTTCGAGTTCCTCCGCACGCTCGTCGAAGAGGACGATCACCTGCGTCGATATCGCATCGGAGGTGAGAAGCTCCCTCCGCTTCCCGGCTCATTCGAGGATCGACTCGATCGGAATCTCGAACACGCCGATTCGGCCGTGCAGGCTTCCCTCTGGCGATCGGGCTCCG
>CAYQRN010000281.1:0-4387 GCA_964419995.1 uncultured Planctomycetia bacterium
ACCAATGGCAAGGTGCTCCTCGTCGGCGGACTCACGCTCGATCTCACGCAGTTCCTCACGACCTTCGATCCGACGACCATCGTCGTCGGGACTCGCACGGATTGCCAGGTCTACTCGAGCGGCTTCCTCGGCGGGAGCTTCGCGACCGTGAACGGCATGCAGGAGGGGCGGGCGGGAGCCGGCATCGCCGCGCTCCCCGGCGGCAAGGCGCTCATCTACGGCGGATTCAATCTCGACGTCAACGTGACGAACCAGGTCTTCACGACTGGCACGACGGCGAGCGCCGACGTCTTCACGACTTCCGGATCCGGCGGCAGCATCGCGCCCACGGGCTCCATGGCTGCCGCCCGATTCCTCCCCATCTCCGCCAACCTGCCGGACGGTACGGTCATGGTCCTCGGCGGCGGCCCCCTCGGAGCGGAGATCTACCAGCCCTGACCGCCGAGGTCCCTCCGAAGACGCACCGGCCGCTGCGGCGGCCGGCGGGGTCCGTCACCGGAGCCCCCGCTCCGTGAGCAGGTAGACAGCGAAGGTCCCGAGCCAGTGGCTGCCCACGTAGTGTTCGCTGCTCACTCCGGCAAGCCCCGCCGCCTCGTGCTCCCGGGCGGCCGCCGCGAGCGCCTGCCGGCGCGGATCCCCATCGGCGAGCCGCGACGCGATCCCCTCGAGCATCCAGGCGCGACTCAGATTGAGCCCGTCGAGATGGACGAGTTTCGGATCGGAGCGATCGGCCGGCACGACCGGAGCCACGCCCGCCCCCATCGCGCCCGCTCCGAGGCCCGGCAGGAATCCGCCGAGCCAGGAGGCGAATTCGCCGGGCTCGAGCACGCGGCGCATGACATCGGCCTCGGCGAGGCAGGGTGAGAGGAAGTCCTCTCCCGAGGGCTCGTAGGTGAGAGGCGCGCCCCGGTCCCCGAGGAAGAAGCTCCGCGCCCGGTCCGCGACGAGGTCGGCCATCTCCGGAACTCCGGTCCCCCGCGCCCAGTCGAGGATGAGGCCGAGGGCGAAGGCCGTCTGGGAATGCTCGCCGGACCGGACGGGATGGGTGAGTCGCGGAAGCCAGCGCCGGAGCCGGTCCGCCGCCACGTCCACGAGGGGCCTCAGGGATCGGCCGAAGCGCAGCGCGTCGGGATCGTTCCACTCGGCGAGCTCGAGCGCCAGCGTCAGGAGCCAGGCGAGACCGTAGGGGCGCTCGAAGGACTCGCGGCTCTTCGCGCCGACGTACGCAGCCTCCGTGGCGAGATTGGCTTCGGTGAGGCTCCGCGCCAAGGCGGCGCGGGCCTCCGCCGCGAAGGGAGCCCGGGGAAGGACCCGCAGGAGGCGTGCGAGCATCCAGTGGCCATGGACGGCGGAGTGCCAGTCGTAGCACCCGTAGAAGGCCGGCGTGAGGTCCCGGGGCGGGCGGACGTCGGCATCCCCGTTCAGGACATGCGCGATCTTGTTCGGGTACTCGCGGTGGAGCCCGGCGAGGGCAAGCGACGCGGACTTCCGGGCCGACTCCCCGGACAGACGATCGAGTCTCATGGAGATCTCCACGAAGGGGCGAGGCCGGCCCGTGTCACGCGCGACGCCGGGCCGGCGAAAGCATGGCCACGACGGCCCGAGCCTCCTCGAGGCGCGCCGCCGGCACCGGCAGGTCCCTTGTCTGGACGGAATAGGCCTCGCCCGACGAGACGCGGATGGTCAGCCGGAGCTTCGGAGGGCTTCCGTCGACCACCTCGGCGGCCGCCAGCATGTGGAACAGGTGGTTGAAGGGGAGGTACTCCTCGGCGAACCATGCGCCGGAGTGCCCGACGAAGACCTCGAGTCCGGCGGTCCCGAGTCGGGCGAAGCGAGCCCTGTGGGCGGCGTTGATGCGGCGACCGAGCAGGCCGCCGGCTGCGATGCCGAGGGCGGCCGCCGCCGCAGTCACGAAGACCACGAGGATCCAGTCATCGCCCGCGTTGTCTCCGAGGTCGCCGAGGGTGACGCCGAAGGCCAGAGCGGCCATGATGATGGCCGTCACGAGCCTCGCCACGAGCGAGGTCTTCCGGATGAGCTTCGGGTACGCCTCGGCGATGAAGGCCGCGGCCTCCTCCGGCGTGAAGTCCGTCCAGTGCGCGAGATATCGCCCCTCCTCGAACTCCCGGAGCATCTTCCGGATCCGTCGCGCCTGCAGCCCGAGGATCCAGCCGGAGAGGCCGAGAATGAGGGCGAGGGTCCCGAGGATGACGCCGACAGCGAAGATGGCGGCGTGCCGCCGGATCGAGCCGGCGCTCCCGGCCACGGCGGCGATGGGAACGGCCGCCGCCGCGGCAGCGATCCAGGCAAGGCGCAGGAGCAGGACCTGCGAGGTCTCGAAGTTGTTCCGGAGCCGATCCGGTGCCGCCCGGCGTTCCGTCACGCCCGCCCCTCCTCGAGCGCGGCCACCTCGCGGTGGCGGAAGCAGCTCACGAGGTGGTCGTTCACCATTCCGGCGGCCTGCATGTGCGCGTACATGATGGTCGAACCGACGAACCGCATCCCGCGGCGGCGCAGGTCCTCGGAAAGGGCATCGGAGTCCGCAGTCCGCGCCGGCACTTCGGAGAGGTCACGGAAGCGATTCCGGAGAACTCGCCCCCCCGTGAACCGCCAGACGTACGCGTCGAAGGACCCGAACTCCCCCCTGATATCGAGGAAGACACGGGCATTCCGGATGGCCGCCTCGATCTTCAGGCGATTACGGATGATGCCGGGGTCCCGGAGGAGACGTTCCACGTCGCGCCGGCCGAAGGCGGCGACGCGGCGCGGGTCGGGGCCCCGGAACGCGCGGCGGTAACCTTCGCGCCGGGCCAGGATCAGGCTCCAGGAGAGCCCGGCCTGGGCGCTCTCGAGAAGGAGGAACTCGAAGATCCTCCCGTCGTCATGGAGCGGCACGCCCCACTCCGTGTCGTGGTAGGCGACCATGAGGGGATCGTCCCGGGTCCAGCCGCACCGCCCGGCACGGGCGGGGGTCCGGAGAGCATGACCGTCGCGGGGCAAGTGTCCGTCCTTTCCGACAGCCCGAGGCTGTCGCGGGGCGGCGTCCGCCTCAAGCGGCTTGTGTCCTCAGCCGGCGCCTATAATGGCCGGATGCGGAGAGCCCTTTCCCGACTCCTGCGCATCGCGGCCGCGACGCTTCTCACCGTCGTTCTGGCGGAGGTGGCGCTCCGCCTCTTCTACCCCGCGGCCACGGCCCGCTTCATCTGGCCGCCGGGCCTCCACATGACCCTCACGCCGGATCCCGCCATCCTCCACGGGATCGCGGGCTCCTCCCGCTTCATCGTCAACGACGCCGGCTTCCGCGCCGCTCCTCTCCGGGAGGGGGCGGACCTTCGCCTCGTCGCCGTCGGCGGGAGCACGACGGAGTGCCTCTACCTCGACCAGGACGAGACGTGGCCGGCGCTCCTCGAGACCCATCTCCGGAACCGTCTCGGCGGCGACCGCGTCTGGATCGGCAACGCGGGGCGCAGCGGACAGCGCACGAGGGAGCACGTCCTCATCATCGGGTCCCTCCGCGCCTCCGTCCCAGGGCTCGACGTCGTCCTCGTCATGGCGGGGCTCAACGACCTCCTCCGCCGCCTCGCGGAGGACGATCTCTACGACCCCGAGGGCCTCTCCCGACCGGGAGCGGCCGAAGCCCTCATGCCCTCGGCCTTCGCGATCGTTCCCCCGGAGGCCGACGTGCGTACGGCCTTCCACCGCCGGCTCGCCCTGTGGCGCGTCCTCGGCGGATTCCGCCGCCGATTCATGAAACCGGACTTCGTCCAGGACCCGGCGGGCGCCTGCGTGAACCGCTGGAGGGAACACCGTCGCGGCGCGGCGCGCCTGCGGAGCGATCTGCCCGACCTCGCGCCAGCGCTCCGCGAGTTCGACGCCAACGTGGGCCGAATGGCCGCGGAGTCCGCCGCGGCCGGAGCCCGCCTCGTCGTGATCACCCAGCCCGCGGTCTGGGCCGTCGACCTTGTCCCGGAAGTCGAGGCCCACCTCTGGATGGGCGGGGTCGGCGCGTTCCAGCAGGCTCCCGGGCACGAGTACTACACCCCCGCCGCCCTCGCCGAGGGGCTCGAGAGATTCAACGACCGCCTCCGCGCCTCGGCCCGGGAGCGGGGGATCCTCCTCATCGACCTCGCCGCGACTCTCGGGCGGGACGCCGCCTGCTTCTACGACGACGTCCACTTCAACGAGGAGGGCGCCCGGCGCGTGGCTCGCATCGTGGGCGAGGCACTCCTCGAGGCGGGTGCCCCCGTCGCCGCGCCGCGCTGAGGGCCCGCGAGGGAGGCAGCGTCCCGGGAGGCTCCGGCCGCCGCCGGCCCGCCCTTCGCTCCCGCCTGCTCCGGTCCGCCGACCTTCATAGGATGTCGCGGTGGTCGACACTGCGGACATCCTG
>CAYQRN010000282.1:0-4382 GCA_964419995.1 uncultured Planctomycetia bacterium
GCATCCGCTTCGCCCACACGGCCCTGTCGGGCTGCATGTCCACTAACGGCATCGCCGGCCGCGACATGCTCACGCTCCCGGTGGAGGCGGCCTTCGGCGTCCGGGGCGGCCTCGAGTCCGAAACGGCTCTCCGGTCCATCACGATCCAGGCGGCAGCCATCCTTGGCGTCGCGGACCGTGTCGGTTCCCTCGAGGCCGGCAAGGACGCAGATGTCCTCATCCTCGACGGACATCCGCTCGACTTCCGCACCTTCGTCGAAACGGCCATCGTCAACGGGAAGGTGGCCTACGAGCGGGAGAAGGCGCCGTTCTTCCGCCACCTGCGTCACGGGCGCCGGATCCGGCCCACGTTCCCCGAAACCGGGCCGTTCGCGAGGTGAAGCGGGGACCGCCCCGGCGGCGGGGTGGTCGCGCCGACCGCAGGCGCGGGGAATGGGGAAGGGAATGCTGCGATGCGTCGCGACGGCGGCTCTCGTCCTGGGAGCTTCCCTCATCGGCCTTCGGGCCCGGGACATCTGGCCGCCGGATGAGGGCCGGTACGCCACGGTGGCGCGGGAGATGGCCGCGGCAGGGATCGGTCCGACGCTCACGCTGAACGGCACCTTCTATGCCGACAAGCCCCCGCTCTTCTTCTGGATCACGACCCTCGCCGCGCGGCTCACGGGGGGCGCCGTGGACGAGGCCATCGCGCGCGTCCCCTCGGTTCTCGGCGCCGCGCTCATGGCGGGTATCGTCTTCGCAGCCGTGAGGAGGGTCGCAGGCTGGCGAGCGGGAGCCGTCGCTTCTGCCTGTCTCGCGTCCTCGGCGCTCTTTCTCTGGCAGTCGCGGGCTGCCCAGCTCGACATGCTTTTCGCCGCCTTCGTGGCGGCGTCGGCCCTCCGGCTCCACGGGGCCGTGGTCTCCGGGCGGACGCGGGATTTCCTCGGGGGCTTCCTCGCTCTCCTCCTCGCGATCCTCACGAAGGGGCCATTGGCGCTCCTCGTGCTGCCCGTCGTCGTCCTGCACGCGATCCTGACGGGCCGGGGGCGCGGGCTCGCCCGGCGGGGCGCGGCGGCGGGCTTTCTCCTGCTCCTCGCGGGCGCCGGGGCCTTCGTGCTCTGGGCCGGGAGCCGGGAACCGGAGTTCCTCCGGGCGTCCCTCGGCTATCACACGATCGAGAGGATGGAGCGGGGGCTTGCCCACGAGAATCCGTGGCACTTCTACCTCCGGAAGACCCCCCTCTATCTCCTTCCGTGGTCCCCGCTCCTCCTCCTCCTGCCCGCGCGACCCTGGCGGAATCTTCCGGCGGAGGCGCGGTCGCTCTTCGGGTTCGCGGCCCTGCACGCCGGCCTCTTCCTTGCGATCCAGTCCGCCTTTCCGGGGAAGCGGGGCATCTACCTCCTGCCCCTCTGGCCGGCCCTCGTCATCGTCGTCGCGCTCGCGGTCGAGGGAACACTGCTTCGCGACGCCGCCGCGCGGGCGCGCCGGTGCTTGGCCGGCGGAACGGTCGCTCTCGGGGCCATCCTCGCTGCGTTGGGCGGCGCCGTGGCCCTCGGAGCCGTGGTGCCGGCGGGAGCCGCATGGCTCCTCGAGGCGACCGGTGCGGCGCGTGGACTTGCGAACCTCGACATCCCCGTGTCGGCGGAGGATTCCCGGTTCCCGGATCTCCTCGCCGATCTCCGCGTGACGGGTCTTGCGCTGCTCCTGCCGGCTGTCGCGGCGCCCCTCCTCGTGCGTCGAGGCGGCATCCGCGGAGGTATCGTTGCCGTGGCCGCGGCGGTGGTCCTCGCCGGAGCCGCGGGGACCGCGTGCATGGCGCCGTGGTTCAACCGGCACCAGTCGCGCCGGACTCTCGCCGCCCATGCCCTGGCGCTGTCGGGGAAGGGAGGCCCCATCGGCATCTACCGCCACATGGACGAAGGCCTCCTGTTCTACGCGGGCCGGAACGTGAAGGAGGTGCCGGCGGAGAACCGCGCCGCGGGCTCCGCGGCGGCCTTCCTCGACGGCGCGGCAGGCGAGGCCGGGCGGCCGGTGCTGGTGGTGCGCTGGGAGGAGCTTCGCGAGATCCCGAGCCTCCGCGACCGTATGGGGCGGGATCTCGAGCTCCTCGCGAAGCATCGGATCCGGAAGCGGCACTTCGTCATCGTCGGGAGGAGGGCGCCGTGATGGAACTGTCCGTCGTCATCCCGGTCTACAACGAACGCGAAAACGTGGAGCCGCTCCTTCAGGAGCTCGTGCCGGTCCTGCGGGGGACGGGAACGAGCTTCGAGGTCCTTCTCGTGGACGACGGCAGCGATGACGGGACCACGGAGGAGATCCGGAGTGTCGCGACAGGCTGTCCCGAGCTGCGCCCCCTGCGGCTTCGCAGGAACACGGGACAGACCGCAGCCTTCGAGGCGGGATTCCGCGCCTCGAAGGGGCGGTTCGTCCTCACCATGGACGGCGACCGGCAGAACGACCCTGCCGACATCCCGGCCTTCCTCGAGCTCCGCGAGCGTTACGACCTCGTCTACGGCTGGCGCAGGAACCGCCGGGATCCCCTCCTGAAGCGGGTCTCGACGCGGGTGGCGAACTTCGTCCGCAACCGCCTCACGGGGGAGGATGTCCACGATACGGGGTGTTCTCTCAAGCTCTTCCGCGGCGACATGGCGAGAAGCCTCAAGCTCTTCAACGGCTTGCACCGGTTCTTCCCGACGCTCGTGCGGATGAATGGCGGGACGCGCGTGGAGATTCCCGTGAACCACCGCCCGCGGGTGGCGGGCCGGAGCAAGTACGGGATGTGGAACCGGGTCTTCCGGGCTCTCCGGGACCTCCTGGCGGTCCGCTGGATGATGAAGCGGAATCTGCGCTACGAGGCGGACGAGATCTCGCGGGGTGGCGGCGGCTGAGCGTCGCGGAGGAGCCGGCGGAAGAGGAGGAAGCCGGCGACCGAGAACACCGCGAACCCTGCGGCGGTGACGGCGGACTTCGCGAGGGTGCCATCGAGGATCGCGTCGCCGAGCAGCGCATAGAGGAGCGCCGTGGGCAGGATGCCGAGGAATCCCCCGGCGAGGAAGGCGAGGGGCTTCACGGGCGAGATCCCGAGGATGTAGCTCGTGGCCGTGAAGTTGCCGACGGGGAAGAGGCGGACAGCGAGGACGAAGAGGGCGCCGTTCCGGCCCACGGCGACGCCGAGACGGCCGAAGCGGCCGCCGAGGCGGCGGCGGACCGCCTCGCGGCCGAGGCGGCGCGCGAGCCCCCAGCACGCGAACCCGCCGAGAGAGCAGCCGAGAGCCGAGACGCCGCCGCCGGTCAGGGGACCGAAGAGGCAGCCGCCGACCGCATGGACGGCGATGCGCGGGATCCAGACGAGCGGGGCCGCGATGCTGATGGCGAAGAGGAGCAGCACGCCGGCGATGGGGTGGCTGACGGCCTCCCGGGCGAGGCGATCCACGGTCGCCCTGTCCGCGCGGAGCCATCCGTCCCCCCCCGGCAGCCAGCGAAGCGCGAGGACGCCGCCGAGAACGAGAACGGCGAGGAGGGCCGGGCGGATGAAGGCCCGGACACCCGGGCGGAGGGGCAGTATCTCGGCGGGGAGGGTCGCTCCGGCGTCTTCCACGGCGCGACGATAGCAACGACGACGCGCGCGGCGTACTCTCCGCGAGACCATCATGCGCCCACTCGTGGTACGCTGCCGCCGTTGCCTCGCCGCTCCTCCGGCGTAGGCTTGCCGATCCTGCACCGATAGCGCAACTGGAAGAAGCGTGTGGCTTGGTCCACACGGTTCTGCGGGAGAAGCACGGATGGCACGACGTTCCGAGTGCTCCGGAGTCCTGCCTCCCGCCAACGTCCGAGCGGCTCGGACCTCGACTCATAAGTGGTTCCACGCACGTGATGTCAGCGACTCCGACCCGCGGCGGGGTTCGCTCATCCGGCCGGCGCCCGCCACCGTGACGAGGCGCAGGCGCTTTCCGAGTTTCCGAGAGGCAGGGCCGACGTCGAATGGTACACTCAGCGAGTCGCAGGCTCGCCGAAAGACCGTCGCGACGCGACTCTGCGGGTTGCGAGTTGCTGTTCCGGACGCCCGATGTCCTTCAGAGTCGACGGAGGTAGCCATGAGACAGGTCACTCGTCTCGGCTTCGTCGTGACGACGGTGTTGACGATCGCCTTCGTCGCAGACGATCAACCGGCCTTCCCCCTCAAGGCGGCTCCTCTGTCGAAGCCCATCCCTTATGCGATGGAACCCGACGTACCTTGGTACGTGCTGCAGGCTTGGGCGCCCGGAGGCCCCCCAATGGTCCTCGTTCCGCCAACCCAGTGTTTCGAGGTGACTCCACCTGCGACGGTCTTCAACAACCCAAACTATCCCTGGTCTTGCCCCGGTTTCGTGGACACCTGGGAAGGAGCGTAAGATGCTCCAGAA
>CAYQRN010000283.1:0-4370 GCA_964419995.1 uncultured Planctomycetia bacterium
CCCCTCGGTGCCGGGGTAGATCCGGACGAAGGCCCCGAAGTCCTTCACCGAGACCACTGTGGCCTTGTAGCACCGGCCGACATGCAGCTCGGCCGTCAGCTCCTCCACGCGGCGGATCGCCTTCTCGGCCGACCCTCCGTCCTTCGCGTAGATGAGGACGAGGCCGTCGTCGTCGATCGTGATGTCTGCGCCGGTCGTAGCCTCGATCTCCTGGATCGTCGCGCCGCGGGGGCCGATGAGATCGCGGATGCGGTCCACGCGGATCCTGAGGGCGTTGACCCTCGGCGCATGGCTCTTGAGGTCGCCCCGCACCGCCGGGAGGATTCGGGCCATTTCCTCGAGGATGTGGAAGCGCCCCGCGCGGGCCTGTTCGAGGGCGGCGGCGAGGGCCTCGGCGGGGAGGGAGCCGATCTTGTTGTCCATCTGCACGGCGGTGACGCCGGCGGACGTTCCGGCGACCTTGAAGTCCATGTCGCCGAGGTGGTCCTCGTCGCCGAGGATGTCGGAGAGGACCGCGATCCGCCCGCCCTCGGCCACGAGCCCCATGGCGATGCCCGCCACGGGCCGCGCGAGAGGGACGCCCGCGTCCATGAGCGCGAGGCATCCGCCGCAGACCGTGGCCATGGAGCTCGACCCGTTGGATTCGGAGATGTCCGACACGACGCGGACGACGTACGGAAAACGCTCGAAGTCCGGCAGCACCGGAAGGAGGGCCCGCCGCGCGAGGTTGCCGTGGCCGATCTCGCGACGCCCCGGACCGCGGAGGGCGCGGACCTCGCCCACGCTGTAGGGCGGGAAGTTGTAGTGGAGCATGAACTGCTCCTCTTCCTCGCCGTGCAGGCGCTCCGCGCGCTGCGCGAACTCCTTGGACGCGAGGGTGCAGCTCACCATGGCCTGGGTCTCGCCACGGGTGAAGAGCGCCGATCCGTGTGCGCGAGGCAGCCATCCCGTACGCCCGGTGATCGGACGGATCGTCGTCAGATCCCGCCCGTCGAGCCGGCGTCCCTCCTCGAGGATCCGGCGGCGCACGCTGGCGTGGCGCAGGTCGTCGAGGATCGCGTCCACGGCGGCCTCCGGCGCCCCGGCCGCGATGAATCCGCTCCGGACGCTCTCCGCCGCCGCGGCGACGGCGGCGGCGCGCACCTGCTTCTCCGGGTGTCCGAGCGCGGCCGCGATGCGGTCCGACGCCGCTTCGGTCACCCGCGCACGCAGCTCCGCGTCCACGACGGGAGGCGCGAAGGGCTGCTTCTCCCGCCCGGCGACGGAGCGCCATTCCTCGAGGGCCTCGAGGGCGAAGGCCAGCTCCGTGCGCGCCCGTTCCAGCGCCTCGACGATGACGGACTCCGGCAACTCCTCGGCCTCGCCCTCCACCATCGTGAGTCCGCCCGGCCCCGCCGACACCGTGAGATCGAGAAGCGAACGCCGGAGTTCGGCGGGCGTGGGCAGGAGGATGAAGCTCTCTCCGGAACGGCCGATCCGGAGGCCCGCCGCGGGCCCCTCCCAGGGGATGTCCGAGAGGTGGAGGGCGGCGCCGGCGCCGAGGATCGCGAGGGGCGCCGGGTCGACCTCGGGGTCCGAGGAGAGGACCGTCGCCATGACCTGGACTTCGTTGAGGTAGCCCTCGGGGAAGAGCGGCCGGACAGAGCGGTCGATGAGACGCGAGATCAGGACCTCGTGATCGGAAATCTTGGTCTCCCGCTTGATGTAGCCGCCGGCGATGCGGCCCGCCGCCGACGTCTTCTCGCGGTACTCGACCGTGAGCGGAAAGAAGTCCGCGCCGGGCGTGGGGCGCTGCGCCGCGACGGCCGTCACGAGGACGAGAGTGTCCGCCTGGCGGACCACGACGGCGCCGCCGGCCTGGCGGGCGATCTCGCCGGTCTCGAGGGTGATCTCGCGGGAGCCGAGTCGAAGGGTCTTGGTGGAGCGCATGGGGGGCACCTCGGAACGGAGCCGGTGGGAGGACCGGCGCGGGGCGCGATGATACCGCAATCGGCCTGTCCCGACAGGCGCTCCCCGCCAAGCCCCCCCCGCCCGGCTGCGTTGAAAGGTCGCGCGCCCCTCCTCAGACTGGCGGCATCAGGAACACGGAAACAGGAGGAACGGCCATGGCCAGCGCGAGGAAGAGCAGCGGCGGCGACGATACGCCGGGAACCACGGGCGGCGGGACGCCGGTCCCGGGCATTCCGAGCCCCCCGGCCACCCCCGGCATGGCCGCCGGAGCCGGGGCCTTCCTCGAGAAGCTCCGGGGCGCTTTCCGCACCACCGGCGCGGGCGGCACGGCGCGGATCGCCCGGGCCCTCGTCGTCGCCGGTCTCCTCGTCTTCATGTTCGCGTCCTATGCGATGAAGATGCCGTCTCACAAGGAGACGGCGCTGCAGGCGGACATCCTCGAGCTCGACCGCCAGCTTGGCGCTCCGGATCCCGGCGTGGATCTCGTCGAGCCCGGGGCGCCGCCCACGGTGCCCGAAGGGCTCGAAGGCGAGAACCGCAAGGAAGCGGAGGCCTCCTACAAGTCGCGGAAGGAGGACTACGAGAGCTGGACCAAGGACCACAAGGAGGACTCGAAGAAGGCGATCCTCGACGCCTACCAGAAGCAGCTCGACCGCTGGGAGTGGATCCAGAAGAACCGGAACGACCTTCGCAGCGACCGCGCAAAGCTCGACCGGGATCTGCTCGAGCTCCAGGCCGGCCGCGACTGGATGCCGTTCAAGTACCGCGTTCGCTTCCTCGGAGCCCTCGCCATGCTCGCGGGCCTCGGCCTCCTCCTCTTCTGCGGCAGCGATCTCGAGCGCGTGGTCGCCCTTTTCGTCCTCGGATTCCTCTTCCCCCAGCTCATCTGAACGACCGGGTTCAGTCGATGACGACGCGTCGTCCTCCATGCCGGATCTCGACGCAGCCGTGACCGGGCAGTCGCCATGAGGCGCCAATGGCGAGGGCGACCCAGAGCGCGTCGAATAGGCTGAGCGTCCGCGGCAGAAGGTCCATGACGGCGGTCATCGTCTGGCCGCTGAGGTAGGAGATCGCAGCCGCCGCGGCCTCCCCGTCCACCTCGCGCACGCGATCCTTCACGAAGTGGACGACGGTGACGTAGCGACCGACGATCAGCCCCACCAGGGCGCAGATCACGGCAGCTGCCTGCAGGTGCCAGCCCTTCTTCCGACCGGCTCCGAGGACCACGCCATAACCCGCCAGGAAGCCGACGAGAACGGCGATGTACCCCACCTCGAGACGCGTCGAGATCGCGATGGCCGCCCACACGCCGCCGCCCACGAGGGCGCCCGCCGCCCCGCCGATGATCCCCGGAAGAAGGCGCTCCGGTCCGGCCTTCTCCTCGCGATGAGCACGCGCGATGTCCCGGGCGCACGCCTCGCACGTCGACGCGGTATCGACGGTGTAACGGCAGTTACGGCAAATCGCGGTCCGGCAGACGTCGCACCTGCGGGCGCTTCGTGCGTCCGGAGTGGAACAGCAGCCTGGTCTTGCCGGCGGCTCTCCCACCCGAGCCACGGCGGTCGGAGGCGCCGGAACGGCGGCTTCGATGACCGCCCCGCATGACGGACAGGATTCCAGCGGCGGCCGAGCCGCCGGCAGCCGCTTCCCGCAGATCCGACACCGCGCCGCGCCCGAGACTGTTCCCATGATTCCTCCGTCCGGAAGAGCCCCGACGGAGAAGAGCCCGCCTCAGCCTGCACGATAGCCCGTACGGCGTCAAGTGCGGACTCGCCATCGATTCTGCTGCGGCGCTTCCTGCGGGAGGCCGAGATCGACGCCCGAGCGCCGCATCGTCGGCCTCGGGCTCCGCCCCGCCAGGTCGTTGTCGCCGTTCGCACGTGCAACAGCCGAGCGGCCTCCGGCAGGGCGGCGCGGCCACGCACCGTGGTGGTCATGAGGCCAAGGCGCAGGAGTGGCGGCTCGATCACCTCCCTTGGCCCGGACGATTCACGAATGCCGAGCCGCCAGAGCGGTCTTCTCCGGCCGGGACTTCGTCAGGGCTCGTCGCGGCTCGGAGAATCCTCGCTGATGCAGCGAAGCGCGCGATTCCGGCCGCCCCGGAATCGCGCGCGTTTCGACTGCCGCGGCGACTCCCGTTACCCCGAGCCCCGAGGCCTCCGCCCGACCCGTCTCGAGCAGCGTGAGGGTTCCGCTCTCAAGCGCTTCGTACAGCAGATCCATGAGCCGAACCGTCGATGAGGCGGTGGGACACGGTCCTCCCCTCCCTGCGGGCGGCGACTGTTGCACGTGCGAACAGCCGCCTCGCCTCCCCTCGCGGCACACCGGATTCTACCCAGATCGGAGTCTCTTCCGGCGCCCTCAGGCCGTCGCGGCTTCCCTCCCCATCCCCGTTGCCGTCCGCACGTGCAACAGCCGTG
>CAYQRN010000284.1:0-4352 GCA_964419995.1 uncultured Planctomycetia bacterium
TCGGACGTTACGAAGCGTCTCATTCAGTTCTGGTTCGAGCAGGATCACCTCGTCCGGGACCAGCTCTTCCGGTACTACTTCGGGCAGCGCGAAGCGGTGGAGACCGTTGCGTACCTCGTGGAAGTCGCCGGCATTCAGGACGCCAAGCCGCTGGTGGACCGGTTTGCCACCGCCGCGAAGGGCACGCTGCTCGCCGGGGTGGTCCATCAGACCACCATGGACGGGACGCGACAGATCAGGCGGTACTACCCGGAACTCCAGAAGGAAAACGTCCAGGACCTGCCGGCCGAGAACCTGCGGCGGTACGCGTGCAAGATGGCGACCGGGTCAGGGAAGACCGTGGTCATGGCCATGCTCATGGTGTGGTCGCACTTCCACCGGAAGATGGTGAAGGGCTCTGACCTCTCGTCGAACTTCCTGGTGGTCGCGCCGAACGTGATTGTGTACCAGCGGCTGGAAAAGGACTTCGGGAGCAACCGGATCTTCCACGAGCTGCCGCTCATCCCGCCGGAGTGGAAGGGGCGGTGGAACCAGCGGGTGATCCTGAGGGGGGAGGCGGCGGAGCCGGATACCTCCGGGAACCTGTTCCTCACGAACATCCATCCGCTGTACGAGGGACGCGGCGCAGGATGGACGCCGGCGAACGCGGTGGACGCGCTGCTGGGCAGGAAGCCGGCGCAGGACCTGTCGGGTGGCGGCCGGTCCATGCTGGATCGGATCAAGGGGATGCGCGATCTGGTGGTGTTCAACGACGAGGCGCACCACGTGCACGATCAGGAGCTGGAGTGGCACAAGACCCTGATGGCGATTCACGAGGCGCTGCCGGGTGGGCTCGCGCTGTGGGTGGACTTCACCGCCACGCCCAAGGATCAGAACGGGACGTACTTCCCCTGGATCGTGTGCGACTACCCGCTCGCGCAGGCCGTCGAGGACCGGATCGTCAAGGCGCCGCTCATCGTGCACAAGGTGTCCAAGGAGGACCCGGAGAAGGTGACCGCGGAGAACGTGGCCGAGAAGTACGGGGACTGGCTGCGGGCCGCGATCAAGCGGTGGAAGGTGCACACGGAGGCGTTCTCCGGCGTGGGCGTGAATCCGGTCCTGTTCATCATGGCGGAGAAGAACGCGTTCGCGGACGCGATCGCGGAGTGGATGCGGGGCCGCGCGGGCGGCGGATTCAAGGAGGACGAGGTCCTCATCATCCACACGGACAAGGAGGGCGACATCACCAAGGCGACCCTTGAAGAGGCGCGGAAGGCCGCACGGGATGTCGATTCTCCAGAGAACAAGGTGCGGGTGATCGTGAGCGTGCTGATGTTGCGCGAGGGATGGGACGTGCGGAACGTCACCGTGGTGCTCGGACTCCGGCCGTTCACCGCCAAGGCGAAGATCCTCCCCGAGCAGGCGGTGGGACGCGGCCTCCGGCTCATGGAGGGAATCGGACCAGACCGGACTCAGACACTCGAAGTAATGGGAACCGCGGCCTTCGAAGAGTTTGTCCGGCAACTGGAGATCGAGGGGGTCGGCATCCGGACCGTTACGGACCCGCCACCGCCGCCGATCAGAATCGAGCCCGTACAGGAGAAGCTCGCGCACGACATCGCGATCCCGATCACCAAGCCGGCATACTTCCATGACGTGCGGAAGCTGGGGACGATCGATCCCAAGAAGCTGGAGCCCATCTTCGCCGGTAAGGATCTCGACGAGGCGACCCGCGTGCGGCTGCGCATGGAGTTCGCCACCACCGGGACTGAGGTGCACGAGGAGGCGCTCGACGGGTGGGCGAGCAGGGACGCGCGGGAGTACCTGGCCGGCATCACCAACGAGGTGATCGCCCGGGCGCGCCTCACCACCGCGTTCGCGGAGGTGTACCCCATCGTCCGGGAGTATGTGGCGGAGCGGTGTTTCGGGGCTCCTGTCACCGTGGAGAGCGAGAAGACCCGGAAGTGGCTGTCGATCCCCGCGGTGCAGGAAGGGATCGCGCGGTTCCTGGCGCGGAAGATCGGCGAGGCCACGGCGGAGCGCAGGGAGATCGAGTTCGAGAGCCCCGAGCATCGGCTGTCGGACACCACGCCGTTCACGTGGCGGCGGAAGCACCTCGTGGCATCGAAGACGGTGTTCAACTACGTGGCGAGCTTCAACAACTTCGAGTCGGAGTTCGCCCAGTTCCTGGAAACGCAGTGCAGGGACGTGCCGCGGTTCGCGTCGCTCGGCACCACGGAACAGGACAGCGGCACGCGATTCAGGATTGACTACCTGAAGCCCAGCGGGGCCATCGGCTTCTACCACCCGGATTGGGTGGTGGTGCAGCGGCTCCGGGACGGCAGCGAGATCAACTGGATCGTGGAGACCAAGGGCAGGGTGTGGCCCGATACCGCGGCGAAGGATGCGGCCGTCCAGGAATGGTGCCGCGTGGTGGGCGAGCAGACCGGGACGCGGTGGATGTACGTGCGGGTGAACCAGACGGCGTTCCGGCCGCGGGAGTGGCGGAGTTTTCAGGACGTGCTCGTCGGGTGCGGGCTGGCGCCGGCGGCCGACACCGGGCTGTTCGGGGGGACGCCCGCCCCAGACGGTCCGAGGTGACGGCGATGGAGCCGAGGAACCGGCGCGAGGAGCCGAGCGCGAAGTTTCTGGAGTCGCGGGACCGGTTGCCGGAGGACTTGCGACCGATCTACGAGCAGCTCGTGGAGGAGTACCGGTTCCGGACCACGGTGCACTACCGGCAGGGGTACGTGGCGTACCAGGTGCTGGCGGATCTCGTGCTGATGGGGTGGAGACCGGCGGGGGAGGACCGGCTGCCGCGTGAACCAGGAGGGACGTGATGATCATCAAAGAGGTGACGGTCACGAACTACCGCAGCGTTCGGAAAGCCACGCTCCCGTGCGAAAGCATGACGGTGCTGGTGGGTCCCAACGGAGCCGGGAAGTCGGCGTTTCTGCGAGCGCTCGAACTGTTCTACGCAACTACGCCCCGCGCCACGGCTGACGACTTCTACGACCGCGATGTCACCGCCGACATCGAGATCGCCGTCACCTACACGGACCTTGCCGACTGGGAGAAGGAGCGGTTCGCCGCCTACCTCGACGGAGAGGAGCTCACCGTACTCCGGGTGCTGTCGCTCAAGGACGGGAGGGCGATGCAGAGGTACCACGGGTACATGCTGCAGAACCCTGACTTCGCACCAGTGAAGGAAGCGGCGAAGGCCCCGGAGAAGAAGGTGGCGTACGAGGCATTGCGAGCCAAGACGGAATACGAGTGCCTGCCGAAGTGGGCGAAAATGGAACAGGCAGCCGAAGCACTCCGGAAATGGGAAACCGACAACAAGGCCAAGTGCGAGCGGCAGCGCGACGACGGCCAGTTCTTCGGGTTCACCGAGGTCGGACAAGGGTACCTCGGGCAGTCCACGCGCTTCATTTTCATCCCGGCGGTGCGGGATGCCAATGATGACGCGCAGGACGCGAAGGGATCGCCCACCACGGCGATCATGGATCTCGTGGTGCGAAGCGCGATAGCCAACCGCCCCGCCCTGAAAGCGCTCCGCGAGGAGACGCAGAAGCGTTACGAGGATCTCATGGATCCGGCGAAGCTGACCGAGCTGGCCGGACTCGAGGGGAAACTGTCCCAGACGCTGAAGTCGTACGTTCCCGACGCGAGCGTGAGCCTGTCGTGGCAAAAGGCGGAAGGGATAGAGATACCCATGCCGCGCGCAGACGTTCGGCTCGTGGAGGATGGATACCCGTCGGCCGTCGGGAGGACCGGCCACGGGCTCCAGCGGACGTTCATCCTCACCATGTTGCAGCACCTCGCGTTGGCGACGCCCGCGGGAGCAGCAGCGGCGGGTGACGGATCCGAGGGTGAAGCGAAGGAGCAACGGGTGCCGAACCTCATACTGGGCGTCGAGGAGCCCGAGCTGTACCAGCACCCGAATCGGCAGCGGCACTTCGCCAAGGTGCTGGCGAGGCTCGCCTCGGGAGCGGTGCCGGGAGTGGCCGGGAAGACGCAGGTGCTCTACGGGACGCACTCGCCGCTGTTCGTCGGAATCGACCGGTTCCATCAGATCCGCGCTCTCCGGAAGGCGCCCGGAGAGAGCGCTGCCAAGCCGAAAGTGACAACCGTGATTGCGGCGGATGGAGATGCGGTGGCGGAGGAGCTCTGGAACGCGTCCGAGGGGAAGGATGCGGACGGGAAGGACGTGGCGAAGTTCACGTGGGCCACGCTGCAGGCTCGACTGCACGCGATCATGACGCCGTGGATGAACGAGGGCTTCTTCGCGGATGTTGCGGTGCTCGTGGAAGGGGAGGACGACCGCGCGGCGATCCTCGGGGCGGCGTCAGCGATGGGGCACGAACTGGAGA
>CAYQRN010000285.1:0-4348 GCA_964419995.1 uncultured Planctomycetia bacterium
AATGCGCTGATCCAGGCCTGCTGGGAGGCGGGCGTCGAGCCCTGGCGCGTCGCGAAGGCCTCCGGCATCGGATGCAGCAGCAAGACGCCGGCCTACTTCCTGTCGCAGAGCCACGGGATCAATGGCTGCCACGGGCGCATGCCATCCCTCGCCACGGGCGCGTTCCTCGCAAACCGCGGCCTCACGGTCGTGGGCGTCTCCGGCGACGGCGACACGGCCTCCATCGGCATAGGCCAGTTCATCCACACGATCCGCCGCAACGTCCCGATGCTCTACATCATCGAGGACAACGGCGTCTACGGCCTCACGAAGGGCCAGTTCTCCGCCACGGCGGACGAGGGATCCGTGCTGAAGAGCGGTGCGGCCTGCGACCTCGAAGCCATCGACTGCTGCGCGCTCGCGGTGGAGCTCGGCTGCGCCTACGTGGCGCGGTCCTTCTCCGGCGACCAGAAGCAGCTCGTCCCCCTAATCAAGGGGGCTCTGTCGCACCGCGGAACGGCCGTCATCGACGTGCTTTCGCCCTGCGTCACCTTCAACAACCACGAGGGTTCGACCCGCTCCTATTCCGCCGTGCGCGACGGCGAGATCCCTCTCCACGAAATCGGCTTCATCCCGTCCTACCAGCCGATCCACGTGGACTACGAGCCCGGCACCGTCGCCGAGGTGAAGCTGTTCGACGGCTCGGTGATCACGCTCCGGAAGCTCGACCGGAACTACGACCCCACGAACCGTATGGAGGCCTTGAGGACGCTCTACGAGGCCCACAGCCAGCGCCGTCACCTGACGGGCCTCTTCTATGTCAACCCGGCGAAGGCCGCCTTCGACTCGACGGTGAACCTCGTCGATGAGCCACTCGCGACGCTGCCCCAGAACGTCACGCGTCCTTCGCGGGAAGTCCTCGCGAAGATCATGAAGGAACTCGGGTAGCCGCCTCGAGGACCTTCCCGCTTGACGGGACCGGCCGGGCGCCGGACAATGCCGGGGTCGGCGCGCGAACCGGATACCCGCTTCGTGATCACACCAAGCCCCGCCGGCGGCCGCCGGAGGCGGAATCGCCGTCGCCCCGCAGTTCTCGCCTTGGCGGCGGTCCTTCTTCTCTCCGCCGCAGCGGAAGCCCAGACGGCCCACAACCTCCTCTCCATCGCGCCGGCGTCGCACGCCATCGGTCCCATCGCCGGCGGATCCCTGCACGGGCGCCTGGACGCCGACATCAACGCCACGGGCGATGCCGTGGTGGCCCACCGCGTCCGGATCTCCCCGCCGGGCGCCTCGCCGAAGATCTACGAGATCCGGGCAGCCCGCTTCTCCGTCACGACGTTCCTCGAGGACCTCCTCGTGGCCACCTTCAGCGACGCCTCGTCGGACCCCGCCGCGGAGATCGGCGAGATCGCAGTGGACATGGACGAGACCGGGAGCTTCGTCGTCGTCTTCACCGGCCATCCGCCCGGCGACGACACGGGACCACTCGATGTCCTCGCCCGGCGCTACGACCGCGCAGCGGATCCCATGGACCCCCACCCGACGCTCGGGCTCCGGAGCCTCCTCCAGCTCACGAGCGTCCCGGGTTCGAATCTCGCGGACTCCCAGATCGAGCCGGACGTCGCCTTCGGCATCGATACCGTCGGCCATCCCGGGTTCGTCACGGTCTGGATGACGTCCGCCGACCCGACCGTGGCAGCCGTCGCCCGGATGCGTCATATCGTGGACCCCACCGGCGTCTTCGATATCCCCTCGCCGCTCCCTCCGGTCACCCAGGCCGCAGGCCCCTCCTCGACAAGGGTCCATCCGCGCATCGGTATGGACGGCACCGGACGCCATGCCGTGATCTGGGTCGCCAACGAGTTCATCGATCCCTTCCTGGGCTGGCGCGACCGCGTCTACCTCGCGCGCTACCGCGCGGATGACACGCCGGAGTTCCAGACGGTCCTCCTGAGCGGCGCGGATCCCGCCGTCGCCGGCCCACTCGGTCCCCCCGGGCCTCACCACGCCCCGGCGCTCACCGTCGCCCCGAACGGCGCGCTTGCGGCCGGCTGGCTCCGGCGCACGGCCGTCGGTTCGACGACGGCGCTGGCAGCGGAAGTCATCCGCCTCGGCCCCGCCTCCGGCCTTCTCGGCACGAACCTGTGGCCGCTCGGCACCGTGTCCGGCCAGACCCTCGCCATCGATCACCTGGCGCTTGCCGCCGGCAGCCACGGGTATCTCATCGCTGCCGCCTCGCGTCTCCTTCCGGGATCGTCCCGCACCACGCAGGACATCGCCGTCATCCGCGCCACCCAGGCGCTGGGCGGAGCCGTCGTGGATGGCCCCATGTCCGAGGCCGGAGGCGAGTGGCCGGACCATGCAGCCGTCGCCATGTCCGACACCGGCATCTTCCTCGTCGCCCGCGCCCGTCCGGCCACGGCTCTCCTCCCCTCGGACACCCTCGTACGCTTCGGATCCGTCAATCTGCTCGACACGATCCCCGCCGGCCAGCCCGGCGGCCCGGGTCTCCGTGCCGCCCTCCCGGGCGCCGGCGGCCTCGGGTATGCCATCGTCCCCTTCGTCACGCTGAACCCCCGCGGCACGCCGCTCCCCGACGGGCGTCACCTCCCCTTCGAGATGACCGACCCGCTCGCTTCGGTGTACGTGGCGCTCGCGATCGCCGCTCCGGCGACCCTGGCCGGGAACCCCGTCCTCCCCGGCATCCTCGGCGCTCCCTTCACGCCCGGCGGGAGCTCCATCGACGGGGCGGGAAACGTCGCCCTCCCCCTCCTGCTTCCGCTCGGAATACCCCTCGGGTTCTCGCTCCTCGCCGTCGACCCCTCCGCCCTCGGGACCGACCGATTCCTCGTCTTCCATTCGGAGGGCGAGATTCTGACCCTCCCCTGAACAGTGCGTCTGTACTAGTACATACCGCCAAATATGAACCATCTTGCGCCACTTGCCCTTGCCTTCACGGCATGATGGACAGACAATGCGACGTGATGAGCCGTACATTAGCAATCGTACTGGACGACGGCGCCAAGGGCCCTCTGTTCCGGCGGATCGCGGGCCGAATCCGGGATCTCGTGGCCGAGGGCGCCCTCGCACCCGGCGAGAGGCTCCCCCCCATCCGCACCCTCGCCGAGCACCTCGGCGTCAATCCGGCGACGATCCACGCAGCCTACAGAGCCCTGCTCGACGAGAGGATCCTGCGGGCGGGAGTCGGCAGCGGCACCTTCGTCCGCAACGAACAGATCGCGGCCGCGCCGCAGGGGCCGCTCCGGTTCTCGAAGACCGCGGATGATCTCCTGCTCGGGGACGAGGATCTCCCCGACTTCGCGGGAGCGCCGCCGGAGACCATCGATCTCGCATCGCTCTCCCCCGACGAGCGCGACTTCCCCATCGACGACATCCGCCGGACCCTCATGGACGTCTCCCGGAGTCTCGGCGGATCCGTGTTCCAGTACGGAGGCCCCCGCGGCCACGCGGGACTCCGCGAACAGCTCGCCACCCTGCTTCGCCGGCGGGGCATCCCCTGCGATGCCGACGGCATCGTCCTCACCCAGGGAGCCCAGCAGGGTCTCGAGCTCGTGGCGCGCCTCTTCGTGGACCCGGGAAGCCCCGTGGCCGTGGAGTGTCCCACCTACCACCTCGCCCTCGGTGCCTTTCGCGGACTCGGTGCCCGCCTCGTCGCCCTCGCCTGCGACGAGGAAGGGCTTCTTCCCGAGGCGCTGGAGACGGCTCTCGACGAATCGCCCCGCCTCCTCTACACCATGCCCGCGTTCCAGAATCCGACGGGACGGACCGCCGGCGAGGCACGCCGCCGCCGCTGGCTCGAGCTTGCCGCCCGCGCCTCGCTCCCCGTCCTCGAGGACGACTACCAGGCGGATCTCCGCTACGACGGACGGGAGGTCCCGGCCCTCGCCGCCCTCGCGCCCTCGGTGCCCGGCGCCACCGTGATCCACGTCGGCACCCTCTCGAAGGGCATGCTGCCCGGCCTGCGCACGGGCTGGATCGCCACGACGCCGGAGCTGGCCGACCGCATCGCCGCCCTGCGCCGCTTCTCGGACATCGAATCGGCGGCCTTCCTGCACGAGGTGGCCGCGGAGCTCCTGCGGCGCGGCATCGTCTACCGCCATGTGGCGGGGCTCAAACGCCGCCTCCTCGTCCGCCGCAACGCCGCCATCGCAGCCCTGGCGCGGCACCTCCCCCCCGGGGCGACCTTCACCCGGCCGGACGGAGGCTACGTTCTCTGGGCCACCTTCCCCGCATCCATCGACGCCCGCCGGCTCTTCACGGTCGCCCGCGACGCGGGCGTCCTCGTGACGCCCGGGCATATCTTCCACGCGGACCGGCGCCGCACGTCTTCGGTGCGCATCTCCCTCGC
>CAYQRN010000286.1:0-4195 GCA_964419995.1 uncultured Planctomycetia bacterium
GCCACCGGCCACCGGCCCATCCGTCGCTAACACAGAGCCGCCGCATCGGGGCTCGATGGCCAGGGGGCGCGTGATGCGCACGCCTGCCTCCGACGGCCGTGACATCCGATTCCCCGGCGCCTCAGGATCGGGTCCGCCCTTCGTCGAGTTCTTCCGCGAACTCCGCATCCGTCTCCTTCTTCTCGCGGTCTTCTGCGCATCCTTCGCCGTTTACGCCGCGACCTCGGCCCGCACCGTCACCGGCGAGGACTCGGGCGAGCTCATCGCCGCCGCCTACACCCTCGGTGTGGCGCACCCCCCGGGATACCCGCTCTGGTGCCTCCTCGCGAAGGCGGCGACCCTCATCCCGATCGGCGAGGTAGCCTTCCGCGTGGCGCTCCTTTCCGCGCTCTTCGGAGCACTCACCGCGACGGGCCTCGCGGCCGTCATCCTGCTGCTCACCCGCTCCCCTGTGGCCGCCATCGCCGCGAGCCTCGGCTTCGGCTTCCTCCGGGACCAGTGGTCGCAGGCGGTGATCGCCGAGGTCTACACCCTGAACACCTTCTTTCTCGCTGTGACCACCCTCGTGCTCATCGTCTGGTCGGGATCGCGAAACTGGCGGCTCCTGCACCTCTTCGCCTTCCTCTTCGGCCTCTCCCTCACGAACCACCACACGATGCTCGCGGCGGCTCCGGGCTTTCTCGCCTTCCTCCTCATCCAGGGCTTTCGACTCCTCCGGGAGTGGCGGCAGCTCCTCACCGGCGTGGGCGCATTCCTCGCCGGACTCCTTCCCTACGTCTACCTCCCCATCGCCGCATCCCGCGACCCCGGCGTGAACTGGGGCGATCCGCGCACGCTCGGTGGCGTCGTGGACCATGTTCTGCGGCGGCAATACGCCGAGTCGGCCACCCCGGCCCCCCCGTCGGCGGACCGGTTCCAGCGGCAGCTCTCGGTCCTCTGGGACCACGCGACCGGGCAGGGGGAGTTCGTCGTGATGGTCCTCGGCGTGCTCGGCCTCGTGTACCTCCTCCGCCGCCGCTTCACGCTCTGCGTCGCCCTCCTGCCCCTCGTTTTCCTCTCGACCGTGGGGATCGTCCTCTTCACGGACTTCGAGCCGGACTACGAAAACGCCCATGCTCAGCGTCTCTTCTTCGTTCCGGCGTGGTTCGCCCTCGCCGTTGCCGGAGGCTGCCTCATGGCGGCCCTCCTCCGCCTCGTGCCGCGGCGCGTGTCGCCGGTCCTCTCCGCCCTGCTCGTCGTGGCCTCCGCGGGCACACCGCTGGCTGCGAACTGGACGGCGTCGGACTACTCCGGCCAACGCCTTGTCGCCGACTACGCGCGAGCGCTGCTCGTGCCCGTGGAACGGGATGCAGTCCTCTTCCCGACATCGGACCACATCACCTTCCCGCTCCTCTACCTTCGATGCGTCGAGGGACTCCGTCCGGACGTGACGCTCGCGGATAAGTACGGCTACATCGACCCGGCCTTCACGAAGACGATGAAGCTCGGCAATATCCCCGATGCGTCCCGGCGGTCACAGAGCTTCCGTCTCCTCGTCGAGACCCATGCCGTCACGAAGCTCGGCCGTCCTTGCTACTTCACGCAGAAGCACGCGCTTCCTCCCGACGCCGGCGCAGCGCTCTGGTCGGAGGGGCTCTGGTACCGGGCGCGGCCCGAGGGGACGACAGAGGGCGACGTTCTCATAGCCGATCGGGCGGCGTGGGCGGAGATCCGCCGTCTGGGGATCGACGAGAGCGCCGGACCCTGCGACTACACGTCTCGGATGATCCTCGGGGATCTTCGATTCGCACAGGCGCGACACGCCTTCACGACGCGTAACCCGGCACGTGGCATCGCGCTCTGCCACGACGGGTCCTTCCATGGTCGCGCCTCGAAGGAGGTCCAGAACAACCTCGGGTCGCTTCTCGCGGAGCAGCGCGAACACGCCGAGGGAATCCTCCTCTTCCGGCGGGCCCTCGCTCTTGACGGCGCCTACACCATGGCCCGGCGTAATCTCGCCACGGCCCTCATGATCTCGGGGCCGGCGGAGGAGGCGGAGGCCGAGTGCCGCGAACTGCTCCGGCAGGACCCGCTGGATCCCGTGGGACAGCGGCACCTCGCCGAGATCACGCGGCGCCGCGAGGCCTGGCCGGAAGCCGCCTACCACCTCGAGCAGGTCGGACGCATCGAGGGAGACTACGCCGCCTTCCGGGATGCCGGACTGATCTGCCTCTTCGAGCTCAGGGACTACGAGCGGGCCAAGAGGCTCCTCAGGATCTCCCTCTCCATCCACCCCGATCAGCCCGAGGTGCGGGAGGCCGAGGGGCGGATCCGTCCCGTGGCGCGGGGCGACGAGGAGAGATCGGAAGGTCGAAGCGAGACGGACCCGGGTCAGGGCCGCGCCATCGGACCGAAGAACGCGACCGGCTCCTCCGGTGGACCTCCTGTGCTCGAGCCGAGGGCCAGGAATCCCCTCGAGGGACTCGTGCCGGCGTCCCGGATTCCGAGCGTCGGAGGGGGCCCCTCCCCGGCGAGAGGCCACCGCCCATGAGCGCGAGACGCTCCATCATCCTCTCGGTGCCGGCGGCGACGGTAGCCGCGCTTCTTCCCATGAACGCGGAACTGGCTCTTGCCATGCCGGTTGCGGCCGCGGCCTGCCTCTTCGCGGCTGCCGGCTTCCTGCTCCTCATCGCTGGGAAGACGACCCGCCATCAATGGGCCGGCGCCGTCCTCTGTGCCGCGGCGGCCGTTTCGGCTCCCATCCCCTGCGCCGTCTTCGCGCTGGCTCCCGGCCTGCAGCGGCGGCTCGGACGGGCCCGGTGGGTCCTCCTCGCGGCGAGCTTCGCAGGCGCGGCTGCTCTGGCCGTCCTTCGCATATCGGACGGAGCAGCGTACGACCGCCTGCTCTCCGACCCGGCGGACAAGCTGCTCGAGGCTTCGAGCCTCGTCGCGGTGGTCCTCGAGGGCCTTGCCGCTCCTCGGAGCCTTCCCTGGCTCGGCCCACCGATGGCCGGCGGCCATGAGCTCGGCACCGCGTTGTGGCTCCTCGGCGTCGTCGCCGTGGGATGGCTCCTCACGAGGGGCGTGACGCGGCGGTGGCATGCCTATCTGGCAGCGACCTCTCTGGCCGTCCTTTCCGCCGTCTCCGGGGCCCTGCTGGACCGGCCGCGGCCGGCCTATGGAGCCGTCCTCGGATGGACCGTGGTGGCGGCCGCAATCGCGACGGCCGGCCTGGCCCTCGGGGCCCTTCGTGCCCGCAAGCGCCTGGCCGCGTGCCTCTGCGGCTTGGTCGCCCTCGTGCCATGGACGTCATCCGCTCTACCTGCCGTTCGCGACCGCGCCGCCGTCTGGAAGGACGCCGAGGCCGGCTGGGCGCGCGTCCTCGGCGAGCATCCGGCGACGGCCTATCGCTGGGAGTACGCGGCGGATCTGAAGCGCCGCGGCCGGCTCGACGGGTACCGCGACCAGCTCCACCGTCTCTACGTCGGCGGCGGGGGCGATGCCGCCCGTCGCTCCGAATTCGCCCTCTCCCTTCTCCAGGACGGAGACGAGGACCGTGCTCTGCCGCACTTCGTGGCGCTCGGCAACCGAACTCTCCCGGCGTCCATCGAGGACGCAGCGCGGATCCTCGCCCTCCTTGAGAGCCGCGGTGAGTGGGGCCTTGCCTTCGATCTTCTCGCGCGCCGGCCCGATCTGCCGGAAGACGTGCAGCTGTGCCTGGCCCGAGAGGCGCTCGACCGCCGCAGGACGGACGTCTTCAACACGACCATGCGGCGACTCCTCGAGCGCGGGCGACCGGGCGTCAGGACGTTCGAGCTGGCCTACAGGGACGCGTGGGCCCGGCAGGATGTGGAGCGGCTTGGCGACATCGGCCGCCGGGCACGGCTTCTGTACCCGGAGAGTTGGGTCGGATACGCGGCGGAGGGGAAGGCGGCGAAGGTCTACCGCCGGGACGAGGACATGCTGACCTGGCACGGGCAGGCTCTGTCCCTCAATGACGGCCTCTTCGACCTGCACTATGATGTGGGCCTCGTGCTCCACGGGCGGGCAGGGCGTGTAGGCGAGGCGGCGGAACACTACGCGCGAGTGCTGGCGCTGTGTCCGGACCACCCGCGCAGGTCCCAGATCGAGACATGGATCGCGGCGCTGAGAGCCGAGGCGGTAAGCGTTCAGCGGTTGGACACGGCGGGGACGGCGGGCGCGCTGCTGGCGAGAC
>CAYQRN010000287.1:0-4195 GCA_964419995.1 uncultured Planctomycetia bacterium
AAGCCGGCTCGGGGACCGGGCCGGAGCGCTGAAGGTGCTCTCGAATCTCGCTCTCATCGAGCTGCAGCGGGGTGCCTGGGGCCGGGCGAGGGAGCTTCTGGCCTCCGCGCGGGAGAAGCACGCGCGTCAAGGGGACGGCGAGGGGGAGGCGTCCTGCCTCATCCACGAGGCCTGGGTCTCCGCACTGATGGGCGACAGCGCAGCGGCGGTCGCGGGGACGCTCCGGGGAATCCGGGCGGCCTCCGGCGCCCGCGCGCGGGCGGTCGTGGCGGAGGGGCTTGCGCTCCTCGCGGAGATCCGGGCGGGCGAGAACCGCCCGGTCGAGTCTGCGCGTTGCGCGGCCGCCGCCCGTCGCATCCTCGAGTGCGCCGGAACCACCGTGGACCTCGCCGTCGTGGATCTCGCCGACGCGCTACGCCTCTTCCACGGAGAACGGCCGGAGGAGGCGCGGGCGGTGACGGCCCGGGCGCTGCGGCGGCTCCGCCGCGCCCGGACGGCCTGGCCCCTCTGCCGGGGCCTGCTCCTCGCCGGTCGCTTCGCCCCGGAGGGGCGGGGGATCGCGACCCTCCGGCGGGCGCTCCGCCTCGCCCTGCGATCGGGGTTCCGCGACCTGGCCTGGCAGAGCCGGTACCATCTCGCCGAGCGCCAGCTCGCAGCGGGGGAGCGCCGGCAGGCGCTGGAGGAGGCGCGGGAGGCCATGGCGGGGATCCGGGAGATCCACGGCGACATGAACAGCGAGGAGCGTCGCACATGGCTTGCGACGCCCGAGCCGCAGGCGGCGAGGGATCTGCTGCGGAGACTCCTCCGCGAGGAGCGTCCCGATCTGGCCGGTGCCGTCCGGGAGATCGCATGACGACGGCGGAGTTCTTCCGGGACCTCGACGTTCTCGATGCCGGCGGCGGGCCGGGGCGGCGTGGCGCCGCCGCGGAGCGGTCGCTCCGGCTCATCGAGGATCTGAACCAGGCCATGGGGTGGGTCTTCGATCTCGACGAGCTCCTCTCGGTGATCCTCTCGCGCGTCATCGAGCTCACGGGAGCGGCTCGCGGACTCCTCATGCTCCGCGATCCGGCGGGAGAACTGGCGATCAGGGTGGCCCGGAACGCGGCGGGGGAACCCCTCGATGCCGCCGGGCTCCTCATCTCCATGGGCGTCATCGAAGAGGTCTCCCGCACGGGGCGGGCGCGCATCGTGCGCGACGTGGACGCGGACGGGGACGTGTCGCTGCGCGACAGCGTGCGGGCGCTCCATCTCCGTTCCGTCATGTGCGTCCCTCTCCACGCCGTCGGAGCCCGCGGCGGCGCGGATGCGGCCCCTCCCACGGGGCTCATCTACGTGGACGGCGAGGTGGCGTCGGATGCGTTCTCCGACGAGGACCTGGCTCTGTTCCGGCTGCTGGCCAGCCAGGCGGCCTTCGCCATCGAGAACGTGACGCTGCAGCGCGAGAGGCTCCATGCCCAGAAGATCCGGATCGAGAACGAGTTCCTCCGGAAGCTCTCGAAGCGCCAGGCGGAGGAGACCCGTGTCGTCGCGTCCCTGAACCGCACGCTCAACGAGCGGACCCAGGAACTCCTGTCCACGACGTTCTTCCTGAACAGCATCCTCGAGAGCTCGACCTCCTACGCCATCGTCGCGACAGACACGTCGGGCGTCATCACCTCCTGGAATCTGGGCGCGGCCAGGACCTACGGCTTCAGCCGCGAGGAGGCCGTGGGCCGGCTGAACCTGAGAGAGTTGTCCGCACGGGGCACGGAGGACATCCTCGGCGTGGCGGAGCGCACGGGGCGCTTCGAGGGGGAACTCCTGCGCGTGGCCCGGAGCGGCCATCCCATTCCCGTGGAGGCCGTGCTGACCGTCCTCCGGGACGCCGCAGGCATGGCCACGGGTTTCGTCGAGATCTCCCGCGACGTCACGCGCCAGCGGGAGCTTCAGCGGCAGCTCGCGTTCTCGGAGAAGATGGCCGGCATCGGCACGCTCGCCGCGGGCGTCGCCCACGAATTCAATAACCTGCTCCAGGGGATCATCGGATACCTGGCCCTGGCCCTCGAGGTCCAGAAGTGTCCCGAGGAGTGGCGCCGCTCCATGGAAGTGGCGCTGGCCGGGGCCTACCGCGCGAGCGCGCTCACGGAGCAGCTCCAGAGCTTCGCGCGTCCGTCCCGCGGCGAACGCGGCGAGGTCGAAGTCGCCGGGCTCGTCGAGGAGACGATGACGCTTGTCGGGAAGGCCTTCACCACGGAGGGGATCGTCGTGGAGCGGCGGTTCCAGACCGGCGGCGTACGGACCCTGGGGGATCGCAACAGGCTCGGACAGGTCATCCTGAACCTCGTGACCAACGCGCGTCATGCCATGGCCGGCGCTCCCGAGCGGATCCTCACCCTCGAAGTCGGCGGGGAGGACCCCTACGTATGGATCAAGGTGTCGGACACGGGGGCCGGGATTCGCTCCGAGGACCTGCCGCGCATCTTCGAGCCGTTCTTCACGACGAAGGGCGCCCTCGGAGGCCACGTCCACGACGGCAAGGTCCACGGCACGGGACTCGGGCTCGCGATCTCGACGACCATCGTGGAGGAGCACGGCGGGCGCATCGACGTGGAAAGCCGCGTGGGGGCCGGCACGACTTTCACCGTGTTCCTGCCCGCCGCGCCGGAGGGCTGCTCGCCGGAGACGGAGACTGCCGCCGCCGGAGCGGCGGAGCATCCCTGCCGTGCCCTCGCGATCCTCGTCGTGGATGATGAGCCCGTCGTCATGTCGTTCCTCCGCGATCTCCTCACGGAGAGCGGCCACACGGTTGCCACGGCGCCGGACGGCCTCGCGGCCCTCGAGTGCCTGCGGGCGGAGCCCTTCGACCTCGTCATCGCCGACCAGCGCATGCCCCGGATGACCGGCATAGAGCTCATGAGAGCCATCGAGGACCTGCCGCTTCCTCACCGGCCGCCCTGCCGGATCATGACCTCGGGTCACATGGACCCGGCGGAGCTCAGGGCCGCGCGCGAGGCGGGCGTTCTCGAGGTCATCCCGAAGCCGTTCCGGCCCGACGACATCCTCCGGGTCACCGGACGGGCGGGAGTTTCCGCCGGAGCCGCG
Organism: uncultured Planctomycetia bacterium; assembly: GCA_964419995.1. Classification (GTDB taxonomy): domain Bacteria; phylum Planctomycetota; family CAYQRN01; genus CAYQRN01. The sequence goes on from CAYQRN010000287.1 coordinate 3,082, forward strand.
GGAATCGGGATCCCGGAGCCCGAACGCGCGCCGGCCTCCGGCGTCCCTTCCCTCCCCCCGCCGATCGGATAACGTCCGTGTTTGCCGACGAGGCCCCGTCCGACAACGGCGCCCCGGGACCACAGGAAGATCATGGCCGACAGCACGCAGCGCGACCGACTGAAGAAGTTCATGCCCGCGGAAGAAGACGTGGAGGCGGCGCTTCACCAGGCGCTCGCCGGAGCCCCGGCCGCGGGAGCCGGCGAGCCCGAACTCGTCGCCCTGCGTCCTCAGACGCTCGTCCGGGGCCGGGTCCTCCGGGTGGAGACCGACCGGGTGCTCGTGGATCTTTCCTGGAAGTCCGAGGGTGTGATCCCCCGGGACGAGTTCGGTGAGGAGCCGCCTCTCGAAGGGAGCGAGGTCGAGGCCTTCGTCGTGGCCCTGGCCGACGCCGGCGGGCAGGTGCTGCTGTCCGTCACCGAAGCGGCCCGCCGGAAGGTGTGGGCGGCCGTCGCCGCGGGCGACCGGAGCAGGATCATCGACGGCCGGGTCGTGGAGGCCGTGAAGGGCGGGCTCGTCGTGGACATCGGGATCCGCGCGTTCATGCCCGCGCGGGAGGCGGACCTGCACTACGTGGAGGACCTCGGGTCCCTCGTGGGCTCCGGCGTCCGCGTGCGTATCCTCGAGGCGGATGCCGCCGACCGGCGCGTCATCGTCTCGCGCCGCTCCGTGTTGTCCGAGGAGCGGGCGCGGCAGCGCGAGGAACTGTTCAGGACGCTCGAGGTCGGAGCGACGGTGAAAGGGCGCGTGACCCGCGTCATGCCCTTCGGCGCGTTCGTGGACATCGGTGGGGCGGAGGGCCTCTTGCACATCGGAGACCTCTCCTGGACCCGCGTCGAGGATCCGGCGGGGATCGTATCGCCGGGGCAGGAGCTCCAGGTCCGCGTGCTGAGCCTCGACCGGCAGTCCGGGAAGATCGGCCTCGGTCTCAAGCAGATCACGGCGTCGCCGTGGGACGGCGTCGAGCAGCGTTTCCCCACGGGCCGGCGCGTGCGCGGGCGCGTCGCGGGGATCATGCCGTTCGGCGCGCTCGTGGAGATCGAGCCCGGGGTCCAGGGACTCGTCCACGTCTCCG
>CAYQRN010000288.1:0-4138 GCA_964419995.1 uncultured Planctomycetia bacterium
CGACACGACCTCATCCACGGCGATGCCGAAGGTGATCCCCGATCCGCGGATGACGACGACCCGCGACGGGGGCGTGCCGGCGGCGCCGGACTCCCCGCCGGCGAGGCGATCGAGCCGCGCGAAGGGTATCGCCCGACCTCCCGCTCTCAGGATCTCGAGGCCGTCGACGGTCTCCACCGCGGGGCCGCCCCGGAGGCGGTCCACCGGAACGATGTCCTGGACCATGGCACGGGGGATCGCGTAACGCCATCGCCCCGCGCGGACGATGACGGCGGGTAGGATCGAAAGGCTGAGGGGGATCGTGATGCGCACGGTCGTGCCGGCGCCCCGACGGCTCTCGACCTCCGCGGTCCCGCCGATCTTCTCGATGTTCGTCCTCACGACGTCCATGCCCACGCCGCGCCCAGACTGGGCGGTCACGCGGTCGCTCGTCGTGAATCCTGGCAGGAAGACGATCTCGAGGATGTCGCCATCGGGCAGGATCGCGGCCCGATCCGCCGGGATAAGCCCCTTCTCGACGGCCCGGCGGCGGACACGCTCGAGGTCGATTCCAGCACCGTCGTCGGACACCTCGATGACGACGCGACCTCCTTCCTGCAGGGCCGAGAGCCGGATCCGGCCGATCTCCGGCTTCCCCGCCGCCCGCCGGACCTCCGGCGTCTCGATGCCGTGGTCGCAGGCATTCCGGACGATGTGCGTAAGCGGATCCCGGACCCGTTCGAGGATGGATCGGTCGAGTGCGGTCCCGGCCCCCTCCGTGATCGTCTCGATGAGCTTCCCAGAGACGCTCCCGAGATCGTGGACGAGGCGCGGGAAGCGCTCCCAGAGGCTCCCGATGGGCTGGAGCCTGGCCCTCATGACGCCGTATTCGATCTCGGAAGCCACGGAACAGAGACGCGAGAGGGCCACCCGAGCTTCCGCGTCGCCTAGCTCTGCGAAACGCTGGAGCAGGTGGTTCCGGACGAGGAGCAGCTCCCCGGCGAGGTTCATGAGCCGGTCCATGAGCTGCACGTCCACCCGCAGAGTTCCGTCCGCGATGCTCCGGTCCCGCGCTTCGCCCTGCCTCCGCAGGGCGTCCACGACATCCGAAGCCCGAATCACCCCCCGCGACACGAGGATCTCGCCGAGCCGCCGCGCATCCCCCTGGCGCTGAGCTTCCCTCGCGGAATCGACCTCCTCGCGGGACGCGAGGCCGCGCCTCACGATGATCTCGCCGAGACCACCGGTGTCCGCCCCGTCGGCCGCGGGCACGGCCGGAGCGGCACCGGCCGGTTCGGGGGTCGCGCCGGCGCTCGCGGCGCCGGCGGCGGACCGGTCGCGGAGTTCCGTGAGACGCGCCAGGACGTCGGCGTGGCGGCCGGGATCCTCCGTCTTCGAGGACGCGATCGTGTCGAGGACCGAGCGCAGGGCGTCCACGAGGGCGAGAAGCGCGCTGACGACATCTCCATCCGGAGCGAGGCTCCCCTCGCGCACCCGGGCGAGCACGCTCTCTCCGGTGTGCGCGAGGCGTTCGAGGCCCCCGAAACCGAGGCAGGCGCAGGTGCCCTTGAGACTGTGGAGGCTGCGGAAGATCGCCGCGACGAGTTCCGCGTCGCCGGGATGCGTCTCGAGGGCGAGGAGATCGCGGTCGAGACCGTCGAGAGCCTCACCGGACTCGGCGACGAACTCGCGCAGGATGTCGTCGTTCTCGTCCACGACGCCGGCGGACTCCTCAGGAGAGGGCGGACAGGAAGGACATGCGCCCGGGCGGATACTCGGCCACGGACACCTCCGCATGCAGGGCGAGAACAGGCCGCAGGATGATCCAGGCGGCATCCACGGGGACCGGAGGCACTTCAGCGATGGCGTTCCGGAGAGTCATTCGCTCCCGCACGGTCTCGGAGATGAGCGTGGCGCCGATGTTGAGGACTTCCGAGAAGTTCCCGAACACCGCCTCGGAGAGGCGGCCCGAGCGGATGCACTCCTCGGCGGCGGAGGGCGCGAGAAGGGAGAGGGCCGCGCCGAGGCTTGCCGCCAGGGGGATGTCGCAGATCCAGACCGCGCCGGCGCGGCCGCCGGAACCGGCATAGACGCCGAGCGCGGCGCGGCGCGACGGCGACGGCGAGAGGGCCCTGCCGGGGCGCACGAAGACATCCCTCCCGAGGAGCCCCGAGAGGAGCCGCGAGACGGCGTCCGCGTCGAACCGGCTTCCGAGCGACAGCCCCATGGGCGGTCTCCGTCAGACCGCCACGACGCGGCGCGGATCCTCGACGCCCTCGCGGTGCATGCCGAGGTCCCGCATCTTGGTGTAGAGCGTGCTCCGGTTGATCCCGAGCGTGCGCGCGGCGCGCGAGATGTTGAAGCGCGTCTCGGCGAGGACCATCTTGATGAGCTCGTACTCCATGGTCCGGATCGACCGGTCCCTGAGGGGCAGGACGTCGGCGGCCGGGGGCTCCACGCCGTCCGAGATCGTGAGATGGCGGGGCTCCACCGAATCGCCGTCGCACACGATGGCCGCGTACTCGCAGACGTTTCGGAGCTCCCTGACGTTGCCGGGCCAGGGGTGGGTCCGGAGCAGTTCCGCCGCCTCGGGCGAGAAGTCCGGAACGGAGCGCCCCATGTCCGCGGCGAAGCGCCCGAGGAAGTGCCGTCCGAGCCCGAGGATGTCCTCGGGTCGTTCCCGCAGCGCCGGCACGCGGATCGGCATGACGTTGAGCCGGAAGAAGAGGTCGCTCCGGAAGGTGCCCTTGCGCACCTCCTCCCGGAGATCGCGGTTCGTCGAGGCGATGACCCGCACGTCCACCCGGATGTCCGCGATGCCGCCCACGCGCTTGAACGTGTTCTCCTGGAGGACCCTCAGGAGCTTCGCCTGGAGCCCGGGGGCCATTTCCCCGATCTCGTCGAGGAAGAGGGTCCCGCCGTCGGCGGCCTCGAAGAGCCCCTTCTTGCCGCCGGGAGACGCCCCCGTGAAGGCCCCCTTCTCGTAGCCGAAGATCTCGGCCTCGAGGATGTTCTCGTTGAGGGCGGCGCAATTGATCGCCATGAACGGCCTGTCGCGCCTGTCACCGTCATGGTGGATCGTCCGGGCCACGAGCTCCTTGCCGGTCCCGCTCTCGCCCTGGATGAGGACCGTCGTGTTCCGGGTCCGTGCCACGCGGTCGACGGTCCGGAGAACGGCATGGAGCGCCGGGCTCGACCCGACGATGACCGGCCGCTCGACAGCGGCGGTCGTGCCCGCCCCCCGGGGGGGCGCCGGAGCCCGGAGATTCTGGACGACGCTCCGGGCGATGTCTCCGGCGCCCGTGGCGTCGTCGAAGACGTCGTTGGCGCCGGCCCGCATCGTCCGGACGACATCCCGGGTCCTCGGACGCTCGATGACGGCGTAGATCGGCATGCCCGCAGCCCGCCCGCGAGCCTCGCGGATGAGCCCGAAGGGCGGTTCTCCGCCCTTGGCGTGCACCACGATGAGGGCAACGAACGGCTCCTGCGTGAGCCTGAGCCTCGCCGCGTCGTGATGGAACACCACGTCCGCCCGGAACCCCGAACCCTCGAGCGATTCCCGGATCGCAACCGCCGCGCCGCCCTCTTCCGCCACGATCAGGACGCCCTGCGTCATCGTCGGCCCTTTTCCTGGTCACCGTCCCGGCCCCTTCCCTCAGGGGGGGACATCACCTCGTCCGTTCTCCCCCGTCCTATCGGCTCCGGCAGCCCCGAAGTGGAGCAAAAACCGACACAGGACGCGCCAGCGAGGCCGGATTTCCTGCCCCCGGGGTTCCGGATTCTCAAGAGTTCCGGCCACCCGCCAAACAATGCGGACGTGAGCGCCCCGCTCAGGGAAAAGGTCGTCCGGCAGAGCCGGATCCACCGGAGATCGGGCAGCCCGTCCACCCGGTCTCGCGACGACGTTCTGGACGGTCGAGGAGGGGTTTCATGGGACTTCGGGTTCAAACCAACGTCGCGTCACTGAACGCGCAGCGGAACCTGAGTCGTCACACCGAGGCGCTCGGTCGGGCCTTCTCGCGGCTTTCGACCGGACTCAGGATCGCGACGGCCGCGGACGACGCAGCGGGACTCGCCATCTCGGAGCGGCTTCGCTCCCAGGTGCGCAGCCTCAACCAGGCCTCGCGGAACGCCATGGACGGCATCAGCCTTCTGCAGA
>CAYQRN010000289.1:0-4116 GCA_964419995.1 uncultured Planctomycetia bacterium
GTGCCGCCGGCGCGGGCTCCGGAACTCTCGGCCTCAGGGTCCTCGGTGTCCGCCGCAGGATCGAGGCGGCGCGGGCGGCACTGGCGGCGGGGGACGCCGGGGCCGCGTCGGATCATCTCGCCGCGGCGGGGAGGAGCCTCGAGGAGGGGTGGGCACGAGCTGCCGGGGCCTCCGGCCCCGCGGAGCCGGAGGCTCTCGCGCGGCTCCGCGCGCAGGTCCTCGGCGGGCTCGCGGCCGGAACGGGCGCTGCGGGTCGCGTCACCGTGTCGCCGGGACAGGGTCGGTTCCGGGATGCTGCGGCCCTGTGGCAGCGCATCGCGGGTGCGCTGGAGGCCCGGGATCGGGCGGGATCGGAAGCGTGGTGGGAAGCTCGTTTCCACGTCCACCTCATGGCATGGCAGATGGCGAGGAGCGACGGCGATCCCGCGGCGCGGGACTCCATCGCCACGGCCCTCCGGCTCCTCGGGGTCCTCCATCCGGAGCCCGGGGGGGCGGAATGGAGCCGGCTCTTCGCGTGGCTCCGCCGCGAGGTGGAAGCGCGGTAGCGACGCCCTCCAGAGCCCCCGCGGAGGGCCGCGCGGCGCCTTGGCTCGGGGGCGGCGAATCGTAGCCTTGCCCATGAGACGGAATCTCCTCAGTGTCGCACTGCTCGCCGTCTGCCTCGCCACGATGGCTGCCGGCCGGAGCGTCACGGCCGCGGACACCCGCCGAGCGGCACCGAACCGGACCCTCGGGGACGTCATCCGGAACGGCGGCGAGATCGGATGGGTCATCATCGCCCTGTCGGTCGTGGCGGTGACCCTCGCCATCGAGCATGCCGCCACGCTCCGCACGGGCCGTCTGGCGCCGCCCGGCGTCGTGGAACGGATCCTCGACCTCCTCGACGGCGGCCGCCACGGCGAGGTTCTCGACATGTGCGCGTCGAAGCCCGGCTTCTTCACGAACGTCGTGGCCCGGGCCCTTGCCAAGCGCGACCACGGCTACGCGTCCATGGAGCAGGCGGCGAAGGACGCCGCGGAGGACGAGGCCATCCGCCTCCACACGAAGGTGAGCTACCTCTCGCTCATCTCGGCCCTCTGCCCCATGCTCGGGCTCCTTGGCACCGTCGTCGGCATGGTCGGGGCCTTCAACGTCATCGCGGAGCGCGAGAGCCCCGAGCCGGCCGACTTCGCCGGCGACATCTCCGTGGCCCTCATCACCACGGTCTTCGGGCTCATCGTCGCGATCCCGACCTCGTCGGCGTTCTTCGTCTTCCGCAACCGCGTCGTGCGCATCTCGGGCGAGATCGGGGCCCGCATCGAGGACGTCCTCGACCGCTTCAGGCCCGCGCGGGAGGACGGCGCCGCGTGAGGCCGGGGCGCCGGCTCCCGGATCTCGCGGCGCGGCTCGAGATGGCGCCCATGATCGACATGGTATTCCAGCTCCTGCTCTTCTTCCTCGTGGCGACCGATTTCTCCGCCCGCACCCTCGAGGACGTCCGGCTGCCGCGCGCGCGTTCCGGCATCGAGGACGCGGGCCCGGATCCCGAGCGGATCGTCGTCAACGTGAGCGGCGCCGACGCTCCGGAGATCCGCGTGCGCGGGCAGTCGATGGACCTCCCGGCGCTGGCGGAGTTCCTGCGACGGAACGGCCAGCAGCACGCGCCGAAACTGGATCCCGCGACGGGCCTGCCGGTGGTCCCGCGGGAGGGACGGCGCACCGTCGTGATCCGCTGCGACCGGCGCCAGGCGTTCGCCTTCGTGCAGGCCATCCTCCAGATCCTCTCGGCCCCCGAGGTGGCGCTCAGGGACGTGGAGATCGCGGCGGAGTTCCCCCGCGGGGACGGAGACGGGCGTTGATCCCGGGGATCTCGCGGCAGGCGGCGCGTCTCGAGTTCCAGGTCGACGCCACGCCCCTCATCGACGTGACCTTCCTCCTCCTCATCTACTTCCTCGTCACTCTCCGGATGAGGGCCGACGAGAGCCGCATCGAGACCGCCCTCCCTCCGGAGGGAGGCGCGGCTGCGGCGGAGCGGCTCCTCGAGGATGCAAAGGAGATGGTCGTCTACCTCCGGCAGGAGGAGAGCCGGGAGGGCCGGCCCGCGCGGGAGCGGCGGACGCGGATTCTCCTCGGCGGAACGGGGCCCGGCTCCGAGACGACTCCGGAGAGGATCGCGGAGGCTGCGCGGGCCTTCCGAGCGGTGGCGCCGGACGTCCGCGCGGTCATCGACGCCTCGGGGGCGGTCCCGCACGACCAGGTCGTCCGCGTCCTCGACGCCCTGACGTCGGCGGGGCTCACACGCGTCTCGCTCCGCGGCGTACGCCCGGGGCTCCGCGTCTTCTCGGATCCGGACTGGTGGCGGGTCTTCGAAGCCTCCGCCGCGGGGGACGGACGGGGATGAAGCGCCGCACGACGCTCGTCCTGGCCGCCGCCGGACTCGCGGCGGCGGCAGCCGCCCTCGTCCTCCTCCCGCGCGGGCGGCCTCTCAACGTCATCCTCGTGTCCATCGACACGCTGCGCCGGGACCGGGTCGGGGTCTACGGCTACCACGCGGAGGGGCGGGGCTCGCCGACGCCCCGCCTCGATGCCCTGGCGGCGCGAGGCGTCGTCGCGGAGGAGGCCTTTGCTCCCGCGCCGCTCACGCTGCCTTCCCACGCGACGATGCTCACGGGACTCTGGCCGCGACGCCACGGACTCCGCGACAACGAGGGCTTCCGCCTGGGGCCCCGCAGCACCCGTGGGTTTCCGACGCTGGCCGAAACGCTGGCGGGGGAGGGGTTTGCCTGCGCTGCCTTCGTGAGCGCGGCGCCGCTGTCCGCGCGCCACGGGCTTGACGCGGGGTTCCATGTCTGGGACGAGCCCCCTGCGGGACCCGCCGGTTCGCTGACCTTCACGGAGCGCCGGGCGGCGGAGACGGCCGCCCGGGCCGTGGAGTTCCTCCGGCGGGCCGAGGGCCCGTTCTTCCTCTTCGTCCACTTCTTCGATCCCCACGCGCCCTACGACCCCCCGGCCGGCGGGCCGGATCCTCCCACCGTGTCCGGGCGCTACGATGGAGAGGTGCGGGCCGCTGACAGGGGGCTCGGCACTCTTCTCGACGTCCTCGAGGCCCGGGGGCTCCGGGATGACACCCTCGTCATCGTCACCGCGGACCACGGCGAGGGGCTCGGCGACCACGGCGAGGCGACCCACGGCCACCTGCTCTACGACACGACGTTGCGCGTGCCTCTCGTCATCGCCCCGCCGGCATCGCTTCCGCCGTCCCGGTTCCGCCGGCGCCCGGTCCGCCACGCGGACCTCGCGCCCACGATCCTCGACGCCATGGGGATCGCGGCGGGTCCCTGCGACGGCGTGTCGCTGCTCAGGGACTCGGAACCGCTTCCGGACTTCGCCGAGACGCTCTACGGTTTCCGGAACTTCGGCTGGGCGAGGCTCCGGGCCTTCCGGTCGGGCCGGGAGAAGTTCATCGAGGGGGGCGGACGGGCGGAGCTCTACGACACCGGAGCCGACCCCGGGGAGACGACGGACCTCGCCGCCGCCCGGCCCCCCCGCGCCCGGGAGCTCGAAGCCGGTCTCGCCGCGTTCGCGTCGGCGCTGCTCACGGCGGGCGGCGCCGAGGCCGTGGCTCCCGGGGATGCCGCGGGCGCGCCGTACCACGCGGCGGCCGTGCCGGGCGATCCCGTGGAACCGTCGGACGCGGAGAACGCGCAGTTGCCTCACCCCGCGGACCGGCTGCACGTGGCGGCCATCCTCGATCGGGGCAAGGCCGAGCTCGACCGGGGCGCCACGGGCGCCGCCATCGCGCGGTTCCACGATCTCGTCGGCGAGGAGCCGCGGAATCCGTCGGTTCGCTTCTGGCTCGCGCGGGGGAACGAGGCCGCCGCCATGGACGAGGGGCTCGGGCTCGATCTGCGCCGGAGGCATGGACGGGAGGCGGCGGAGGGCTTCCGCTCGCTCCTCGAAGGCGGGCGCCGGGACACGCGGGCCGTCGATTCCCTGCTCCGCACCCTCCTCGTCCTCCACGCCCTCGCCCCCGATGACGAGGCGCGGCGGGAGGCCCTCGGCGAGGTCATCGCCCGGGGGCGGGAGGCGCGCCGCCTCGGTTTCCTGCCGGGCCTTTTCTTCTGCACGTGTTTTAGT
>CAYQRN010000290.1:0-4113 GCA_964419995.1 uncultured Planctomycetia bacterium
GGGCATCAGCTACGACCGCCTCATCGGCATGATCCTCTACGAGGCCGGTGCGAGGCAGAACCTCCCCGGGGCCGCGCGGAGGCTCGAGGGGGCCCACGCTCCATGACCCGCTGCGTCGTTCTCTGGAACGACGATGAGAATGTCGCAGGCGGGTCGCCGCGGGACGCGGCGGCCGTGGCCGGGAACATCGAGGCGAAGGACGCCGCCGTGGCGGCCCTCAGCCGGTCTTTCGACGTGGTCGTTGCCGGCACGGGCGACGGGCATCCCGGCACCCTCATCCGGCACCTCGAGGCTCTGGCGCCGGACGTCGTCTTCAATCTCGTCGAGGCCGTGCGGGGCGAGGCTGTCCTCGAGCCGGCGATCCCCGCGCTTCTCGACCTCCTCGGTCTTCCGTTCACAGGGAACACGGAGGCATGCCTCGCCCTGTGCCTTCACAAGCCGCGCACCAAGGCCCTGCTCCGCGGCGTCGGACTTCCGACGCCGGGCTGGCGCGTCCTCGAGCCGGACTCCGCGACGGATCTCGGTGGTCTCCGCTTCCCCGTCATCGTGAAGCCCGCCACGATGGACGCGAGCCACGGCATCGACGCGGACTCGGTGGCATCCACCGCCGGCCGCGCTCACGCACTCGCGCTCCGGCTTCGCGAGCGCTTCCCGGGCCCCGTGCTCGCCGAGGAATTCATCGACGGCCGGGAGATCAACGCCGCGGTGGTCCTCGATCCGCTCCGCGTCCTTCCCCTGTCCGAGATCCGCTTCGATCTTCCGCCGGGAATGCCCCGGGTCGTGAGCTTCGACGCCAAGTGGTCGGAGGACACGGCGGCCTGGCGCGGCACGCCCGTGGAATGTCCGGCGCCCCTCGAACCCGGCGAGGCCCGTGCCATCGCGGATCTGGCGCTGGCCGCGTGTCGCGCCGTCGGAGCCCGCGACGTGGCGCGCGTGGATCTCCGCCTCGACGTCTCCGGGCGTCCGTTCATCCTCGAAGTGAATCCCAACCCCGACATCGGACCGAGGGCGGGGGTGGCCCGGGCTCTCCGGGCCGCCGGCATCGCCCATGAGGATTTCATCCGTGACCTCGCCAGCATCGCCCTCCGCCGGGCCGCTCATCCGCCCGCTTCGGTCTGAGGACCGCGACCTGCTCCTCGCCCTCCTCCGGGCCAACCGGCCCATCTTCTCCGACGGGGAGGTCGAGACGGCGATGGAACTCATCGACACGGGCCTCGCCCAGGACCCCGGAACGCCCGATCCCTACCTGTTCCTCGTGGCCGAGGACGACGAGGGCGGCGTCCTCGGCTACGCGTGCTACGGCACGATCCCTCTCACGACCGGGTCCTTCGACCTCTACTGGATCGCCGTGCGCCCCGACCTCCAGAACCGCGGGATCGGGCGGCGCCTCCTCGCCGCCGCCGAGTCGGACATGGCCGGACGCGGCGCGCGTCTCGTGCTCGTCGAGACCTCGAGCCGCGCCGATTACGTCGCCACCCGTGCGTTCTACGAGCGCAGCGGCTACGATGTCGCCGCGCGGATCCGCGATTTCTACCGCCCGGGCGACGACAAGGTCGTCTACGAGAAGCGCTTCGCATAGTCTCGAGTCCGCCCGGGCCGGCAATGTCGCCGCGGGACCGCGGGGGCGGGGCAGGAGTTACCGGAGTCATTGCGATGATGAAGTTCGTGAAGAAGCTCATTCTCCTCCTCGTCGTGGCGCTCGTGGCCGTGCAGTTCGTCCCCGTGAAGCGGGAGAACCCCCCCGTGGAGGCGGACATCGCGGCCTCGCCCGAGGTGAAGGCCGTGCTCCGGCGCGCGTGCTACGACTGCCACTCGAACGAGACCGAGTGGCCCTGGTACTCCCGCGTCGCGCCCGTCTCCTGGCTCGTGTCCCGCGATGTGACGAAGGGACGCGACGAACTGAACTTCTCCACCTTCGGGAATCTCCCTCCGGAGAAGCGGAAGAAGAAGATCCACGAGGCCTGGGAGGAGGTCGAAGAGGGGGAAATGCCGCTCTCGATCTACACGCGACTTCACGGCGACGCGAAGCTTTCGGATCCGGATCGCGCTCTCCTTCGGGCCTGGGCGGCGGCCGACGGACGCTGAGGCCGCGCCCCGAAGGAGCGATCGTCTCAGGGAGCTGCGACGAGGAAGCTCCGCACGGACGTGGCGGCCTTCGCCAGCGGGATCCGGACAGGAAGCCCTCCGGAGCGGCCGACGACGAGCACCTCCCCGTCCCGGAGGCGCGCCAGGATCTCCCGGCCCGACGGGCTGAACCGGGCTTCGGCGAGACCGCGGGTGCCGGGATCGAGAAGGGTGCGGAGACCTCCGGTCGCGGCGTCCATGAGGACGAGCCGGCCGCCGGCCAGCACGAGGATCGCCGAGGCATCGCACGCCTCGTCGAGCCATTCGGATCCCTCCGGAGGCTCCGCCTCCGGGCGGAGCCTCGGGCGGCCGTCGGCGCCGATGAGGAGGCGGGACGCGCCGTGGGCGGTTCCCGTCGGACCTCCGGCGAGACCTCCGGCCGTGCGGGCGAGCGTCACGACCTCCCGCGCATCGTCGCGGTCGAGGAGGACGTGGATGCGGTCCCCGAACCGGTCGAATGCGATGTCGCGGGCGCGGGCCCCCTCCGCGCCGATGTTCTTCCGCCCGCGGGCGACACCGTCGAGGGAGAAGACCCTCACCTCCCGCTCTCCGGCCAGGGCCACGTGTCCCTCGCCGGCGGCGGCTGCCTCGAAACGGCCGCTCGGGAAGGCGTGGAGGATCGTGCCTCGCCGGTCGAGGACGACCGGTTCCACGGTGCCCGTGTCGGCGAGGAGGACGAAGAGCCTCTCCCGCGCGGATCGGCGCGCCTCGCGCACCCAGTCCGCGTGGGACAGCGTTGCTGTCGCGACCGAGGAGAGGATCGACGAGAGGGTCGCGCAGGCCAGAGCGTAGCGGGGACCCGTGAGCGCGCCGCGTATCGTCGACGTGACGGCGAGGATGGAATCGCCGTCCGGGAACCACACGACATTGTGGACGAACCCGCCGTCCCCCCCGGCCCGGAACGCGGCGTTGAGGCCCGTGACGCCCACGGCCGGCAGCGGCCAGGTCCCCACGGCGCGGATGCGGCGGTCCTTAGTGATCTCTGCGGCGCGCCGCGCGAGGAGATCGTCGAGGAGGAGCAACGCGCCGGACGGCGTGCCGGAGGGTCTCTCGAACCGCCGGATCGAGAGCGTGACGGCCGGGCGTCCGGCGCCCGAGGGTGCCGCGATCGCGATCTCCTGGCCCTGCTCCGTCACCGTGAACCCGGCCGGGAGCCGGATCGAGAGGTTCCGGCCCTCGTCCACGTGGAGCGTGCAGTCCCGGAGCGGATCCTCGGGCGGCGGCGCGAGGCGGCGCAGCTCGGCGACGAGATCGTCGCCGGCGCCGAGGGCCCTGAGGGCGACGAGGGTGTCGGAGTCGACGGGATCCCTGAGCCCGCAGGTCCGGACGGTTGCGAGGATCGCATCGCCGGGAATGCCGCTCCGCAGGAGCGCGGCGATGTCCCTCGGCGCGAGGGGGTCGTCGGCGGGAGCGAGGGCCAGGAGGAGGAGGGTGAGGAGCGGAGGCATGCCGATCTCCATGATCGGCACTCGTGCGCCGCCGGCTGCAGTCCGGCGGCTACCGGGGTCCTGCGGGCGGGGCCTCCGTCGTCGCCGCGGCGAGCAGTGCCCGAAGGGCGCTCTCGAGGGCGGCGAGCGTCGCTCCGGTCTCTTCGATCGCGGCGGCGATGTCCGCTGCCTGGCCCGCCGCGGCGGCCTCGCGGAGTCGCGGGAAGGTCGAGACGCCGTAGCCCGTCGCCGTGTCCGGCGCGAAGAGCAGATGGCGCATGAACGGTCGGCCCGGGAGGCCTCGCTCCGTGAGCAGCGAGCGCTCGAGCCTCGTCGAGAGGCGCCGGAGGGCGGTCCCATGTGCCCCGGCCGCATCCGGCGGGGACGCCGCGAGGGCCGAGTCGACCTTCGTCTGGACCTCGCGGATCGCCTCGATCCGGCGCCGGAGCGGGGCCGTGTCGAGACCCGGCCTGATCGTCTCGATCTCCGTGAGCCAGGCGAGCATCGCCGCTCCGCCGGCGTCGTGGTCAAGGGGCAGGATGGGGCTGTCGGCGGCGGCGCG
>CAYQRN010000291.1:0-4109 GCA_964419995.1 uncultured Planctomycetia bacterium
GCTCGCCAGGGGGGGAAAGACCGAGATCGAGCGCCTCGAAGTGCGGTCCGACGTCCTCGAGCTCACGGCGACCGGCGAGATCTTCGACATCTTCGACCCCGCCGCTCTCCGCGGAACGCTGACTCTCGCGGCCCGTTCGAGCCCCGACAAGGTGGCCGCCCGCCTCGCCGGGCTCTTCAGGTCCTTCCGTGTGACCGGACCCGACTTCTCCGCCGACGGCACGGTGACCTTCGGCCCCGGAAGGACGGCGGTCCGGGCCGAGGCCGCGGCCTCTTCGCTCCTTCTCCACGGCACCGCGTTCGGGCCCGAGGGCGCGGCCCTTTCGAACCTGCGCCTCAAGGCGGACGCCACCCTCGCGGGAGATCGTGTGGATCTGCCGGTCGTGGAGCTGACGGCGGCCTCCGTGCGGATGGCGCCCGAGGGGTCCGTGAATCCCGTGACGGTCCGCGACCTCTCGTTCCGGATCTCGGGCCGCCGGGACGCCCGCGATCTCATCATCGAGACGCTGGCCCTCGGCTCGAGCCTCGCCACGGGAACAGGCGCTCTCACCGCCCGGAACTTCGGTGAGCCGGGCATGACCCTGAACGGACAGATCGATCTCTCGGGCGCCGCCGAGTCCCTCGTCGCCGTCGCAGGCGCCTTCGTTCCCGAGTTACGGCCCGCGCGGGCCGCCGGCACCTTCCGGATCCGCGCCTCCGCCGAGACTGCCGGCGAGAGCATCGAGCTCCGGCCGGAAATCCGTTTCACGGCCCTCGAGCTCGATGGCTGCCGTTTCGGAGATCGCCCCGTGGCGATCCGCCGCGCGGATGTGAGCCTCGCGTCCGATCTCCTCGTCGAGACGTCCGGTTCCGGCCGGGCCACGGCGCGTTCCCTTGCCCTCTCCGCACCGGGTGCGGAGCTTTCGGGTTCCGGAAGCGCCACCGGTTTTCTTGGAGCCGGCAACGCCCTCGGAGCCCGTCTCGAAACACGCTTCCGGATCGATCCTGAGGTCCTCGACGAACGTCTCTCCGCCCTGCTTCTCGGGTACGGCCTTGCCGGCACCGCGGCGTCGGGCGACCTCACGATATCCATGGATGCCGCGGGAACGGGAATCACCGGGCGGATAAACGCTCCGTCGCTGACGATCCGGTTCCCCGTCGCGGCCGCGTCCCCCCCCGTCCCCCCGCGGGTCCTCTCGCAGGAACGCCTGGTGGCCGACTTCGACGTGCTTCTGCCAGGCGCCGACGGCGAGAGCCGCCTCACGATCCGCCGCTGCCGGATCACGAGCGGAACCGGCACCGTCACCGCTTCCGGCCGCATGGGCCGCCCGGGCCGCAGCACCACGGACCTCACGGGCAACGTCGAGACGGCGCTCGAGCGGGTCGTGGCGGATCTCGGAGCGATCCTCGGTCTTGCGGACTGGCAGCTCGCCGGCCAGACCCGCGCCGATCTGTCGCTCCGGGGCGCGGAGCCCCTGGCCATGGCCGCCGATCTGCGCATCGAGAATCTCCGCGGATCCCTGCCGGGGCGCCAGCCCGGGGAGCGCGTTCCCTTCGACGACCGCCTCCTGACGCTGGCCTTCCGCGGCACGCTCGCCGAGGCCACGGGAAGCTCCGTCATCGAGAAGTTCGCCGTGGATTCGACGATCCTCCGCGGCAACGCGTCCGGCACCGTCCGGAATCTCCGGACGGAGCCCGTCTTCGAGGGCGTACGGGGGGAGTTCACGTACATTCCCGATCGCCTCGGCGCCCTCCTCGCGCCGTTCCTCCCCGGCCGTCTCTCCGGCAGCACGGAGGAGAAGACCCGGTTCACGCTGGAGGGCCGCGCCAGAGACGTGACCGTCCTCTCGATCCTCCGGGGCGTCACGGCGGACGGGTCGGCGGGCCTCGGCCGGATCGTCTTCGATGGCATCGACGCGGCAGGCACGCTGAACCTCACCTGCCGTGACCAGCGTGCGCGGACCGATTCCACCCTCAAGCTCAACGGCGGTACGTTCCGGATCCAGGGGGATCTCGATCTCCGCGAGGAACCCGGAGCCCGCTCCACTCTCACGGCAGGGCTTCAGAAGGCGGCCGTCACCCGGGGCATGGCGCCTCTTCTCGCCCTCCTGAACCCGATCTTCGCGCTCGGCGAGGCCGGATCGGGAGGAGTCATGCAGGGCCTCATCGATGCCGATCTGTCCCTCACCTGGAGCGCCCCCATCGACGAGAACACGTTTGCCGGCGACCCGGCGCCGACATCCTGGAAGCCCCTCGATGGTCGCGGCCGCATCGCCGTCACGGAGCTCGTCACGACCGGCGCCAACCTGCTTGGACAGCTCTTCAAGTTCCTCGATACCCGGAGCGGAGAGCGCGTGCAGATCGATCCCGTCGAGTTCACGATCAGGTCAGGCCGCCTGTTCTACGACCGCGCGATCCCCATGAAGATCGGCGGCCAGGAGACCCGATGGACGGGCTCCATCGGCCTCGACAGGACGCTGGACCTCGTCTGGCAGGTTCCCGTCACCGCCGATCTCGCCGGACGCCTGGCCCCCCTTCGCCCCCTCGAAGGGACCGTCCTCGAAATCCCCATCACGGGCTCGGCGGACAATCCCGTGTTCCGTCCCGAGGAGATCCTCACCGGCCTTCTCCGGAAGGGCGTCGAGAACACGCTCCAGAAGAAGGTGGGCGGTCTCCTGCCGGGCCTGCTCGGCGGAAAGAAGGAGGGTGGCGAGGCAAAGCCCCCCGCCGAGGGCGCGCGCCCTCCCGAGCCGGCGAAGAGGGACAAGCTGCCCGTCCCGATCCCCCCGGCGCCGAAGGACCCTCCGCGTCGCCCGCCGGCGCAGAGCGCCCCCGCACCAAAGGAGCCGCCGCGCCGTGCCGCCGAACCGGAGAGCCGGCGCTCGCCGCTTCAGGGCATCCGCGGCGCCGTGGCCGAGAAGCGCGCCAGGGATCTCCTTTCGGCGGCCGACCGCCTGTGGGATCAGGGCCGCAAGGCCGAGGCAAGGACCCGCTACGGCCAGGTCCGGAACACGCTGTCCGAAACGAAGGTCTTCGCGGAGAACCGCGAGCGCATCGAAAGCCGCCTCAAGGAGTAGCCCCGCCATCCGCGTCATGCGCGCCCTACACAGCCCCCTGCCCCTCCTGCTCCTGCTTCTTGGCCTCGGCGCTGGCGCCGCGGCCCAGGATCCGGGCGGCGCGGAGCCCATCCTCCGCTTCGAAACCGTGACCCACGACTTCGGGAAGATCCCCGACACAGGGCCCGTGACCCACCGCTTCGTCTTTCGGAACGCCGCCGCGCACGCCGTAGGCATCATCGCCGTCGAGACGAGCTGCTCCTGCACATCGGCCCGGGCGGACCGCGACGTCTATGGCCCGGGCGACGAGGGCTTCATCGAAGCGGTCTTCGATCCGCGCCACCGGCAGGGACGCGAGTTCAACCTCGTGACGATCCGGCTCCACGACCCCGCCGCCCCGCCCGTCGAGCTTCGCCTCCATGTGGAGACCCTCGCGCGGACATGGACGGAACCCGCGACCCTGTGGCTCGGCGAGATCGAGCGGTCGCGATTCAGTTCCGCCCGCCGCCTCACGGTCCTGTCCCGCCTCCCCGGGTTCCGCGTCACAGGATTCCGCACCTCGGATGCGCGATTCGGAGTCTCCCGCGCCGCGGAGAACACATCCGAGAGGGACGGGGATACCGTGCGGGAAGTGCATCTCGACGTCGTTTTCGGAGGAAGTCCCGCCGTCGGCGCATGCCACGGCCAGATCCACATCGAGACGACGGATCCGGAGCGCCGCCTCATTTCCGTGCCGGTCGTCGCGGAGGTCCTGGGCCCCCTGCGGATCGTCCCTGACCGGATCTGGTTCCGCCCCGAGGCCGGCGCCGACGCCGCCGAGACGGTCACGATTGCCTCCCGGTCCGGAACCCCGTTCCGGATCCTCGACGCCACGATCGAGCCGCCTCGTGGCTTCACGGTGATCCTCACGGCGAACCCGGAAGCAGGCACCGCTGCCGTGGTCCACCGCGTCCGGCTCCGTGCGAGTCCGCCGGGGGCCCTGCCCGCGGACTCCGGCAACGTCCTGCCTGGCCTCCTCCGGGTCCGTACCGATGTCGGACTCCAGCCGGAGATTTCCATCGCTCTCACCGGCGTC
>CAYQRN010000292.1:0-3987 GCA_964419995.1 uncultured Planctomycetia bacterium
TGTAGATGGCCTGCTTGGCGCCGCTCGTCACCGTGATGGAGTGCGGCGCGTAGAGGAGGCCGTTCTCGGTTTCGAGCTTCCGCGCGATGGCTTCGCGCAACTCGAGCGTTCCGGCCACCGCCGTGTACTTGCCGCGCCCGGCGCGGATCGCCTCCTCCGCGGCGGCCTTCACGTGGTCCGGCGCGTCGAAGTCCGGCTCGCCGGCCGCGAGGACGACGACGTCCTTCCCGGCCTCGCGGAGCTCCCGTCCCCGCATGTCCATCTCGAGGGTGAGGGATCCGGTGACCCGGCCCATGCGGACGGCGAGCCGCAGGGCCGTACCGGCCCCGGCGGCGCGATCGGCGTTCCGCGTGTCGGGGGAGCCCATGGCGTTTCCGCGGGAAGATCGTCCCTTCGGGGGTCGTCGAAAGGAGTTGCGGAACGTATCACCGGCGCAGCGCCGGGGCAACGCGCGCGCCCGGTCGGGACCGGCGGTCGAATCCGTTACCCTGAGGCCCGCGGAGGGGCCTCCGCATGTCCACGACGATGACCGAGCCAAGGGCAAGAGACCGCGAAGCAGGCCGGGGCGGATCCGATCGGCGCGGGCGCCGGCTCCGGCGGTGGGCGATCCTCCTGTCGCCGCTTCTTGCCCTTGCCGTGGCTTTCGCGGTGTTCATCCACAATCCCGTCGCGGGGGGGCTGGCGGATGCGACGGTCCTCATCGACCCCGGTGCGGACTGGGTCCTCGATGTGCCCGACTTCCCGGGCTTCGTGGGCGCGCTCAGGACGCAGGGCTTCTACCGGGATCTCGACCGGCATCCCGGGTTCCAGGCCTTCCTCGGAAGCCCCATCGTCCGCGACACGGCGATCCTCCCCTCCCTGTCCAGGGCTCTCACCGAGCTCGAATCGGGCGTCGGCGCTCTCCCCCTCGGCCTCGATTCCCTCGAGAGGCTTGCGGGACGCCGCGTGCTCGTCGCGGGTTACGCGCCGGAGGGTCCGGGCCGCGACTGGCGCTTCGTCCTCGTCGCGCGGCCGGGAAGCTGGAAGGCCCTCGCCGCCGTCAACGTCCTCTCGAACTCCCTCCTTTCCGGTCTTCTGGTCGCGCCGCGCCTTCCGAGGGGCGTCACCGTGGCCCACGATCTTGCTCAACTCGACGGCGGAGTCCGGCTCAGCGTCGAAGGTCGGGGAGGCACCCGGATCCTGTATGTGGCCCGCGTGCGAGATCACGTGCTCCTCGGCACCGAGGAGCGTGTCATGGCGGCCATGCGCAAGCGCGTCGAGGTGGATGAGGCGCTGCCGCCGGACAGCCGCTACGTGCGGGCCTTTCCCCTCGACGCGGCGTCCGCGTCCGAGCTCCGCGTCCTTGCCCGTCCCGGCTTCCTCGACGGGACGCTGGGCCTCGTGGAACTTCTCCGGAAGAACTGGGGTCCCGAGATCTTCGGCCTCGTCACGCGCATGCTTCCGGCCCTCGCAGACGACGACGTGTGGCTCAGGGTCGGCCTCGAGGAGACTCTGGACCTCGCGGGATCGCTTCCGACGGCGGCGGGTGGCTCGAGCCTCATCGAACACTTCCGCCGGTGCGACGCGGCAGAGATCGGCCCGCGGCTCACCACCGTGCTCGAGAACATCCCCGAGGGTCTGTTCGCGGCGGCTGCCGCCGTCGTCCCTCTGGCCGACGTTCTCGATTTCCTTCTCCGCTCGCGGGAGATCGTCTCCGAGTCGGAGTACCGGGAACTCAACGAGGGGCTGAAGCCCGTGGCGAAGCTCGGTTCCGTCCGGGGTCTCGTGGAGGCCGCCCGCGCCATCTTCGATGACCGCGTGGCGGTGGTGTTCTTCCCCGAGGAGCGGGACGGGCCCGTGCTTCGGGATACGCCGGGGTTCGCGCTCATCGCCGGTCTCCGGGACCGGTCCCGCCTCGTGGAGCTACTCCGCGACATCGCCGGAGGGATCGATGCGGGCACGGTACGCGGCCTCACCGGCGTCGAATCCTCGGAGTCCGGAGGCCTCCTCCGCTACCGGCTCGGACTCGCCCAGGGCGTCGTCGATGATCCCGAGTACACGAAACCCGGGATCGCCCTCGTCGAGGACATCTGCATCCTCACGAACTGGTCTCCCCTCTTCGACGCCATGGAGGAGGTCCGGGCGGGGAGGCGTCCCTCCGCGGCGGAACGGCCGGATCTCGCCGGGGCGCTTCTCGGGAGCGTCGGAGATCGGCTCGTCACGGGGGCGGTGGACGTGCCCGCCATGTACCGTTACTTCGATCAGGTCATGGAGGTCTGGGTCGTCAAGCGGACGACCATGAAACAGATCGACTACGTGACGAAGCGCCGGGAGTTCTCGGCGAAGTACGGACCCGAGGAGGGGGAGAGGTGGCTCGAGCGGTACGAGCGCGAGCTCGGCACCGTGGAGAGGACCAGGCTCCGGGCCGAGATGAAGCGGTACCTCGACCACTTTCGGGGCCTGTTCCGGACGCTCGCCCTGAAGGTGGATCTCCCGGACCAGCGTACAGACTTCCGGGTCCGCCTCGCGACGCACCGCTGACCCGCGGCGGGGCTCGGAACGTCGCCCGGCGTCCTCCGCGGCGCTTCTCTGGAATCGCCGCCCCGGACGTTTATAATCCGCTTCCTCCGGCCGATGCCGCCGGACCACCGCCGAGGTGGTGGAATTGGCAGACACAACAGGTTGAGGGCCTGTCGCTGGGTTAACCGGCATGCGGGTTCAACTCCCGCCCTCGGCATCCCCCCGCCTCCGCCGAATCCCGCGGAGGTGCCTCGCTGTCGCTTCGGATTCGCCCTCAAGGACTTTCGTGGCGGGTCCCTGGCGAGTCCGGGCCTCCGGCTATGACTGCTGCTGAAGCTGCGTTTCGCAGCGGGCCCGCCAGTCGTCGCGCGTCGCGGAGCACGCGTTCCCAGTCGAAGGCGGGACCGGGGTCGATCTTGTTGCGGGTCACATGCCAGTGGCCGAGGAGGCCGCGGAAGGTCGCGAGGGCCTCGGGCGTGAGGGCGCGGTCGAGGATGCGGCCGTCCTCGCCCCGGGGCGCCTCGAGGGGCATGTTCGGGAAGACGCGGGCCAGGGCCGCGGCGAGGTGGATCAGCGCGTCGTACTGCTCCGGCGTGAAGTCGTACTGGAGAAGGTCCTGGTCCTGGATGCGGCCGCGGACGGGCTCGGGCCGCACGGGCCTGAGGACGACGTCGTGTCGGCGGGGATCTTCGCGGAGCCTCTCGGGAAGCGTGAGGACGGTTCCGCCGGCGCCGTCCGGAGCGTACCAGCGCGAGATGACCTCCATGTCGGGCCAGGCGCCGATGTGGGCGATCTCGATCCCCACGGAGCGGTCGTTGGCGGCGCCGGCGTGGCGGGCGCGCTCCTTGAGATCGAGGGTCTGGTAGATCGTGCCGTCCACGTCGAGCATGAAGTGGACGGAGAGGCCGCGGACATCCTGGAGCGTGCGGAAGCACTGGCGGGAGGTGCCGCAGACGTCGTAGTGGATCACGAACTGCGTGACCACCGAACGGAGCGCATCGAGGCTCCAGCCGTCGCGCTCCACGGCCCTGGCGGTCTCCGCGCCGAGAGCGTCGGTGGAGCGGCGGCCGTAGCGCGCGGGAGTCGCGGTGCCGGGCGTCGGTCGCGAAGGCAGAGTCTCCGCGGCGCCGAACCGCCGCTCGACCCGGTAGGCGTCGAATCCACCCTCGTCGAGCCACAGCACGACCGGCGTTCCCGTGTGGAAGAACCGCCCTGCGGCGACGATCTCATCGCCACGCCGCGAGGCCGGATCTCCGGCCCGTGGCGCGGCGCATCCCGCTGTCAAGACAAGGCTTATGATGGCGAAGGGGCTCTTGTGCGTCATGGATGCACCCAGGTGTTCCTTGGCGATCGGAAGACCCGCATGGTACAAAGTCGATCCGTCCCGCGCCGTCCTCCGGGTCGCCTCCGGCCGGCGCGGTCGGGCGTGTCCGACGCCGGGAGGCGCCGGTCGCCTGCATGGAAAACGGATTGATGGGTGTGGTCATC
>CAYQRN010000293.1:0-3933 GCA_964419995.1 uncultured Planctomycetia bacterium
CGAATCGCCCCCGGGGCGCGGGTCCTCGTTCCGCTCGGATCGCGCCGCGTCACGGGCTTCTGCACGGCGATCCCGGCGCCCCTGGCCGTGAGGAACCCGCGGGAGATCCTCGCGGTCGTCGACGACGAGCCGCTGCTCTCCGCCCCGGACATCGAGCTCGCCCGATGGATCGCGCGGCGCTACGCCTCCGGCCTCGGGGAGGCGCTGGCGAGCTTCCTCCCCCGGGGCGTCCGCCGCCACGCCGAGGGGCGACGCGTACTCGTGGTCCGGCCGGCCCCCGCGCCCGATCCGGCGGCCCTCGAGGCCCTCGCCGGGGACCGTCGCGCGGCCGCGGCCGTGCGCCTGCATGCCGCGCTCGTCGGCCACGGAGAGGGCGTCGAAGTCGCAGCACTCCTCCGGACCGTTCCGGGCGCGGGTCGAGGCGCGCTTCTGCGCCTCGTCAAGGCGGGCCTCGCGACCGTCGGGCCCGAGACGCGGATCGAGGATCCCTTCCGGTACCTCCGCCTCGAGCCCGTGCCGGATCCCGCCCTGAATCCCGACCAGGAGCGCGCCGTCGCCGCGATCGGAGCCCCCTTGGCGGCGCGGCGCCACGCCTCCTTCCTTCTCTTCGGCGTGACGGCGAGCGGGAAGACCGAGGTGTACATCCGCCTCCTGCGACAGACCGTCGCCGGCGGCCGCGGAGCCATCGTCCTCGTGCCCGAGATCTCCCTCACGCCCCAGACGGTGGAACGGTTCCAGTCCCGCGTCGGCGGCGTGGCGGTCCTCCACTCCCATCTCTCGGACGCGGACCGGGCGCGGCAGTGGAAGCGCCTGCGCGCGGGCGAATGCCGCATCGCGGTGGGCCCCCGCTCCGCCGTGTTCGCCCCCGTGAGGGAGCCCGGCCTCATCATCCTCGACGAGGAGCACGAGACCACCTTCAAGCAGCAGAACGCACCGCGCTACCACGCGCGCGACGTCGCGCGCCGCCGGGCCGAGATCTCGGGTGCGGTACTGGTCCTCGGCTCGGCGACTCCGAGTCTCGAGAGCTGGCAGGATGCCGCCTCGGGACGGAGCCTCCGCCTCGACCTTCCCGTGCGCGCCACGGGCGGCGCGCTTCCGGAGGTCCGCCTCATCGACCTCCGGGCCGAGGCGGCCCGGGGCGCTCCGCCGATCCTCTCGCGCCCCCTCGTCTTCGCCATGCGCACGACCCTTGGAGAGGGCGGACAGGTCCTCCTCTTCCTGAACCGCAAGGGCTGGGCCACATCGGTCCTCTGCCGGCTCTGCGGCCACATCGCGACGTGCAGCCGCTGTTCAGTGTCCGTGACGTACCACCGCTCCGATGACATCCTCCTCTGCCACGTCTGCGGCCGTGTCGAACGGCCGCCCGAAGCCTGTCCGTCATGCGCCAATCCGCAGGTGCACTGGGCCGGCGTCGGCACGGAGCGTCTCGAGGCGGAAGTGAATCGCCTCTTTCCCGGCACCGCCGTCGCCCGCATGGACGCCGCCACGATGCGCGGGCGCTTCGCCCACGACCGGCTCTTCCGCGACCTCCGGGAGGGGAAGATCCGCGTCCTCGTCGGCACCCAGATGATCGCCAAGGGCCTCGACATTCCGGACATCACGTTGATCGGCGTCATCGCCGCGGATCTCTCCCTCGCCATTCCCGATTTCCGGGCGGCGGAGAGGACGTTCCAGCTCGTCGCCCAGGTCGCCGGGCGCGCCGGGCGCGGCGACCGGCCCGGCCGAGTCTTCGTGCAGACATCGTTGCCCGGGCACTACGCTCTCCGATCGGCAGCGCGCCACGACTTTCCCGGCTTCGCCGCGGAGGAACTCCGCCATCGCCGGGAGATGGGGTATCCACCCTTCGGCCACCTGGTCCGGCTGGTCTTCCAGGGGCCCGATCCCGAGGCCGTCCGCACCCTCGCGACCCGTGTCTCCGGGGATCTCGCCGCGCACCCCACCGTTGCAGCCGGGGACGTCCGCCTGTCCGGCCCCGCTCCGGCGCCTCTCGCCCTCATCAAGGACGAGCATCGACACCATGCGCTTCTCGTCGCGGCCGACGGCGAGATCCTGACGGAGGTCATCGAGGCCACGCCGTCCGCGCATCACGTCGGACGCCACGCCCGGGTCATCGTCGACCGCGATCCCGTCACTCTCGCATGAACCGCCGGATCGGAAGATCATCGAATCCGGTGCCGGGTTCTGGCACACTGTCGGCCGGCGGGCGCCAGCCGCCGCCCGCGCGCCGCACCCTCCTACGGAGGATCCGAATGGGAATCCGCTCCCTCGCACTCATGGTGTTCATCGTTCCGGGCATCCTCACGGGTTGCTCCGACGGCAACGGACGCATCGAGTTCACGTCCGCGTCCACGCTCGGCGAACCCCTCGAGTCCCTCACCGCCGAGGAGACCGCGGCGTTCTACCGCGGCCGCCTTCTCTTCGACCGGCGGTTCCGACCCGGCGAGGGCCTCGGCCGCCTCTTCAACACGGCGTCGTGCGTCACGTGCCACGCCGACCCCGTGAGCGGCGGCTCATCCAAGCGCTATCGGAACTTCTTCGTCGGCGGGTTCCTCCTTCCGACGGGCCAGGTCTTCCCGCTGTTCCCGGCGCCGAGCATCGTCCTCCCGAGCTACGCGGGCCTCACCGAGGCTCGCCTCCCTATCGCCCCGGCGGGCACTCCGATCCACTTCGCCCAGCGGAACGGCCCCCCGCTCTACGGCGTGGGGCTCTTCGAACGCGTGAGCAACACCGAGATCCTCTCGCGCTCCGACCCCGACGACCTCGACGCCGACGGCATCAGCGGGCGTCCCAACATCGTCGAGAACGGCAACGTCGGCCGCTTCGGATACAAGTGCCAGGCGAACAACATCGAGAGCTTCGTCCGCGGCGCGGCCTTCAACCAGATGGGCCTCACGACCAACCCCGTGCTGGGCAACGGCGCCGTCGTGAGCCTCCGGTCCGCGCCCCCGCAGGTGGGCGTCCCCGGGGATCCCATCGTCGACGACGACGGCGTGCCCGATCCGGAGATCAGCGTGGCGGACATCGCGGACCTCATCGCCTTCAACCGGAACCTCCGCCCGCCGGAGAAGAGCCGTTTCAGCGCCTCGGCCCGATCGGGCGAGGGGATCTTCGAGGCCATCGGCTGCGCGAAGTGCCACGTCCCCGTCATCGCGAGCTCTCTCGGCCCCGTGGCAGCCTACACGGACCTCCTCATCCACGACATGGGCGCCGGCCTCGCGGACGGCATCATCATGTCGTCGGCGTCCGGCTCCGAATTCCGCACCCAGCCCCTCTGGGGCGTTTCCCTGTCGGGCCCCTGGCTCCATGACGGGAGCGCCGACACCCTCGAGGACGCCATCCAGCGCCACGGCGGCGAGGCCGAGGCGTCCCGCGCGGCCTTCGCCGGCCTGTCGCAGGGGGATCGCAACGCCGTCATCGCCTTCCTGGAGGCCCTGTGATGTTCCGCCACGTCGTCCTCCGGGCATCCGCCGCCATCTCGGCCGCCCTCCTCGTCGTGACGGCATCCTCCGAGATCATCACGGACGAGACTCCGATCCCTCCGCCGGGCGCCTTCGGCGGACCCTGGCGGGTCCTCAGCCCCGCGGAGCGGGAGCAGTTCCTCCGGGGCCGCATGGTCTTCGACCGATCCTTCGGCGAGACGGCCGGCCTCGGCCCCGACTACAACGGCGACTCCTGCCGCGGCTGCCATCTCGACCCCGTGATCGGCGGCTCCGGTCCCCTCGACGTCAATGTCTTCCGCGCGGGATTCGATAACGGGGGCGCGGGTCCGTTCCAGAACATGCCGCCCGGGCCCATCATCCAGAAGCTCCGCCGGACCGACGTCGCCCTGCGGGAGGATCACGATCCCGCCTGCGACGTCTTCGAGCAGCGGAACTCTCCCTCCGCCATCGGTCTCGGCCGCGTCGAGACGATCCCGGACGCTGCGATCCTCGC
>CAYQRN010000294.1:0-3886 GCA_964419995.1 uncultured Planctomycetia bacterium
GAGCCTCCGCATGCCCTGCGCACCCGCACGGACACCGCCGGCCAGGGCCGTCGAGATCGCGGCGCCGGAATACTCGAGAAGCGTGAGGCCGAGCGCGAAGATGTCCGTGCGGCGGTCCACGGGCCCGATGGACGGATCGAGCTGCTCGGGCGCCATGTAGAGAGGAGTGCCGACGTAGTGGCCCGAGGCCGTGAGGCGGCTTCCCGCCAGATCCCGGGCCAGGCCGAAGTCCACGAGCCAGGCGCGTCCCTCCGCGTCCATGAGGACGTTCCCGGGCTTCACATCCCGGTGGACGAGCCCGAGTCCGTGGGCATGGGCGAGGGCATCGGCGAGGTCCGCCCCGAGCCGTGCGACCGCGCCCGCCTCCGGCAGGTCGGTCGCGGCGGGGCCGCGCCTCCGGATGACGGCGTCGAGGCTCTCCCCCTCGACGAACGTCATGGCAATCCACGCGAGCCCCTCGTCCTCTCCGGCCGCGAAGACCGGGACGATATGCGGATGCGACAGGCGTGCCGTGATGGCGGCCTCGCGCCGGAAGCGCTCCCGCGCGCCGGGATCCGAGAGCAGCGCCGGGTGGAGGATCTTGAGCGCCACGCGCCGATCGAGGGTCTCGTCCCTCGCCGCGTAGACGGCTCCGGATCCTCCCCTTCCAAGCAGGGTCTCGATTCGAAACCCGCCGACGGAAGTTCCGAGGAGAGGATCCGGAGCGTCGGGACCGGCGTCGTCCTCCCCGGGCACCGCCACGTCGCCGCCCCCGAGATCCCCGAGCAGCGCCTCGAGCCGCAGGGCCGCATTCAGCGCCTCGACGACCTCGCCGGAGGCTCCACCCTCCTCCTCGAGGAATCGCTCGATGTCGATGTCCGGCTCGCTCTCCCGGCGCCGCAGGAACCGTTCGACGATGCGACTCGTGGCGCGTAGTGTCGTCATGGTTCGTGCCGCCCCTTCCTGCAGGCGTCCGTCCCGCGCTATCCTACCAGCCCGCCCGCTCGGGGCGTCGCCGGAGGCAACCCCGAACCGCTCTCCCGCCCATGAACGTGCCGGCTGCGGAATCCGATCGCGAACTCCTCGACCGCGTCTCGCGGACCGGGGACTCCCGGGCCCTCGCCGCCCTCTACGTCCGCCACCGGGAGCGCCTCATGCTGGTCATCCGCCAGCGGCTAGGCCGGGCTCTCCGCGCGCGGCTCGACTCCGATGACATCCTCCAGAGCGCCTTCGTGGACGCCGTCCGGGACTGGCCCCGGGCGCCGCGGACCGATGAGGCATTCCTGCCCTGGGCAGCGAGGGTCATCGAGACGACGATCCGGGACCGCGCCCGGCGTCTCGCGCGCGGAAAGCGGAACCCCGCCCGCGAGACCCCCTCCGAAGGCGGACTCGCCACGGCAGCCGGTACCGGCCCCACTCCGAGCACCGCGGCGGGCCGGGCCGAAGATCTTCGCGCCCTCGACCTCGCCCTCACGGGCCTCTCCGCCCGCGACCGCGAGCTGGTCCTGCTCGCCAGGATCGAAGGTCGGTCCGCCGAGGAGGTCGCCGCCCGACTGGGCCTCTCCCGCGAGGCCTGCAAGCGCGCCATCACCCGCGCCGTCGCGCGCCTCGCCGCCATCATGGCCCGCACGAGCGCCCCGCGTTCCGGGCCGGAACCATGGGGCCCTACTGCACCGTGACCGAGAGCCCGTTCGAGGTCGTGAACTGGCCGTTCACTCCTCCGGGATCCGCCACGACCCACTGGCAGTGCACGGTCACCCCGGTGAGCGCCGGCACGTCCGGGATCGGCAGAAGGCGCACACGGTAGCCCTTCCCAGGGGCCATGAACGCCCCCCCGAGTTGTTCCATCGGAGACAGCCAGTACACGGGCTGGCCCAGGTCCAGGTACACCGGACAACCCAGCACCGATGTCCCCAGGGGGTCGACACCGACCCCGGAGAAAAGCCACGCGCCCACACCCCCGAGCCCCCCAGACACGGCAAGCCCGAACCGCGTATTCCCAGCGACTGCCGTGCCCCCGAACGTCGCCGCCCTCGGCCGGTGTCCGCCGGTCCCCGGTGCCCCGTCTCCCACCGTCGCGCAGCCCGGTCCGAGGCCCAAGAGCGTCACGATGGAGTACTCCCAAGCCACCTGGCCAAGGAGCGGTTGAATCCCCCAGTAGTCCGGGCAGCCGTCCCGGTTCAGGTCACCAAGATAGCTCTGCGGATACGGCGACGGGCCTCCCCACGAAACGAACCGAGCAAGCTGAGTTCCATTTGCGCCCGAATGCACAGCCATGACCGGCGGGCCCGCCCACGCAACATCATAGTCGTACCATACCCAGATATCCCGCAGGCCATCGCCATCGATGTCCCCATGGTCTACGACGCTCCTTCCGACATTCTGCGACTGTTGACTGCCCTCCCACACGAAGATGTCTGCCCCCGTCGCTCCGGACTTCACGACCAGCCGACCGGCCTCGACCACACCTCCAGGCGATGCGCCAGGGGCTCCGATGGCGAAGTCGGGTACGGCGTCGCCATCCAGGTCGCCAAGACAGGCGAAATGATGGCCGAATGCATCGAGGGGAGCGCTCCCCGTCCAGGACGTCAGAACGGCTCCGGTCGCTCCCGAGTAGATCCGGACGACTCCTGGCCCGTACACGCCCGGCGAGAGCACCGGAGTCGGCTCCGCGAGCCCGATGTCGTTCACGCCGTCCCCGTCGAAGTCGCCCGCCACGACGATATCGTAGAAGGCCTGATCATAGAAATCGCCGGCAGTCCAGGTGTGGAGAACGGTCCCATCCGCGCCGGACCGCACCGCCACGATCGTCGTATTGCCGCCCGGCTGAACGGATTGGATGGCGACATCCCCCCGACCGTCGCCGTTCAGATCACCCACGCCCCGCACGCGCCTCCCCTGCTCTTGATACGGGACGCCGACCCAGGTGAAGAGCACAGCGCCCGTGAGCCCGGATACGATGGTGACGATTCCATACTCCACAATAGTGCTCGTGGGCCTGTAGGTGCTGTCTGCAATCGCCACGTCCGAATGCCCATCGCCATCGACATCTCCGACGCCCAGAGATTCCTTTCCGAAGAAGTCACCAATGTAGGACATCGGTCTCGTCCAGACGTGGTGGACGGACATGTCGAAGCCTGAGTAGAGGATCACAGTGTCACTGCTTGCACGCCACACGACGTCGTCATACCCATCGCCGTTCGTATCTCCGGCCGCTCGGGCAATAATCTCCCCGGACGTCGAGGCCGGCATGGGCCAGAGGACGTAGCTCTGTGCTCGCAGCTCGCCGCAAAAGCCTGAACTCGCTCCCATGATCGCGAGAACCGCCGCGCCGGACCGGCAGCGGCGCAGGCTGCGGCACGAGACGCTCACCGCTCGACTCCCGTCGGTCCTCCGCGACATAGTTTCCTCCTACGACGATGGCGGAACCACGGCAAGCGGCCCGAAAAGACTGAATCCGTACGGCGACGAGGGTCCCGAATGCGCGTTGTAGCCGTAGTAGTTCGCCACAGCGTCGCCAGGAACCGTCCGTTCCGCTATCGCAAGCCGAGGGGATCCGGTCATCGGATCCGGTGCCGGGCCAAGATCGTGGACGTTACCCGTGACGGAGTTGTACTCCGACGCACCAAGGAGCGTGCTGCCGGGAGCCCGCCCGATCAGGATGCTGCAGGCGGAGAAACCGAAGCCCGGAGCCTGCGTCAGCGACACTCCGGGCCACGAGAAGGCGTTGCCCGTGATCGTGTTCAGGGAACTCGAATCGAGCTCGATCCCCACGCGGCAGTTCCGGAACGTGCAGCCCGTCACCGCCGTCAGCGTCGTCTGGCGAAGCCGCAGGCCCGGTAGCGTCGCCGGAAACGGTCCGCTGGCTGCGTGCAGCCCGACGAAGGAGACCTGCGACACGATGCAC
>CAYQRN010000295.1:0-3872 GCA_964419995.1 uncultured Planctomycetia bacterium
GTCCGCTTCAGCGCGACGCCCCGGCGGCGCCGCGCAGGCCCGGGAGGCCGGCGACCAACCCGGGGGGCGATCACCGTCAGTCCCGAGTCCCCATGAACTTCGTCCCGCTCGCCGCCCTCATGGCGGCCCACGTGGCCGTCGCCTCGCTCACGCACATCGTCGCGCGGATCGCCCTCGCCCGGGAGGGCGTGCCCGCGGAGGTCGTGACGACGCTCCGGGCGGCCGTGGCCTTCACGGTGCTCGCCGCCTCCTGGCTCGTCGTCCGCCGCCCCGAGGGGCGCCCACCGCTCGGACGCCGCGATGCCGTCATGCTCCTCCTGCTCATGGCGCTGGCCGTGCCTCTCAACCAGTTCCTCTACCTCATCGCCCTCCGCCATGCCCCCGCCGTCCATGGCGCCCTCCTCTTCTGCCTCACGCCGCTCTTCGTCGGAGCGCTCGAGACCTTCGCCGGCCGCCACCGCACGACGAGGGAGGCCTGGCTCGGAGCCGTGCTCGCCGTGACGGGGGTCGTCCTCGTCCTCGGAGAGCGGGGGCTCGCCTTCGCCCCCTCGGCCATCCGCGGCGACCTCATCCTCCTCGGTTCCGTCGTCGCATGGTCCCTCTACACGTTCCTCGGCCGCCCCTTCCTGTCCCGCTACTCGAACTTCGAGCTGTCGCGCCTTTCGCTCATGGGCGGCGCCCTCCTCCTGTTCCCGCTCACCGCCGCCCCCACACTCGGGTTCCCCTTCGCCCGCCTCTCCACGTCCGCCATCCTCGCAATCCTCTACCTCGGACTCGTCACGTCCGTCGTGGCCTACGTCCTCTGGACGACGCTTCTGCGCCGCGTCGGCGCCGTCCGCGTCTCCATCCTCACGACGCTCCAGCCCGTGGCCACGGGGATCCTCGGCTGGGCGTTTCTCGATGAACGGGTCGGAACACGCTTCGTCGCCGGAGGGTTCATCGTCCTCACGGGCGTCCTCATGGTGCAGCTCGGCGACTTCCGGGCCCGGCGCAGGGGCGGTGCGGCGGGCCCGGGTACGGCCCCCGCCGCCGGGGCCTGAGCCGCCGCCACTTGCGCCCGGTCCGCCGGGGCGCATGATGCCCGGTGAGCCTCCGTTCCGGAAAGGCCATGGCCCTTCCCTTCCTGCCTGCAACTCCCGGAGAGATCCGGACCCTCGGCTGGGATCAGCCCGACGTCGTCTTCGTGACCGGAGACGCCTACGTCGATCACCCGTCCTTCGCCATGGCCATCCTCGGCCGGGTCCTCGAGGCCGCGGGTTTCCGGGTCGCCATCCTGGCACAGCCCCCATGGCGTGACGCCTCGGCCTTCCGGAGTCTCGGTCGCCCGCGGCTCTTCTTCGCCGTCTCCGCGGGGAACATGGACTCGATGATCAACCGCTACACGGCGAACCGCCGCCTCCGGTCCGACGACGCCTACTCGCCGGGGGGCCGGGCGGGACTCCGGCCGGATCGCGCCACGAATGTCTACGCGCAGCGCTGCCGCGAGGCCTTCCCCGGCGTGCCCGTCATCGCAGGCGGAGTCGAGGCGAGCCTTCGCCGCCTCGCGCACTACGACTACTGGAGCGA
The DNA here is from genome assembly GCA_964419995.1 of uncultured Planctomycetia bacterium. Taxonomy (GTDB): domain Bacteria; phylum Planctomycetota; family CAYQRN01; genus CAYQRN01. The sequence goes on from CAYQRN010000295.1 coordinate 1,567, forward strand.
CACGGTGAGGCCGTCGATCCTCGTCACGAGCAAGGCGGACCTCGTCGTCCATGGGATGGGCGAGCGTCCCATCGTCGAGATCGCGCGGCGCCTCCGGGACGGAGCCGCCGCACGGGACCTCCGCGACCTGCGCGGCGCGGCCTGGCTCCTCGGCGAACGCGAGGAACTCCCCCCGGCGGACCCGCTCCGCGGTCCGGCCACCCCCGCAGACGACACGCTCGTCATCCCCTCCTTCGAATCCGTCCGCGACGACCGGCTGGCCTTCGCCCGGGCCACGCGGGCCATCCACATGGAATCGAACCCGTGGAATGCGCGGCGCCTCGTCCAGCCTCACGAACGCCGTCGCGTCGTCCAGAACCCCCCCGACTTCCCCCTGTCGACGGCGGAGCTCGACCGCATCTACGACCTCCCCTTCGCCCGGGCGCCGCATCCGTCCTGCGGCGCGCCCGTGCCGGCTGCCACGATGATGCGCACGAGCGTCACGATCCTGCGGGGATGCTTCGGTGGCTGCACGTTCTGCTCCATCACGACGCACCAGGGACGCACCGTCCAGTCCCGTTCCGAGGCCTCGATCCTGCGGGAGGTCCGCGCCATCGCCGCGGAGGGCGGCGGTGGCGGCAGCGTCGTCTCCGATCTCGGCGGTCCGACGGCCAACATGTACCGCATGCGCTGCACGCGGCCGGAGGTCGAGGCCATGTGCCGCCGGCTCTCCTGCGTCCATCCGACGATCTGTTGTCTCCTCGGAACGGACCACGGCCCGCTCATCGACGTCATGCGGAAGACCCGGGAGACGCCCGGCATCCGCCGTGTCCATATCGCGAGCGGCGTGCGGATGGACCTGGCGCGCCGGGACGCCCGCTACGTCGCCGAACTCGCGACGCACCATGTGGGCGGTCATCTCAAGGTCGCGCCGGAGCATGTCTCCGAGGACGTTCTCCGGCTCATGAAGAAGCCCGGCATCGAGGAGTTCCAGGCGTTCGCGGACATCTTCGCCAGCGCGAGTCGCCGGGCCTCGAAGGAGCAGTATCTCGTCCCTTACTTCATCGCCTCCCACCCCGGCTCCGGCCTTGCGGAGATGATCGAACTCGCAGTCTTCCTGAAGCGTCAGGGGCTCCGCCCGGAACAGGTCCAGGACTTCATCCCGGCTCCCCTCGACGTGGCGACATGCATGTACCACACGGGGCTCGATCCCATGACCATGAAGCCGGTGACGGTGGCGAGGAACATCCGGGACCGGCGGGCCCAGCGGGCCCTCATGCAGTTCTTCCTTCCCGAGAACTGGTTCGCCGTGCGCGACGCCCTCGTCGCCGCGGGCCGCCGGGACCTCATCGGCGAGGGGTGCGACGCGCTCATTCCGGCGGCGCCGCCCCCGGAGGCCCGGCGCGCCCGCATGGCTCGGGCCGCCCGCGACCTTGCCACACGGCCTCCGGACGGTCATCCGCCCGCGCGCGCCGGCCGCCCGGCCCGGTCCGTCGGGTACCGGTCGCATCGCGCCGGCCGCAGGCGGCCCGAATCCGACCGATGACGAGGAGGATCCGCCTTCGAGCGCCCCGGAGGAACAGATTGCCGCCCTCGAGCGTTCAGGGCATGGGAAGGACACGGAGACCTGCCATGAGCCGATCCATCGTGATAGCCGCTCTTCTCGGGATCGCCGTTCCGGCCTCCGGCCAGGAGGGGGGAGCGGAATCGCGGCCGGGACCGGTGTCGCGGCCGGCGGCGGTGCCGGCATCGCGGCCGGCACCGCAGTCGCGGCGCGCGGGAACGGAGACGATCGTGATGAGCGATGCCGAGTGGAAGAAGGCCCTCACGCCCGAGCAGTATCGGATCCTCCGGCAGAAGGGCACGGAGCGTCCCTTCACGGGGGAATACTGGAATCACCGCGATAAGGGGACCTACCACTGCGCCGGGTGCGACCAGGCGCTGTTCATGTCGGACACGAAGTTTGAGTCGCACTGCGGGTGGCCGAGCTTCTTCCAGTCCCTCGATCCCTCCCGCATCGAGTTCCGGGAGGACCTGAGCCACGGAATGCGCCGGACCGAGGTGCTCTGCAGCGGGTGCGGCGGACACCTCGGGCACATCTTCGACGACGGCCCCCCGCCCACCGGCCGGCGGTTCTGCATCAACTCGGCGGCCCTCCGCTTCCGGAAACAGTGATCGCACGGGACGGCCCCGCAACGGCGATCGCCGGCGACCCCGTACGCCGTGCCTCCGCCGCATCCCACCGGCCGCGCGGCGCATTCTTCGAGAAACTTGTTGACAGGCCCCTCGCCATGCTGCAGGCTCGTGGCTGGAAGAGTTCCACAAGG
>CAYQRN010000296.1:0-3856 GCA_964419995.1 uncultured Planctomycetia bacterium
AGCACGTCGGCCGCGGACGAGCCGAGGCCCACGGGCGCCGTCCCGCCGGTGCGGGCGCCGAGCGAATCCGATCCCGCGATGCCGAGAAGAAGGCCGGCCACCGCCGCCACCGCAAGACCCGCGATTCTGCTGCTCATGTCCATCCGTCCTTTCAGGGGGATCACCGGACGCGTCCGGTCCGCGCGCAGCGGGGGCCCCGCCACGAACCGGAAGACTGGACGCCACCGGACGGGCGGCGTAACGCGACGCGACCGCACGATCAGAAGATGGTCATACGGACGGCGCCCGTCACCCGGAAGCAGAAGCCGGAGAGGGAGCACATCCCGCCGAAGGGATCCTCGCAGGCCCAGGACGCATGGATCGCGATGCCCTGGGCGAAGGACGCGATGGAGGCGGGAGGAAGATTGAACTCGCGGACGACATGTCCCGAGGGTCCCGGGATGCTGTACCAGCCGCCCGCGGGGTCGAGCGAGGTGAGCAGCGAGTCGGGCAGGAGATCGAGCCAGGCCGAGCACGCCCCGGGCCCTCCGATGGGAAGCGCGCCCGCCTTGAGCGTGAGGATGAGGACGGCGAGGCGGCCCGGGAGCGCCCCCCCGAGGTGGATCCGGAACGTGGGGTGGCCGAGGTTCAGGAAACCGCTCGTGGTGATCACGGGCGCGTCTCCGGCGGCGCCGACGCAGGGCGCTCCGTAGGCCTCGACCCGGGATCTCGGGATCGCCAGCGCCACGACAACGGCCCCCGTTGACGGCGGCGTCGCGACGATGTCCGGAAAGCCGTCCTGATTGAGGTCGGCGGGGAGTGCGAACGACTGGCCCGCCCCGATCGGCACAGCGACGGAGCCGGTGAAGGCACCGGCGTCCCAGTCCCGGAGAACGGCCACGTCCCCCGCGGTCTGACGCCCCACGACGAGATCGTTCCGTCCGTCCCGGGTGATGTCCGCCACGCGGACGCTGGCGGGCCAGCCTCCGGACGCGATGCTCACGGGAGGATCCCAGGACGAGCCGGACGGGAGACCCCGGAAGAACTCGACGCTCCCCCCCGGCCCGAGGAAGGACCCGAGAGTCGTCACGACGACGTCCCGGACACGATCGCCGTCGAGATCGGCAAGCTCCACGGCCCCGGGTTCCGGAGCCGTCGAGAGGCTCTGCACGAGAACCGGACCGCCGGCCGTGACCTTGTAGAGCCGGACGAAGTCGTCCGCGGGACTCAGCAGGTCGCCGGGATCCGTCACGGCGACATCGGGGATCGTCGGGCTCGTCGGGACCGGCGCGAAGGCGATGCCGCCGGCCCGCAGGAGGCCCGGGAATGTCAGGTAGGTGATGAGGCCGCCGGTCCCGTCGTTGAGGAGCAACGTGGCCGAGGCGCCGCCGAACACTCCCCCGGCGACACAGGTGACGATCTCGGCCTGGCCGTCTCCGGAGGCGTCGGAAGCGATGATGTCGGCGGGCTCGGTGCCCACGAAGGTCACAGCCGCCGCCCCGAAGGACCCGCCACCGAGACCTGGATGGACCCGCAGCGTGCCGTCGCCGCGGCAGAGCACGACGATGTCGGGCAGGAGATCCCCGTTCACGGTGGAGACCGCCACGCGGACCGGCTCCGGCCCCGTCGGAACGATCACCGCCGGCAGAAAGGCGCCCGTGCCCGTGTTGATGTGGATGCCGGCGGAATCCCCGAAGCGATGGGCCACGACGAGATCCACGTCTCCGTCGAGATCCAGGTCCGCCGTGGCGACATGCGTGGCTCCCGGCCCCGACGCCATCACGACCGGATCCGCGAACAGGTCCGCGGGGGACATCTCGAGGAAGACGACGTCGCCCCCCGCGTTGGCCGGCGGCCCCGTGAAGTCGTCGAGCCAGGCCGGGCTCACCCATGCCGGTGGTCCGAGCACGTGGCTCCGCCCCGTCGCACCGAGGGCGAGGGCCCCGGTCGCGGTGTCGAACGTGAGCGACCCCGTCGCGGTGCCGCGGGTCACATCATTGCCCGGAAAGGAGACGATCGTGAGGGAGAACGCCCCCCGGATCGAACCTGACGGCGCCGCCCAGGCGCCTGCGACGAAGACGAAGGCGCCGCTCAGCGACTTCGACACGGTGTCCGGACCCGCGGGAGTCCACGGGGTCTCGGACGTCACGTAGAAGACGGCCGGGGCGCCGACGAGCGTCGTCGTGGCCGATGCGCCCTGGATTCGCGCCTCCAGGCCCTCGATGTCGTTGTAGTGCTCCGGAACAGCCGGGTAGGAGACGGGGTAGGACGTGCCGACGTGGCCGAGCGCGTAGAGGAATGCCGGCGGCGCGAGGGGATCGGGCGTGAACGGCCCCGCGTCGGGACGGGAGAGATTCCGGAGCCGGAGGGTGCCCGACGCCGTGAGGGGGAGCTGGGCCACGAGAGGGCCGGCGAGCACGGCGAGAAGCAGCAGCGCGGATCCGGAGCGGCGCGCCCGCATCAGAACTCCCCGATCCGGAGGAGGACCGCCGGTGAAAGGTCGAAGCCTGCGCCCCCGGGGCCGGTGGTCACGGCCTCCGCGAGGACGAGGAGACGGAGGAGCGCAGGATCCGCCGGGACGGGCAGAGGAAGAACCGCGGAACCGGAGGCATCCGACGCGAGCGGCACGGCGGCGAAGGGCGCCGCCGGGTCCACGCCGAGGAAGGCGCCGCCCACCACGGCGAGGGGCACCGGCTCTCCCGGGGACGTGAAGATCTGGAGAGCCATGACGAGCGTCGCGAGCGGCGGAGCGCCCGCGACATGGAGCTGGAAGTTCGGGCTCCCGCTGAAAGGCAACGCCGCCGCGGAGAGCGCGAGGGCCGAACCCGGGAGCCCGGAGCCCTCGACCACCGCGGCGAAGGCCCGCGCCGGTGGACGCCAGAGCGCGATACGGTGCAGCGCGCCCTCGAGAACGAGCAGATCCGCCGCCGCCGACGGCGGCAGGGGCGCCGGGCTCGCCGGCGCCGGAAGAAGCGACACGGCCGCGGCGGTCCCGAGTGCCTGCACGGCGAACGAGCCGGCTCCGGCCGCTGTGATTCCGAAGAGGAGGCAGAGATCGCCGTCCTCCGTGCAGAGCGCCACATCGCTCCGCCAGTCGTCGTCGAGGTTGCCGGCTGCGAGTCGGCGAATCGGAGGCACCGGCGCGGGAACGGGCGGTCCGCCGGCGGCCGCGTGGGTCCAGAACCCGCCGACGACGGAGTCGCCGCCGGCGAGGATTTCCATTCGCCCGTCGCCATCGAGATCCCGGAGCGCCACGTCGGAGGGAACGCCTCCACTTGGCCCGAGGAAGACCGTCTCCGCGAGCGTCACCCCGTCCACGACCCGCACGCCGGGCGCGAGGGGTCCGGCGCCGGCCGCCACGAGATCGGCGATGCCGTCCCCGGTCACGTCGCCGGCGGCCACGGCCACGACGGCGCCCATGCCGCCGAGGACGACGGCGCCGGTGAGACCCCGGAGCCCCGGAGCGGCGTGGGCGCTGTTCTCGACGATGAGGATCCCGCCGCCGGCCGTGGCGGCGTCAGCCACGAGGAGATCGGGAAGGACACGGCCCGGTCGCAGAACCGGTGCGATGCCTGCGGGCGTCCCGCCGACGGCCAGAACGGCAGTTTCCGGGAACGTGAAGCCGGGGCCGCCGTAGAAGACATGGACAGTGCCGCTCCTGTCCGCGACGGCGAGGTCGGGGTCGCCGTCCCCATCGAGATCCGACGCAATGACGGCCGCGGGCGACGGCCCGGCCGGAAGGACCAGGAAGGGTTCGAGCTCTCCCGTGTCGCCCCGTCGCAGAACTTCGACCGTTCCCGCGACCTCGCAGGCCACTGCCACATCGTCGTCGCCGTCCCAGTCGGCATCGAGCCAGACCGCCGCCGAAGGCCCCGCG
>CAYQRN010000297.1:0-3846 GCA_964419995.1 uncultured Planctomycetia bacterium
AGCGCGAGGGCGGCTCCGAGGACGAGACCGGGTATGCCGAGCTCCGCCGCGAGGTTCGCCGGCTCGGAGTGGGCGTGCTCGGGCAGCGAAGCGGCGCCGTGGAGGCCCCACTCGCGGCTCCTCCGGAAGGGCGGGCAGGCCGCCTGGAAGCTGCCGGCGCCGTGGCCCGTGAGCGGGCGGGCCCGCAGCATGTCCATCGACGTGGCCAGGAGGTCGACGCGGACGACGCGGGAGGGCGTGGCGGGATCGAAAGCGCTGGCGATGTGGCGGACGAGATCGAGAGCGGCGCGGCGGGCGGGCCCCAGCACCGCGATGGTGGCGAATGCCGTGGCCGCGATCGCGGCGAAGGTCATGACCGCCGCGCGGGGCGGGCGGAGGCGGAGCAGAACGGTCGCCGCGGCCAGCGTGACGACCGCCCCGGCGAAGCTGGCGCGCGCACGCGATGCGACGAGGAGAAGGAAGGCCGCCATGAGGGGCAGGGCCAGGAGCGGCCGCGGCCGGCCGATGCGGTCGCGGGCCGTGACGAAGAGCAGGAACGCCGGGGCGATACCCGCGAGGGCGACCTCGCCCACGCGGTTCGTGTTGAGGAGCGTCGCGGTGAAACGCCCGCCCGGATGGCGCGGGAGTCCCGGGAAGGCGATGATCCACTGGTGGATCCAGCCGAGGATCAGCACGAGGGCCGGGGCCAGCGCGAGCGCCGTCATGACGCCGCGGCGACGGCCCGCCGGGACGGTGGCGGCCACGCCGGCGAAGAGGCCGAGAGGCAAGACGAGGATCCTCAGGAAGTCAGGAAGCCCGTGAGCGGGGATCCCCGTGGCGCGGGCAGCGGCCAGGGAGAGCGGGACCGAGACCGCGGCGAGGAGGAGGCCGAGCGAGAGGGTGACGGCCGCGGCGGAGGACAGCGGCAGTCCTGCGCGGCAGGCGGGAAGCACAACGGCGAGGGCCGCGACGAGGAGCACGAGGAAGCGCGGCGTCTCCGGGTCGAAGAACCACGGCGCGTAGATCGACGGAACGAGCAGGGTCGCGACGAGGAGGATGGCGTGGTGGAAGGGCCGCGAAGCCGCCGCGCTCATGCGAAGAGGGCGTCGACGAAAGCCTCGGCGTCGAAGGTCTCGATGTCCGAGGGCTTCTCGCCCACGCCGATGAACTTGATGGGGATCCGGATCTGGTCGCGGATGCCGATGATGGCGCCTCCCTTGGCCGTCCCGTCGAGCTTCGTGACGAAGAGCCCCGTCACGTCGATGAGCTTCCGGAACTGCTCGGCCTGCTGGATCGCGTTCTGCCCCGTCGTCCCGTCGAGGACGAGGAGGACTTCATGGGGCGCGCCGGGGATGCGCTTTCCGATGACGCGCCGGATCTTCTCGAGCTCCTTCATGAGGTTGTCCTGCGTGTGGAGCCGGCCCGCCGTGTCCACGATGAGGCAGTCCACGCCCCGGGCGAGTGCCGCCTCGGCGGCGTCGAAGGCCACGGCGGCGGGATCGGCACCGGTCTTCTGGCGGACGATGTCCACGCCGATCCTCTCGCTCCAGAGGGCGAGTTGCTCCACGGCCGCCGCGCGGAACGTGTCGGCGGCCGCCACCATGACGCGGCGGCCGTCCTCCTTGAGCCGCCACGCCAGCTTGGCGATGGACGTCGTCTTCCCGGAGCCGTTGACGCCGGCCACCAGGATGACCGTGGGCGGCGCCGGGGCGATGAGAAGCCCCTGCGCGTCGCAGAGGAGCATCTCCCGGAGGTGGCGGCGGAGGAGGTCGTAGCACTCGTCGGTCGTCCTGACCTCGCGGCGCCGCCAGGCCTCGCGGATCCGCGTCATGATCTTCTCGACCGTCCGCGGCCCGATGTCCGCCGTGAGGAGGTGTTCTTCCATCTCCTCGATGAGCTGATCCGAGAGCTCCCGCCCGAACGGCAGGATGTTCCGGAGCCCGCCGAGGATCCGGTCCCGGGTCTTCTGGAGCCCGGCCTTGAGCTTCTCCGTCAGCTTTCGAAGCACGATGGATCTCCCTCGGTCCCTGTCAGTCCCGGGACGTCCCGGGGGCGGCGGGGGGCGGGGCCGCGTCTGCCGTCGTCCTGTGCGTCCGGCGGATCTCGTCGAGGACGCCGTTCACGAAGGCGCTCGATGCGGCAGTCGAGAACTTCCTCGCGAGCTCAACGGCCTCGTTGATGACGACCCGGGCCGGCGTCTCCGGCGCGTGGAGGAGTTCGAAGGTGGCGATGCGGAGGATATTCCGGTCGACCACGGCCATGCGACCGATGTCCCAGTTGCGGGCCGCGGCGCGGATGGCGGCGTCGATGCCGGAGAGATGCGACCGGACGCCGTCCGCGAGGCTGCGGCCGAAGGCGATGGCCTCCGGGTCCGTCTCCTGGAAGGCCGAGAGGTCCTCGAATGGGCAGTCGGACCCGAGCCGGAGCAGGTCGATCTGGTAGAGGACCTTGAGCGCCAGCTCGCGGCCGAGCGTGCGGCGCCGCGTGGGCGGCGGACTCCTGCGCGTCTCTCCGGTCACAGCCGCGCGAAGACCCCCGCCATCTCGATGGCCGAGAGGGCGGCCTCATAGCCCGTGTTGTCGAAGGGGTGGGCGCTCTCCGCGAGGCCCGCGCGTTCCATGGCCTGCTCGACCGTATCGGTCGTCAGGACACCGAAGATCACGGGGACCTCCGTGGCGAGGGCGGTCCCCGCGAGGCCCGCCGCCGTCTGCTCGGCGACGTGCTGGAAGTGGGGAGTCTCTCCGCGGATCACCGCTCCGAGGCAGATGACGGCGTTGACGCCGCCGGCGCGCGCGATGCGCCGCGCCGTGACCGGAAGCTCGAAGGCTCCCGGAACCCAGACGACGCGGACGTCCCCGTCGCCGGCGCCGTGGGCGCGGAGGGCCGACAGGGCGCCCTGCACGAGAGGCCCCGTGATGAAGGCGTTGAAGCGCGCCGCGACCACGGCGAACCGCCGGCCGCGCGCGTCGAGACTGCCGATCAGGACGTCCACCATCGGACAGCGATCCTAACATGCGTTCCCGGCGCGGACCCGTGCTACGATCCGGCGATGGCGCAGGCCCTCCTCCTCGCTCTCGTCCTCGTCTCCGGCCCGCCGGGCCTCCCCGTGGGACCGTCGCGGATCGAAGTCGATCTCGACGGCACCGTGCTCGAGGTGTTCACTTACAAGCCGCGGGACTGGCGCGGCGAACGGATGATCGTCGTCTTCCACGGCGTGCTTCGCAACGCGGAGGAGTACCGCGATCACGCCCGGGGGCTCGGCGACCGGCTCTCGGCTCTCATCGTGGCGCCGAAGTTCGATGCGGCGCGCTTCCCGAGCCGGCGATACCAGCGCGGCGGCCTCCTCGATGCGGAGGGGAGGGCCGTGCCCGCCGGCGAGCGCACCTATGCCCTCGTGCCGAAGCTCGCCGCGAGGCTCCGGTCGCTCGAAGGCCGGGAGCAGCTCCGCTACTGGATCCTCGGTCACTCGGCCGGTGGCCAGTTCGTCATGCGCATGGCGGCGTTCCAGGACACGGGAGCCGAGCGGCTCGTGGCGGCCAACCCCGGTTCCGATCTCTTTCCCGTGCGGGACATGGACTTCGGCTACGGCTTCGGCGGCCTCCCGGAGCCGCTCGCGTCCGACGAAGCGCTGAAGGGCTACCTCGCGGCGCCCCTCACGATCTATCTCGGCATGGCCGACGACCGGCCGGACGAGTATTTCGACGGCAGTCCTGCCGCTTCCCGGCAGGGCGGCGGCCGGCTCCAGCGCGGTCGGGCATGCTTCGATGCGGGGCGCGCGCTGGCGGTGTCCCGCGGCTGGCCGTTCCGCTGGCGGCTCGTGGAGGTTCCGGGCGTGGGACACAACCACCAGCGGATGTTCGACCATCC
>CAYQRN010000298.1:0-3821 GCA_964419995.1 uncultured Planctomycetia bacterium
CGCGCCCTCGCCTCGCTCGAGGGGTGGGACTCCCGGGCCCGGCAGGCCCTCGATGAGCTGCCGCTCCGGCGATCGTCCCACGGTTTCTTCCTCCGGCTCATCGCCGCGGGCCGGATCGCAGCGTTCGCGCTCACGGAGCCGGGAGCCGGTTCGGACACTGCGCGCATCCGCACACGCGCCGAACGTCGCTCCACTCCCCTCGACCTCGACGAGGAGGGATTCCACGTCTTCACGACGGACGCCGGCGAGCGCCGCTTCGTCTTCGAGGCGCGGCGTTTCCGCTTCGAGGATGGCGCCCTCTCCTATCGCCATCGCGACGGAGAGCCGCCGCTGCCCGTCACGTGGCGCGACCGTTCGCCCGGCCATGCCGCGTCGGACGAGCGGTCGCGCTCCGTGACGTTTCGCGGCCGGACGGTGCCCATCCACGACATCGCGCACATCCGTTCCCGTGACGGCCGGCCGGTCTACGACCACTTCCTCGTCAACGGCACGAAGATGTGGATCACGAACGGCCACGTGGCGGGGGTCTTCGCCCTCTACGCGCGCACCGACGCCGGCCCGACGGGATTCCTCCTCGACGGCCACGCCGAGGGCCTCGTCATCGGGAAGGACGAGGCGAAGATGGGCCAGCGCGGATCGCCCACGAACGAGCTCACGCTTACGGACGTGCGGATCCCCCTCGAGAACGTCATCGGGATCGAGGGTCGCGGCCAGGAGAACGCCCTCGAGACGCTCAATGTCGGCCGCACGGGCCTCGCCGTGACGTCGGTGGCCCTCATGCGGCGGATCCTCGACGAGACGCGCGCGCGCATCCGCGCCGTGCCTCCCGCGGATCCGGCCGCCGCCCGAAGCCTCGCCGGCCTCATGGCGCTCGAGATCCTGAGGTCGGAGGCGGCGGCCTTCGAGCTCGTGGGTCTCTTCGACCATCCGGGAACGCGGGGCCTCCGCATGGAGTCGGCCATCGCGAAGTTCACCGCCTCGGAGGCCCTCCATCGGGTCATCGCGCTCGCCGAGATCCTCCACGGCGGAGCGTCGGTCTCCGCTTCCCATCTCCTCGAGAAGCACCGGCGCGACGCCCGCGTCCTCAACATCTACGAGGGCACGAACGAGATCCAGCGGTTCCTCATCCTGAAGGATCTCATCGACCAGCTCGACGTCGATGCGGCGCCGCAGGAAGCGCCGGCGGAGGGCAAACCCGCTGAGCGCCTCGGGCGAGCTCGCGCCGCGCTCAGGGACGAGATCCGCGCCGTCCGCCGCCACTTCGGCGCTGAGGCCTGGCAACAGGTCCGCTGCCAGCCCGTCTTCTTCGGACTCGCGGAACGCGCGGGCGATCTGAAGCTCCTCGACGCCCTGCTCCGGCGGGCGGCGCTGGCGCCGGAGCCCGGGGGACCCCGAAGCCGCGCCCTCGGCCTCGCAGCGTCCGTCGCGGCCGACCTGCTTCCGGAGAGGACGCCCCTCGCGGGCGAATCCGGCTTCCACACGCCGGCTCTCGACGACCCGGCGCTGGCGGTGGCTGACCTCCTGCTCGACCGACACGAACGCGGCGCCGGCGTCGCCGGCGCGCCCCCCGTCCTCGTCCGGGGCCGGACGCGCCCGCTCTGCGCCCTTGCAGTCCTGAGGCTCCTGCCGCGCCCCCTCCCCGGCATCGAGGTCCGGGACGGCCGGATCGCGGGATCCGACTTCGACCTCGATCTCGAGGGACGCGCCGCCCTCCGCCTCGTTCTCGGGCTCTCGCGCGCAATCCCGGGCGGTGTCGCCGCCGCGGTGATCGTGGGACCGCGGAGCGCCGGAAAGGCTGTCCGGCGCATCGCCGAGCTGGGCGCCCTGCCCATCTCCTGGCTGGCGGCGGGCGATGCGCCCATCGATGCCGCCAGACTCGCCCGGAGCCTCCGGGACGCCATCCTCGCGCTCGAGTCCGGAAACACCTTCGACTGCATCGCCGGCAGCCGGAGCCTCGACCTCGCGCTCGCCCAGATCGCCGGAGGGACGGGGCGCGCCTTCGTGCCGGGCGTCACCGGCGTCGCGGCGCTCGCGGACAGCAACATCCTGCTCCGGGGGGCCGATCTCCCGGAACGGGGCATCGTCGAGCGGGCCCCCGTCATCCTCTCCGTCGCCGCCCGCGTCGAGCCCCATGATCTCATGCCGGACACCGACGACTGGCGCGACGCGCGGGATCGTGCCATCGAGGCGGTGGACATCCGCGACCCCTTGGGTCCGATCCACGAGGCGGCTTCCACGACCATGGCCGTCGAAGCGGCCGGTCCGCCGCGGAGCGCGACGCCCGCCGGAGCCGCGGAGATCCTCCTCCGGACGCTGAAAGCCTCGGGGGCCGGCGGGGACGGACGAACCCCTGCCGGCGGAGCCATCCGGACCGGGACCGGTGCTGCATTCGCCGAGGACGGCGTTGCGGTTCTCCTGCGCGCCGGAGGCGATCGCCTGTCGTCGGGCGCAGCGGCCGCTCTCCGGGCGGCCGCCCGATCCGGCGCGGTCATCGGCGGAGACATCACCATCCTCGTCCTCGGCCCCCCTGTGGACGATTCCGAACTCCGGAGCATGGCCGCCCGGGCGGCCGCCCTCTGCCCCGGCGCCCGCCGCATCGTCTTCGGACAGTCGCCAGACCTTGCCGGCGCATCCTTCCGTGGCTTCGCCGAGGCCGTGGGTCTCTGCCTCGCCCCCGTCGCGCCGCGGCTCCGCGCCGTCATCGCGGCCGCGGATCTCGGCCAGGCCCTCGGCCTCGCCTCAGGGGCGCTGCCACCGGAGCGCCCGATCCGGATCATCCCGGGCGTCCTGGACATCCGGCAGGCGGACGGCTTCGTCGAGGTCCGCGCCGCGGCGTCAGCCCCCGGCATCGTCGAGGTGCACAGGCTCGCCACAGGCGGTCCGCTGGCCATCCTCCTTCCGTCCGAGTCCGTCGCCGCCTCGGAGACGACGCCTCCCGCGGGTCCCCCCGACATCTTCCGGCTCGAACTCGCCATCTCCAGGAGCCCCTCGACCGACCCCCTCGCGGCGACCGCCGGCACCGCCGGGCCGCGGGACGGCGACCTCGCCACGGCCGAGGTCATCGTGGATGTGGGCTACGGCGTCGGAACCACGGACGGCATGGAACAGGTCGTGGCGCCGCTCCGCGAGGCCCTCGGGGCCGTGGGAATCGGAAACGTGGCGGTCGGCGCTTCCCGGAAGGTCACCCAGGACCTGCACCTCCTTCCGGAGGCGGCCCAGATCGGGCAGACCGGCGCGGCCGTGAACCCGCGGATCCTCATCGCGCTCGGGATCTCCGGTGCGCCGCAGCACATCGACGCCATTGGCGAGAACGCGCTCATCTTCGCGTTCAACCGGGACCCCGAGGCGCCCATCATGACGCTCAACGCCGGGAAGCCGAGGCCGATCGTCGTCCCGGTGCCGGGGGATCTCTTCGAGACCGTTCCGCGGTTCGTCGGCGCCCTGCTCGGAGGCAGGAACGGATCCGGCGAGCCGTAGGCCTCCGGGATCCGCGGTCACTCGATCCGGCGGACCGAATCCGCATCGAGCTCGTAGATCCCGATGACGTAGTCCCCGTCGAAGCGCTCGGCGAGGCGGAAGGTCCCCGTGGCTTCGACGGGATCGCGGGTGTAGTTGATGCCGGAACCCGCCGTGACGCGGACCCACATGAAGTGGGTGTACTGCGTCTGCGGCCCGTAGCAGCAGGTGCCGGGGTCCTTCATGAGGATGAATTCCCGGATGCCCCGGCTCTCCATCGTTGGGTAGACATAGCCCCGCACCGTCCCCCGGCGGCCCGAGAGAGCCGCGACCGGCTCAGGGAAGGTCATCCGCGGCGTGTATTC
>CAYQRN010000299.1:0-3793 GCA_964419995.1 uncultured Planctomycetia bacterium
CACGTAGGCGTTGAGGAAGTCGTCCACGACGAAGTCCCTGGGGGCGCGGAGCCCGGGCACGGTCGTGCCCTGGCCGAAGTTCAGGAAGACCGTCGATGCGGTGCCCGTCGTGTCGATGCGGCGGATCTCGCCAGCGCAGCCATAGTCGCTCACGACGTAGACGTTTCCCGTGATGTCAAGGCCAAGCCCGATGGGGCAGAGCTGGGTGGAGCCCGAGTTGAGGTTCAGGTTGAAGAAGACGGCGAACGCGGGCGGGGTCGCGAGGACGTCCATCTCGAGGATCGTCCCGGGCGCGGCGCCGCTCGTCGTCGAGAGGTTGTTGGCGATGTAGAGGCGCGAGCCGTCGGGGTTGAAGAGGATCTCGCGGGGATGGTTGAGTAGCGGCGTCGTGCTCGTGTACTGGGGCGGCACGAGAACGCCCGCCGTCGTGAACTCGCTGATGATTCCGCCCGACGTGCCGGACGCGACCCAGACGTTGCCGGCGCCCGGAGACGTGCCCGGTCGCACGGCGACGGCCTGGACGTTCGAGAGGGAGGTCGTCGTGAAGCTGCCGAGGGGCGCGCCGGCCGGGTCGAATCGGAGGACCTGGTTGCCCCGCGCCACGAGGAGGTCGCCGTTCGGAAGGAACGTGAGGTTCCTGATGGCGCCGCTGCCGCCCACGTTCGAGATGAAGGTCCCCACGAGGGTGCCCTGGGGCGTGTACTCCTTCACCTGGTTCACAGGGCAGACGCCCGGATTGTTCGGCAGGTACTGGCCATCCACGACGAAGAGATGGCCCTCCGCCGTCTGACCGGCGGCCGGGAGGGCGAGAAGCACGAGAGCGACGAAGGCGCGAATGGACATGGGGCGGGGTCCTCTGTCTGACGCGACATGATAGCAGCGCGTGATTCCGATCGGGGGCACGGGCCGGACTCTCCCGCGGGACGGGGCTCCCGGGTAGAGTCGCCCGGTATGGCCGCGCCTGCCAGGAGAACCATGCCGCGGATTCTCGGTCCCGTGCTCCTTGCTGCCTTCGTCTGGGGTCGCCTCGTCCCGCGCCTCCGCGTGGCGGCGGACGACTGGTGGGAAGTGCCCATCCTCCGCGCCCTCGAACTCCGTCCCCTGCCGGAGCGGATCCACGCCGTCCTCTTCGACACCGCCGGCCAGGGTCATCTGAAACCCGTCCAGGACCTGATACTCGTCATGTTCCATGCCGTGGCGGGCGACGATGGCTTCGTGCGCTGCGTCATGGCTCTCTACGCGATCCTGCATCTGGCGACGGCCCTCCTCCTCGGCGGGCTGGCGAGGCGTCTTGGCGCCACGCCGGTGGCGGCGGCGCTGGCGGGGGCCATCGCTGTCGTCCACCCCGTTACGGCAGAGCCCATGAGCGCCGTGCTCTTCGCGCCCTCCATTCCCGGTCTCTTCTTCCTCCTGCTTGCCGTCGCCTCCATGACCGGCCGCGGGGCTCCATCGGCGTGCCGCGCGGCCTTGGCGTGCGCCTCCCTGGTCCTCGCCATGGGGTGTAACCCCTCCTTTCTCGTTTCGGGTCCGCCGGCCCTGGCCGGCGCCGCCCTCCTGACCGGCGGCCGCCGCCGCATCATCGCCGCGCTCCTCGCAGGAGCGGCCGCCTTGGGCCTCGTAGCCTTCCATCGGCACGCAGTCCAGGGAACGGTGACCACCGTCATGGATCCTTACCGGCATCTCTCGCCGTCCCACGACGTTCCGGCCTTCCTCGGGGAGGTGTTCGACTCCGTCATCGCCCTCGGTCCCTCGGAGACGGAAACCGTCGCGCGTCCCTTCGACGGCGCATCGTCCGGCCGCCCTGCGCCGGAAGGCGGCGCGCTGTGGTTCGCCGTCACGGCCCTGGCGGCGTTGGCGGCGGCGGCCGCTGTCCTCGGAGCGCGAGATCCGGCGCCGCGTTGCGGGGGGGGGGCGCCATGGCGTCCCGCCCTTTTCGGTGCGCTTCTGGCCGTGTCTCTCCTCAGTCCCTACTTCCTCTTCCTCGGCACTGCGGCGCCGCACCGCTACGCGCAACCCGCGGTCTTCGGTCTCGCTCTCGTCGTGGCCGGACCCGTGGCGGCGGCTCTCGAACGGCTCCGCCGCCGGATGGCCGGGAGGGCGGGACTTCTCCTCCGTCCGATCCTGCTCGGCGCCCTCCTCCTGCCTCTCGTGACAGTGTCCTCGGAGCGGGCCGAGTCCATCGCCATCGCGCACCGGCTTTCCGCGTCCGTCGTCGCCGACATCGCCGGTGCGCTGGCCACCGAGCCGGCCGTGACGGAGGTCCACGTTCTCGGGCTTCCCCGTGTCGTGGGGCAGGGCGGCCTCGTGTTCCTCGTCGAGGATGCGCTGAGGGTGGCGCTCGTGACGCGGCTCCAGCGGCGCATCGACGTCGTGGGGTTCGGCGGGAGCCTCCTTGCGGCCTGGGCAGATGGCCGCGCGTCTCTCGCGCCCCTTCCTCGCAGGGCCCACTTCGCCCTCGACGGACTCCAGGTCCGGCGCCTCGCCGGCCCCGCGGACCTGGCCAGGGCCATTCCGGCAGCGGACGGCGAGATCCTGCGCTCGGCGTGGCGTCTCGGGGAGGACGAGGCGACCCTCGATCGCCTCGGTGGGCGGGATGGCGGCGTCGCGGCGGTGACCGCGCGGCTCCTCGCCGCAGAAGGACCCCGTGGTACGGCGATCCTCGCCCGGGCCCTCGCGGCTCTCCGGGAGCCCGAGCCCGTGTCGGCCCCGCCGCGGACCTTCGCGGCGCTGGCGGATCCCGGCGTCCGCGGATTCGCGGCTCAGGTCGCCGGCATCGCGCCGCCCACGTTCCACGCCGTTCCGGCTCCGGCGGCGCCGGACCCCGGCGAGGCTTCGCCGGCCGCCCGGGACCTCGATCTGGTCATCGACGTGCCGGAGGGATTCGCGCTCCGTCCGGGAGGAGACTCGGCCACCGGCGTCGCCGTCGTGGAAGCCGCACCCGGGACCGCTGGCGTGTCGCCTGACATCGCCGTGGTCGTGGCGTGGCGGTTCACGGCGGAGGGACGCCCGCCCGTGGGCGGACGATCCGTCGCGCCGGGGACGGGGCTCGATCCGGGTTTCCGGCGGCGGATCGCATGCGCGATCGCGCCGCCGCCCGCCGGCGCATGGGACCTCGAGATCTGGGTAGAGGCTGGCGATCTGCGCCGCAGCGCCGTGATCCGGCTTCCAGGCGTCCTCTCGATGCCGTGACGGTCGGTCAGGCCCGGCGGTGGATCGAGCGCGCGACGACGGTGACGTTGCCCGCCTCGTCGCGCTCGACGCGTCCGGTGACGACGACGTAGGAAAGCCGGTCGATGCCGTGGAAACCCCTTACCGGCGCCCGAACGGGGAGGTCTCCGCTCCTGAACTCGATCGTGACCGCATTCTTCGCGAGCTCCGCCGGGTCCACGCAGCAGTAGTCCCAGGGCGTCTTGCACTCGTCGGGCATCTCCATGACGTCGCAGGCCTTGATCTCGACGTCGACGAGCGTGAAGGCGGCGAGGCCGCTCACGAAGTCCTTGATGCGCCCGAAGACGACGACCTCCTCCCCGGCGCCGCCTCCGTCCCGCACGGCTTTCACGGCTTTCGCGCCCGCGGGCTCCGCGGCGGCGTAGACGGACTCGGGGAGGGCCGCTCCAGTGGCGGATCCCGAGCCTCCCGTGCCGCCTCCGGCGGCGGGGCCGTCTTTCCCGTCCCCGCAGGCGACGAGAGCTCCGAGGGCAAGGGCGGCGAGGATCCGTGCGGACATTCGCGGTGTCATCGATCATTCCTTTCGTCGGGTGGAGTCATGAGTCCTTGAGGGCGAGTGCGATGG
>CAYQRN010000300.1:0-3785 GCA_964419995.1 uncultured Planctomycetia bacterium
TACGACGCGGTGTTCCTCGTCACGTACATGGGGAAGACGGAGGGCGACGGCACCGCCGTGAAACGGGCGCTCCGGCGGATGGACGCCATCGTCGAGACCGTGCGCCGGACGGACGGCGCCCTGGAGCTCGCCGCCACGGCGGCGGACATCCGGCGGATCTCCGCGGCCGGCCGCGTGGCCGCCGTCCTCTGCGTCGAGGGAGGACACATGATCGAGGACGAGATCGGCGTCCTCCGCACGTTCCACCGGCTCGGCGTGCGCTACATGACGCTCACCCACACCTTCAACACGGGCTGGGCCGACTCCTCGGGCCGCTCGGCCGGCCACAAGCTCGACCACGGCGGTCTCTCCCCCCTCGGCGAGACCCTCGTCCGCGAGATGCAGCGCATCGGGATGATGGTGGACATCTCCCACGTGGCCGACGAGACTCTCGAGGACGTCCTTTCCATCGCCAAGGCCCCGGTCATCGCATCCCACTCCTCATGCCGCGCCCTCTGCGACCACCGGCGGAATCTCACGGACGCGCAGCTCCGCGCCATCGCCCGGAACGGCGGCGTCGTCCAGATCAACTTCTACCCGCGTTTCATCGATCCGGAGGGCGGCGCCAGGATGGACCGGTGGAAGGCGAAGGTCGCCGAGCGCTTGAAGGCCATCGAGGCGAAGCACGGTTCGAACGGGGCGGGCCACGACGCCGCCATGGCGGCGCTCCTCCGGGAGGTCCGGATCGAGCCCACGCCCTGGACGGTCGTCATCGAGCACATCGAGCACGCCCTCAAGGTCGCGGGACCCGACCACGTGGGGCTCGGCGCTGACTGGGACGGCGTGGAGTGGCTTCCCGAGGGTCTCGAGGACTGCTCGAAAGTGGGCCGCATCACGGCGGAGCTCCTCGCGCGCGGCCACTCCGAGGAGACCGTGACGAAGGTCCTCGGCGGGAATCTGCTCCGCGTCATGGAAGCCTGCGAGCGTCACGCGGCCGGCTTGCGCTGAGAGGCTGTCAGGCGGGACCGGCTCCCGCGGAGGGGCCGGTCTCGGGGGCGGCGGGCCGATCCCGCCGCCGCGAGCGTGGCTCGAAGCGCTTGCGCAGGATACAGCGGTACATCGAGAGGGCCGTGCGGAGGATCCGGAAGAGCCCTCGCGAGTGCTTGGACTCGCCGCCGAGCCTCCGGTAGTAGTTGACGGGGATCTCGACGACGCGGAGGCTCTGCCGCAGGGCCTCGCAGATCATCTCGGGGGAGAAGGCCGGACCGGTCTCGCGGAGGCCCCCGCGGACGCGCTCCCAGGAAGTCCGATCGATGGCGCGGAACGTGCACCCGACGTCGGTGAGGCGGGCCTCGTGGGGGACGTACCAGAGGAGTTCGAGGATCTTGGCCGCGATGACGTTGCCCCAGCGGAGCAGGAAGTCCATGTTGGCGCCCTGTTCCACCAGCTGCCTCGTCGTTCGCGTGCCGAGGACGAGCTGGGCATCGTCGACATAGACGAGGAGCTTGGGAAGGTCCGCGGCCCGGAAGGACCCGTCGGCCTCGACGAGGACGAAGACGTCGCCAGCGGCGGCGGCCATGCCGGCCCGGAGCGCGGAGCCATAGCCCGGCCGTCGCTCCTCGACGACGCGGGCGCCCTCGGCACGGGCCCTCTCCGCGGTGCGGTCCGTACAGTTGTTGTCGACGACGACGACTTCGTGGACGCCGGCGGCCGATCGGAAGTCCCGGACCACCGACGCGATGGTCGCTTCCTCATTCCTGGCCGGGATGATGACGCTGATGCGCCTCTTGGTGTCCATGGATCTTCAGAGATTCGGCTGGCGGAGGCCGGGAACTTTCCTCTGCCGTGGAAGGAGGAGGAGGGCGACGAGGGCCAGAAGGGCGGCGCCGGCGGCCCCGAGACCAGCGCGGAAGGTCGGGCTGCGGAAGACGAACCGTACGTTGCGGGTCCCGGCGGGAACGAGGACGCCTCGGAAGGCGTGGTTGGCGCGCAGGATCGGGAGGCTCACGCCGTCGGCCAGGGCCTCCCATCCGGGATGGAAGGTGTCGGCGAGGTGGAGAAGTCCCGGCGTGGGCCAGCCTGTCGCGACGATGACCTCGGTGTCGGAGTCCGATACGATCCGCGGAGGCGCGAGGGCCAGGTCGGCGATGGGGACCGCGCGCCCCTCGGGAGGCGGCGGATCCGCGGGAACGAACGACAGGACGGGGCGGGCGTCCGCGAGGACCGCGAGAGCCTCGCGCCTCGGATCGAAGGTCCCGGCCGCGAGGACGCGGAGTAGATCGGCGTCCGTGGCGAAGAGGCGGACCCGGGGGAGCCCGAGGGCCCGTGGCAGCGCGCTGGCGTTGGCGAAGACCGCGAGCCGCTCGGCGAGATCCTGGTGAACGGGAGGGATGCCTGGCAGCAGCATGTTGGAGACGATGAAGCGCGCGCCGAAGAGAGCCACGAGGGGGTGGCCGAGGCGGTCCGACCGGGAGAGCGGGCGGATCAGGTGGTGGGTGGGGTCGAGCATGGCGGGATCGAGGGCGCCGACGATGTCCTCGTAGCGGCCGAGGAGGAGTCCCTCGTAGCCCTGCACATCCGGGATGCCGAAGAGCGACGGCGTGTTCGGAGGGAAGATGTACTCGGCGGGTTCCGGGAAGGGGCGTGCGGCGGAAGGCAGGGTGGCGTCGTGGCAGCGCAGGATCCGTCCGCCTTCCGCGCGGATGGCCGAGGCGAGGAAGTCGGATGTGCGCGTGGGGACGAGGCGGCCGCGCTCCTGGCCGGGGTTCAAGGTCTGCTGGAAATGGGAGGATTCGAGGAAGAGGGCCAGCGTGACGAGACCGAGGGCCGGGGCGGCGCCCATGCGGCGGCGGGTCAGGATGCCAAGGAGCGCGATGGCGCCGAAGCCGGCGGCGAGGAGGATCTTCATGCCGAGGTACCGGGCGGCGCCGGTCGCTGCAGGGTCCGAGGCGGCCCCCGAAAGTCCGAGGAGGGAGGCGATGGTCCCGGGTGCGGCAAGCGTGGTCGCCGCGGCGAGGAGGAGGATGGCAACGAGGACGGCGGGCGTGCGAAACCGTCGCGGACCGCCGGTGAGGAGCGTCGCGGCGCCCCGGGCGGCGAGGCCGGCGAAGGCGATGATGATGAGGAAGAGCGCCCGCTGGGGATTGCCCGAGCGAAGCGGCGGGAGCACGGCAGCAAGGGCGCGGAAGACGGGAGTGTCGAGGCAGAGGGCGAGGCCGAGGAGTCCTGTCACGAGGAACGGAAGGACCTGGGGCGTGCCGCCCCGGAAACCGAGAAGGAGGAGGATCCAGGCCGCGATGCCCGGAGCGAGGCTCGACTCCACGTGGTTGCGGCCGGGCGAGACGGGAGCGAACTGTTCTCCGAGTCGTTCGACGCCCCGGGAAGCCTCCGGCGAGGTTCGCGCGAGACGCGACACGTCGGCGGGATTCCCGAAGACGTCGGGCACGATCCATGAGAGGATCCGGACGGGCGGCAGGGTCTCTGCCAGGACCGCTTCGACGGGGCGGTCCGTGCGGTGCGCGTGGCGTGCGGCCTCGAAGAGGGTCAGGATCTGAGGAGCGGCGAGGGCCATCCCGAGGACCACGCCGCCGGCCAGGGTGAGGAGCGAGGCGACCGGGCGGTGGTGCCGGCGGCGGTTTTCGAGGGAGCGCACGATCGCCAGGACGAGGGCCGCGACGCAGGCGAGCATCGTGATCTGGGCCATGCCGCCGAGGAGCGAGAGGCAGAGTCCCGCGGCGAGGATCGCGGCGTCCGCCGGGCGGGGGGCGCGGAACGCCCTCTCGACGGCGAGGAGGATGAGCGGGGTC
>CAYQRN010000301.1:0-3750 GCA_964419995.1 uncultured Planctomycetia bacterium
GCCCAGCGCAGGGCTCTACCGAACGCGGGACGGCGGACGGACCTGGCATCGGCTCACGAAGGGACTTCCCTCGGGGCGCATCGGCCGGGCGGACGTGGACTGGTACCGGAAGGACCCCGACATCGTCTACGCGATCATCGATTGCGACCGGATCGGCATGGGGCCGCAGCCGGACCGGGCATGGCTCGGCGTCCAGGGAGAGGATTGCGATGACGGCGCCAGGATAACGCGCGTAACCGAAGGGTCGCCGGCGGCGGCCGCGGGTCTCGCGACCGGCGACATCGTGACCACCGCCGCCGGCCGGCCCATCAGCTCCTACGTCGGACTGACGCGTGCCATCCAGGCCCGGAAGCCCGGCGAACGGCTTCCCCTCGTGATCCTCCGCGGCGAGACCGTCCACGAGTTCGAGGTCGAGATTGGCGAGCGGCCCATCGCGCAGCTCTCCACGGCCGTGCCCGCGACGTGGTTCGGCGCCGCTGCGGAGCGCGCCACGGGCGGTGTGCGGATCACCGACGTGACCGAGGGCAGCCCCGCCGCCGCCGCGGGGCTCGAGAACGGGGACATCCTCACGTCGTTCGGCGGGGAGCCCGTCGCCACGCCGGAGGTCCTCACCGAGGTCGTCCGCATGCACCGGCCCGGCGACCGCGTCCCGATGGAAACCCTCCGGTCGGGGGAACGACGGAGCCTCGAAGCGACCCTGTCCGAGCGCGCCGAAACGGGCGGGCGCGGGCGCATGGGCGGTGGCTTCCTCGGTACGTGGTTTGGCGCCTTCCTGCGGGACCGGGACGGCGGCGGCGCCACGGTCGCCCGGCTCTCCGAGAACGGCGCCGCCGAACGAGCGGGCCTCGAGGAAGATGACGCCATCCTCGCCTGCGACGGGGCCGCCGTGGAGGATGCGGAGTCGTTCACCGAGACGGTGGGCCGGCGGCGGGAGGGAGCGACGATCCGGCTTTCCGTGGAACGCGCCGGCCAGACGCTCGAAGTTTCCGTGAAGCTCGAGGCTGCGACGGGGTCACGCAACCGACCCTTCGGCTTCCTCTATGCGGGGCAGATGCCCAACGTCCAGAACCGCCAGGGCCGCGATGGTCATGAGTACGGGGGCGTCTATCGTTCCGCGGACGGCGGCGAGACCTGGACGCGGATCAACAGTCTGAATCCACGCCCCATGTACTTCAGCCAGGTCCGCGTCGATCCGTCGGACGAGAAGTACTTGTACGTCCTCGGCGTCTCGCTCCACCGATCCACGAACGGAGGGCGGATCTTCACGGGCGACGGCGCGCAGACCGTCCACGCGGATCACCATGCGCTCTGGATCGATCCGAGGGACGGCCGGCACATGATCATCGGATGCGACGGGGGGTTCTACGTCACGTGGGACCGGGGCGACCAATGGGAGCACCTGAATCACCTGGCCCTCGGGCAGTTCTACCACGTCACCATCGACGCGAGGCAGCCCTATCGGGTCTACGGCGGACTCCAGGACAACGGGAGCTGGGGCGGCCCTTCCCGCTCCCTGGCCGGTCCGGGCATCCTCAACGAGGACTGGTTCTCCGTCGGAGGCGGCGACGGTTTCGTCTGCCGCACCGACCCCTTCGATCCGGACATCGTCTACACCGAGAGCCAGAACGGCGCCATGAGCCGCCGCAACCTCAGGACCGGCGAGACGGCGTCCATCGCGCCGCGGAGGACCCGCGGCGCGCGCTGGCGTTTCAACTGGAACACGCCCTTCATCCTCTCGAGCCACAACCCCGGCATCTTCTACTGCGCCGGGAACCACGTCTTCCGTTCCCTCAAGCGGGGAGACGATCTCAAGTCCATCTCCCCGGAGATATCACGCACGGGGCGTGGCACCGCCACGGCTCTCGGCGAGTCGCCGCGCAACGCCGACGTTCTCTGGGTCGGGACTGATGACGGCAATCTCTGGGTTACGCGTGACGGCGGAGCGGCCTGGACTAACGTCTCCGCCAACGTGCCCCTGCCGGGACCGCGATGGGTCGCGACCGTGGAACCGTCCCGGTTTGCAGAAGGGCGCTGCTACGTCGCCCTCGACGGGCACCGGAGCAATGACGACGACCCCTACCTCTTCGTCACGGAGGACTTCGGCTCCACATGGCGGTCCCTCGGGGCCGGATTGCCTTGGGGCTCGACCCGCTGCCTCCGCGAGGACCCCGTCAACGCTGACCTGCTCTTCGCCGGCACCGAATTCGCGGCCTACGTCTCCCTCGACCGCGGATCCTGCTGGACGCGGATCAACAACAATCTCCCCACGGTGGCTGTCCACGAACTGGCACTGCATTCGTCGCTCGGAGAGGTCGTGGCGGCGACGCACGGCCGCAGCCTCTGGATCCTCGACATCTCTGCCCTCCGCCAGATGACGCCCGAGGCGATCCGCGCCGACGCATGGCTCTACCGCCCTGATCCGGTCGTCCGCTTCCGGGCGGATCCGGCCCGCGGCACGGGCGGGGGAAGCCAGCGCTTCGTCGGGAGCAGCCCGCCTCGGGGCGCCAGGCTCGCATACTCCCTCGGGCGGAAGGCGGAGAAGGCCTCGATCCGGATCCTCGACATCTCCGGCCGGACCGTTCGGCGTCTCGACGCGAAGACGGAGCCCGGCCTCCACACCGTGACGTGGGATCTGCGAGAGTCCGCGGAGCGCCCGGCCCGCGGGAGCGGCGCGGGGCGACGGAGCGGGGCCGGCGGGGGAGCCGAATCGGCGCCCGTGGCCGGCGACGCTCCGCCGGCCGCGGCATCGCGGCCAGGGCGCCGCGCCGAGCGCCCGACCGGCCCGCCTGCCGGGGAGGGACGCTTCGGGGGCCGCGCCCGCGCCGTGCCTCTCGGGACCTATCGGGTGGTCCTCGATGCGGACGACCGCAGCCTCGAAACCACTCTGCGCATCGAGGCGGACCCGAACCTGCCGCCCGATATCGCCGCCCGCGTGGGCGCCGGCGCGGGCGAGGAGGCGGCGGAGGACCCGCCCGCGGAACCGGATCGCCCGATCATCCACGACTGACGCCGGGTGATGCGGGCATGCGGCGCCTCATGGTCGTCCTCGGCGCGGCGGCCATCCTTGTACCGCTCGTTCTCGGCCTCCGTGCCTGCTTCGGTTCGGACGCGGCGAAGATCCGAGCCCTCGTCGAGGACGCCGCGGAGGCCCTGAACCGTCGCGCCATCCGCGACGTACTCTCACCTTTCCACGCGAGCTTCCGGGACGCCACATCGGGGTTGGGCCGCGGCGAGATCGAGACCGCGCTCTTCACTCTCCGTGGTTCATCGCCTGAGGAGGCGGGGGCGTTCCGCGTCATCGTCGACTCGGTCGCCGTGACCCTCGATCCGGAGGCTCAGGACGAGGCCGGCGTGGCGGCCGGGCTCAGGTTCGTGGAGGGTCCACCGGAAGACGCGGTCACCGTCTGGGAGGTCCGCGTCGTCGCGGAGGCCCGCAGGATCGACGGGTCGTGGCAGTTCGTAAAGAGCACCCACGAGACGCTGCGTGGCCGCCCGCCGCGCTGACGCCGGCGCCCCGTTCCCGCCCGCCCGTCAGTCGAGCCTCTTGCGGAAGCGGAGGACTCCGACGGTGAAGAGCAGAAGCCCGATGCCGAGGAGAGGCAGCGTGTCCGGAAGGAGATCGGTGAAACCGGCACCCCGCAGCACGACGCCACGCATGATGCCCACGAAGTACGTGGAGGGCAGGAGGAACGAGAGCGCGAAGATCGGAGCGGGCATCGTCTCGCGGGGAAAGGCGAAGCCCGAGAGAAG
>CAYQRN010000302.1:0-3729 GCA_964419995.1 uncultured Planctomycetia bacterium
GGTCGGATCATCGCCGGATCCGTGACGACGTGATCGGCGAACCGGAGCCCGGCCCGGGCGAAGGCCGCCTCGCCGAACTCGCGGATCGACCGGCTGACGCCCGTCGCGATGACATAGTCCCGGGGCTCCTTCGCCTTCAACATGAGCCACATGGCGCGCACGTAGTCGCCCGCGAAGCCCCAGTCCCGCCGCGCATCGAGATTCCCGAGCCCGACCCGGTCCGCCAGGCCGAGAGCGATGCGCGCGGCCGCGTCCGTGATCTTCCGGGTCACGAAATCGAGCCCCCGGCGGGGCGACTCGTGATTGAAGAGGATCCCGGAGCAGGCGAACAGCCCCCGGCTCTCCCGGAAGTTCCGCGTCACGTGGTGCGCGAAGACTTTCGCGGCGCCGTAGGGGCTCCTCGGCGCGAAGGGCGTCGACTCGTCCTGGGGCCGGCGCTCCGCGTCGCCGAACATCTCGCTGCTGCCGGCCTGGTAGAAGCGCACGCGAGGCGCCACGTCGCAGGCAGCCTCGAGGAGGCGCACGACGCCGAGCCCCGTGACGGCGCCCGTCGCCTCGGGCCGCTCGAAGCTCGCGGGGACGAACGTCTCGGCGGCGAGGTTATAGATCTCGTCCGGGGCGGAACGTTCCACGGCGCGGCGCAGCGACCGGGAGTCCAGCATGTCGCCCGCGTGGACCGTGATGCGAGCGAGAATCCGCGCCACGTCGCCCGTCCGCTCCGTCGAGGAGCGGCGCACGAGCCCGTGGACCTCGTAGCCCTTAGCGAGGAGGAACTCCGCGAGGTAGGTGCCGTCCTGGCCCGTGATCCCTGTGATGAGAGCGCGCGTCACGGCGACCTCCGGAGAGGGTGTCCGTCCTCGGGCGGGGGGCCTCCCCTCATCCGATGATCCGCAGGGCGCTGTAGATCCTCTGCCGCAGGTCCTCGATCTTGAACGGCTTCTTCACGACGTCATAGCCCGTCGCCCGGATCGCGTCGGCCTGCTCGTCAGAAAGATAGCCTGACATGATGAGGATCCTGACGCCGTCGTGGGCGGGCTCCTTCCGGATGAACTGGATGACCTCGAGCCCGTTCATGTCGCCGAGGTGGTAGTCGAGGAGGACCATGTCCGGACGGTGCTTCGCCGTGAGGAAGCCTGCCTCGTAGCCCGACCGCGCGACGAAGACGTCGAAGATCCCCGTATCGCGGAAGTAGCCCTCGAGGAACGACGCGACCTCGGCCTCATCGTCGGCGACGAGGAGCTTCGGCTTCCCGAGGAGGCCGGCGGCGTCGTGGGGAAGATGGTGTTCCTTCAGGAACTCGACGAGCGCGGCCCGCGGAATCCGGCGGTCGCGGGAGCCGGGGATCCGGTAGCCCTTGAGCTTCCCGTTGTCGAACCACTTGATCACCGTACGGATCGTCACGTTGCAGATCCGGGCGACCTGCCCCGTCGTGAAGACGTCTTTCATGCGGCGGGAATCTCGACTTCCCCTGGAACGGCCGTCAGTCGGGGCATCCCTCTCCGGGCCCTCGGGGATGCCCAAGCTTCCCTCTCTCGGAGGCCCGGTTTCCGCGACGGATCGCCGATGATGTCACGCGCCCCGTTCTTCAACAGAGAGGTCGGGGGGGGCCGTCCCTCCGCACCCGCGATCTGCCGTCAGATCAGCGCCGTGACCGGGGTGCCGGTCCTGGCGAAGGCCTCGGCCACCCCCGTGTGCGTGACCTTCCCGAGACACACGTTGGCGGCCGACCGGAGTTCCTCCGAGGCCCGGAGCGCCTCCCGGACGCCCTTATCCGCGACCCGGAGCGCCCATGGAAGGGTGGCGTTGGTGAGGGCGAAGGTCGAGGTACGCGGCACCGCGCCCGGCATGTTAGCCACGCAGTAGTGGACGATCCCGTCGACGACGTAGGTCGGGCTCGAATGGGTCGTCGGACGGCAGGTCTCGATGCACCCTCCCTGATCCACGGCCACGTCGACGATCACGGAGCCCGGGATCATGCTCCGGAGCGCCGCGCGCGGCACGAGGAGCGGCGCCCGCTCCCCCGTCCGCAGGACGGCCCCGATGACGAGATGGCTCCGGCGGAGGTGCTCCCGGATGTTGTAGCTCGTCGAGTAGAGCGGCGTCACGTTGGGCGGCATGACGTCCGCGAGGTAGCGGAGCTGATCGAGGTCGACGTCGAGGATCGTGACACGGGCACCGAGCCCGGCGGCCATGCGGGCGGCGTTGCTCCCGACGGTGCCGCCGCCGATGATGAGGACTTCCGCCGGCGGCACGCCCGGCACGCCCCCGAGGAGGATCCCGGCGCCGCCGCATGGGTGCTCGAGGTACCGAGCACCCTCCTGGACGGCCATGCGGCCGGCCACCTCGGACATGGGCGTGAGCAGGGGAAGCGAGCGGCCCCGGGCGAGGGTCTCGTAGGCGAGGCACCAGGCCCCGGAGGCGATCATGGCCTCCGTGAGCTCCGCCGAGGCGGCGAAATGGAAGTAGGTGAAGACGACCTGGCCCTGCCGGACCCGGGCGTACTCGGGAGCCACGGGCTCCTTCACCTTGAGGATCATGTCTGCCGAGCCCCAGACCTCGGCGGCCGTGGGGACGATCCGGGCGCCGGCGGCCCGGAACGTGTCGTCCTCGATCCCCGAGAGCCGACCGGCCCCGGCCTCGATGACCACCTCGTGGCCCCGGCTCGCGAGCTCCTCGACGCCGGCCGGAACGATGGCGACGCGGCCTTCGTCCGTCTTGATCTCCTTCGGAACACCGACGAGCATGGCGGGCCTCTTTTCTCCTCCGGGATTCGCGGCGCGGTGAGCGTTGTAAGCGCTCCCGGAACCCGTTCAAGCAGCGATGCCTTGAACGACCCCGTCACGTTCCTGATAATCGACGGCCCCATCGGGCGCGTAGCTCAGCTGGTTAGAGTGCCACGTTGACATCGTGGAGGTCACTGGTTCGAGTCCAGTCGCGCCCACTCAGGCACCCTCTCCCGGAGGGCGGGTCTCCCCCGCCGGGACTCTTCGGGAATCCGCCGCGCAATTCCGGCTCTCCGCCGCGTATCGGTGAGAGATGAATCCCCTCGACATCGCCGTCCTCGCCATCATCGGGTTCAACCTCCTCCTCGGCCTCATCCGCGGCTTCGCATCGCAGTTCTTCCGGCTGCTCGGACTCGTGGCCGGCGTGGCCGCGGCAGGGCGATACGGCGGGCGCGTCGCGGAGGCCTGGCCCGCCGCCTGGGGCCTCGAACCCGGCATCCGCCTGCACCTCTCCTGGCTCGTCATCTTCCTCGCGGTCACCGTCGTGGCGCTCGCGTTCACGCACCTCGTCCGCACTTTCATCAACCGCATCCGGCTCGGATCGCTCGATCGCTTCCTCGGCACGCTCTTCGGGGCAGCCAAGGGGGCGCTCATCATGGCCGTGCTCCTCTACTTCCTCGTCATGTTCGAGGCGTCGCTCCCCCGTTCCATCCGCGACCACGTTTTCGGCGATCCGGCCGCGAACCCGCCCAGGGCCGGTTCCGTCGCCATGAAGATCCAGCTCCGTTTCCTGAACGAGCGCATCCAGAACCTCGTGGACCGCACCCTGCCCGAGGACGCCGTCCGGAAGCTCAGGACGACGAAGGTCTGGGACGGTCCGCGCTGAGCCGGAGGCCGTCGCCGCGGCGGACCGCCGACGTCCGCCGACGTCCGCCGGCGCGCCCCGTGACGACGCTCAGCGGGTACGGGCACGCAGAGCCGCCATGCGCGCCGCGAGGTCCGTCTG
>CAYQRN010000303.1:0-3705 GCA_964419995.1 uncultured Planctomycetia bacterium
GGACCTGAGCCCAACGGTCTGAGCCACGTCGGCGACGCGCCCGAGGGCGCCGGAGACGGCGCCGGGAGCGCTCGTGAGATCGATGACGGACGTTGTCCCGGCGCGGACGGCCTCCATGGCGCCGGCGAAGGCGGAGCAGATGAGAGTCTCCGGCGTGAGGGCCGCCTCGAATCCGCGCCAGCGCTCCAGGACCGTTCCGGTGACGTCCCCGGCTCCGCCCGGGGCGGGGGGCAAGCCGAGCGAGAGGGCGCGGCAGAGGCGGGAATGGGCGTCCACGAGGCCCGGCATGACGATCTTGCCGCGGAGGTCGACGATCTCGCAGTCCCCCGTCGGGGGCACGTCACGTCCCGTCTCGAGGACGCGCCCCTCGGAGATCAGGACGGACGCCGCGGTCGCGTTGGGCCTGAGCGTGATGAGGATCGCGTTTCGCAGAAGAATGTCGCTGGGCACGGGATCTCCCTGTTCCGCCCTCGCGGAAACCTCGTCCGGCGCGCCGCGGACAGGGGTCCATCCGGGCTTCCGGCGCGCGATGGCGCGCGCATGCTAACGGAGATCCGAGGCGGGGAGGAGACGTTGACCGTCACATCGCGGGGAAGGCGAGGCTCGGGTCGAGGTGCGCCGGGACGCCGGGGAAGTTCTTCGTCACGAAGTCGCCCCAGACGTCGCGGGTGTGCTTCGACAGATCGGACTCCATGGCCTCGTGGCACGCCTCGCAGACCACCGAAGGCGGCTCGCGTAGCCGCCCCCCGACGACGATGCCTTTGAGGTTGCGGCGGGGGGGGGAGGGGCCGCCATCGCGGCCGCAAACGGCGCAGCACCGGAATCCCCGGGGCACGACGTCGGCGGTCCGGAGGCGGGCCTGCATCCGTTCCATGGACTCGAGGGAGAACTCCGTCGCGAGGCGCTCCATGCACCCCGTGCAGAGGGCGAACTCGAAGATGACCTCGTCGTCGGCGAGGACCCTCTGGATCGCGTAGGGCGAGCCGGTGGCGTGAAGGGCCCTGCCGCAGTCGATGCAGGTCTCGAAGGGGCGGCCCTCGAAGGTCAGGAACTCGGGGGGAAGGCCCCCCGACTCCGGTGTCCGCTCCGGTTCCATCGTCGTGCGATTCCGGTACGCCTCGGCTCCGGGTCAGATCCTACGCCGCCGGCAGCGGCGCCGGAAGGCCGCCGTCGCCTCGAGGCTCCGTGCCGATACAATCCCCGCGCCTGCCGGCAGGAGTGGTTCCGCCGGCGGCGGAAGCGAGGGAGCTGCGCGGCCGCCATGCGCTTTCTTCTCGGTGTCCTTCTCGGGCTCGCCGGTGTCGAGGTCGGCCTGCGGCTTCTCCGGTCGGAGACGGATCTGTCCCAGCACTACTTCTCGCGGGGCAGCGTCGTTCCTGACCCCGATTCCCTCATGAGGCTCCGGCCGGACGTCGACGGGCACACGAAGCGTTTCGGCTCCGCGGCCGTCCCTCTCGTCACGGACGGGGCGGGGTGCCGCGTCCCGGCCTCGGGACCGCCGCCCCGGGCCCGGAGGACGATCCTCGTCTTCGGGGCGTCCCAGGGGTTCGGCCTCACGATCCCCGCGGAGGCGACCTTCCCGGCGCGGCTCGAGGCGATCCTCGACGAGCGCCATGGCCCGGAGGCGTTCCGGGTCGCCAATGCCTCGCTCCCCGGCGACAAGGTTCCCGATTACCCGGGCCGGCTCCGGCGCCTCAGGAAAGAGGTGGAGCCCGATCTCCTCGTCTTCGCCATCTACCTCCACCGTGGCTTCGAGAACCAGCTCGTCCGGACGGACCGGCGCGTGGAGGACTCCGACGGTTTCCTTCTCGACGCCGGACGGGCGGGTCGCGGCACCGCGCTCGATGTCCTGAGAACGCGCTCGTTCCTCGCCATGGGGATCTTCGCGCGGCTCCGGGACATCGGCGCCGTCGACGCGCCGGCCTGGTTCCGGCCGCTCACGCTGCGGCACGCCGTGGACGCCGTCGAGGAGAGCCTCCGCAGACTCGTCGCCGAGGCATCGGAAGGCCCCGTGCGGCTCGCGGCCGTCCTTCTGCCCGAGTACGACTTCCTGGCGCCTCCTCTCGCCGACCTGCACGCCCTGGCCCGCGAGCGGCTCTCGGCCTGGCGGATCCCCGCGCTCGATCTCGGCCTTCACGGTCCGGAGGGGCGCCGTGTCCGCCCCGGCGACGTGAGCCGCTCCGACCGGCACCTCACGGCCGCAGGGAGCGAGACCGTGGCCCTGATTCTCGCCGATTTCCTCCGGTCGTCAGGGCTCCTCGAGTTCCCATGAGACCCGGACCGTGATCTTCTCGAGTCCCGAGTACTTCCTCTTCTGCGGCCTCATGCTGCTCCTCAACTGGAGCGTCCGGCCGTTCGGAGCGCGGAAGCTCGTCCTTCTCGCCGGAAGCCTCTTCTTCTACTCGAAGGACCGGCCGGCGCTCGGCCTCCTCATGGTGGGACTGGCGGGTCTCGACGCCGTCGTCGCCTGCGCCATCGTCCGGATCTCCCGCCCGGGGCGACGCCGCCTCGTCGTGGTCCTCACCATCGTGGCGAACGTCGCGGTCCTCGCCGTGTTCAAGTACTGGAACTTTCTCGCGGACGTGCTCGGGGATCTCGCCGCCCTGGCCGGAGCGCCGCCGCCGCTCCGCGCCGCCGACATCGTTCTGCCTGTGGGTATCTCGTTCTACATCTTCCAGAGCCTCTCGTATGTCGTCGACGTCCACCACGGAATCGTCCGACCCGCCCGGATCATCGACGCCCTCCTCTTCGTCGTCTTCTTCCCCCAGCTCATCGCGGGGCCCATCGTGCGGGCGGGGGAACTCCTGCCCCAGTTCGTCACGGCGCCCCGCTTCGACCGGGGTCTCTTCATGGCGGGACTCGATCGCTTCGTCTGGGGGCTCGTCAAGAAGGCCCTCGTGGCCGACCAGCTCGCGCTTCTCGTGGATGATGCCTGGGCGCGGATGCCGCTCTACTCCCCTGCGGAGCTGGCCGTCGTCGCCCTGGCCTTCGTCGTGCACGTCTACGCGGATTTCTCGGGCTACTCCGACATCGCCATCGGCACGGCGCGCATGCTCGGATTCCGTCTGCCCGAGAACTTCGCCTGTCCCTATCTCGCCACGTCGGTCTCGGACCTCTGGCGGCGATGGCACATGACGCTCGGCCGCTGGCTCCGGGACTACGTCTACATCCCGATCGGCGGATCCCGCGGCGGCCTTCTCCGCACGGGGTTCAACCTCGTCGCGGCTTTCGGGCTCTGCGGCCTCTGGCACGGCGCCGCGTGGAAGTACGTCGTCTTCGGCGTCCTGCAGGGACTCTTCTGCTTTCTCGAGCGGGTGGTCGCGCGGCTCACGGGGTGGGAGGATGCGGGCGATCGCCGGCGCCGGTGGGCGCGTCCGTTCCAGACGCTCTACGTCCTTGTCTTCTGGACCTTCTGCATGGTCCTCTTCCGCGCCCCGGACATCCCCTCGGCGATGCGCTTCATCGGGACGGCTCTGCCCCTCACGGGATCCGTGGATGGTACGCTGCTCCTGCCGTTCCTCTACGCGACCGCGCTCCTCTCCGTCGGCGGAATCGTCAACGTCTCGGGTTTCCTCCGGGCGGGGGCGCCGAGCCTGTCCGTTCTCCGGGGCGCCTGCTACGCGGCGGCAGCGGTGCTCCTCTTCCTCTACCTCCTCACCGACGCGCGTCCCTTCGTGTACTTCGAGTTCTGAAAGCGGGAGACAG
>CAYQRN010000304.1:0-3679 GCA_964419995.1 uncultured Planctomycetia bacterium
GGGCGGCCGCCCCCGGCGCGCGTGCATTGTCGGGAAGCCGTGCCCGACGTGCAAGGACCTTCGACGGCGCGGGGCCAACAGCCGGCGTTGGTAGAATTCCCGGCCCCCCTCTGCCATCCGGACCGGAGCCGTTCCACGTCATGCTGTACAAGAGACTTCCGGCGCTTCTCCCCGTTCTCGTCATCCTCGCCGCCCCGTTCTCGGCCCAGGTGCCGGCCGGAAGCGGCCTGCCACCGTTAGCCGGTGACGAGTTCCTGGCCGACGTGCGGTTCCTCGCGGACGATCTCCTCGAGGGCCGCGGCGTGGGCACGCGGGGCGACCTCCTCGCCCGGCTCTACATCGAGACCCGGATGCGCAGCCTCGGCCTCGTACCCGTCGGAGGCCCGTCCTTCCAGCACGAAGTGCCTCTCGTGGCCGTGAAGGGAAGCGTCGAGGTACCCCTCACCGTCCGCGGGACCTCGGAGTCGCGGACCTTCCGGGCTCCGGAGGACTTCGTGGCCTTCCCCGGAGGACCGACGGAGCGCTCCGACTGGAAGGGAGCCGGCATCGTCTTCGTCGGATACGGCATTTCGGCGCCGGAGGAAAGCTGGGACGACTTCAAGGGCGCCGACGTCGCAGGCCGCGTCCTGCTCGTCATGAACAACGATCCCGCGGGCGATCCCGCCCTCTTCGGGGGCGACCGGCGCCTCTACTACGGGCGGTGGAGCTACAAGTACGAGGAGGCGGCGCGGCGTGGCGCCATCGGCGCCATCGTGATCCACACGGAACCGTCGGCCGGATATCCCTTCCAGGTCATCCAGAGCGACCACGGCCACGAGCGCTGCGAGCTTCCGGGCAGCAGGGCGCCCCGGCTCGCCATCCAGGCGTGGTGCTCCGACGACGCCGCACGTGCGATCGCCGGGCTCGGGGGGCAGGACCTCGATGCCCTGCGAGCCCGCGCGGAACGACGGGACTTCAAGCCCGTCGATCTCGGGGTCACGGCCGATCTCCTCATGAAGAACGAGGTGCGCCGGTTCTCATCGGCCAACGTCGTCGGCGCGCTGCCGGGTTCGGACCCCGCCCTCCGGGATGAGTGCGTGATCCTCACGGCCCACTTCGACCATCTCGGGATCGGACCGGACAAGGGCGGCGACACGATCTACAACGGCGCCCTCGACAACGCCTCGGGCGTTGCCATGGTCCTCGGTCTCGCACGGAGCTTCGCGACGGCCGCGGAGCGCCCCCGCCGCACCCTTCTCTTCGCTGCCGTGACGGGCGAGGAGTCGGGCCTCCTCGGATCGCGCCATCTCGCGGAGAATCCGCCCGTGCCCATCCGGCGCATCGTCGCCAATCTCAATATCGACGGGGCGAACATCTGGGGCCCCACGAGCGACATCACCGTCATCGGGCTCGGCAAGACGAGCATCGACGCCCACATCGAGGCGGCGGCGAAGACGCTCTCACGGACCGTGAAGCCCGACCAGATGCCGGACAAGGGCTTCTTCTACCGCTCCGACCAGTTCTCCTTCGCCCGCGTGGGCGTCCCGGCCGTGTTCTTCGACAACGGGCTCGACTTCATCGGGAAGCCGGCGGACTTCGGCCGCACCGCTGTCGATGCCTGGACGAAGACCCACTACCACCAGCCGAGCGACGAGCTCACGCCTGCGTGGGACATCTCGGGCATCCTCGACGACCTCGAGCTCATCCGCCGGGCGACGCGGCTTCTCGCGGACGCGGACGCACCCCCGTCCTGGGCGCCGGACGACGAGTTCGAGAAGCTCCGCCCGGGACGCTGACGCCTTGCGCCATCGCCTCCGCCTCCGGACCGGCTGCGACGAGATCCGCCGCGGCCATCCGTGGATCTTCCGCGATGCGGACGTCCGGAGCCTCAAGGCCCGGACCGGCGACGTCGTGGAAGTGCGCGATGCCCGGACCGGCGCCTTCCTCGCCACGGGGATCTTCGACTCGGAATCGTCGCTGGCGATCCGGATCCTCTCGTTCCGGGAGGGCGAGGAACCCGATCTCGCGCTCATCACGCGGCGCCTCGAAGCCGCCGTGCGCCACCGGGAGCGCTTCATCGACACGGCGGCCACGACGGCATGGCGCATCGTCAACGGCGAGGGTGACGGTCTCCCGGGACTCGTGGCCGACCGCTATGGCGACTTCGCTGTCATCCAGCCCTATGCCACCCTCTGGCTCCCGTTCCTGCCCGCGATCGCCGACTGGATCGCGGACCGCCTCGGGCTCCGCGGGGTGGCGCTGCGGAGTCGCGTGAGGCGCGTGGAAGACGACGTGGAGGAGTCCGGGCTCCCGGAGGCCCTCGCGGGCGAGCGTCTCCCTGACGAACTCGTGATCCTCGAGCACGGACTCCGGTTCCTGGCCCACACGCGGTCCGGCCGGAAGACCGGGCTGTTCCTCGATCAGCGCGATAATCGCCTCGCCGTGGCGCCGTTCACGCGGGGGAAGCGCGTGCTCAACACCTTCTCCTACACGGGAGGCTTCTCGGTGTATGCCGCGCGGGCGGAGGCGACCTCCACCGTGAACGTCGACCTGTCCCGCGGGTCGGCCGGCGCGGCGCGCCGCAACTTCGAACTCAACGGGTTCGATCCCGGGAACCACGAGTTCGTCGTGGCCGACGTCTTCGAGTGGCTCGCCGGCGCATCGCGGAGCTCCTTCGACGTCGTGATCCTCGACCCCCCGTCCTTCGCGACGAGCCGGCGGCAGGTCTTCAGCGCGAAGAAGAGCTACGAACGCCTCATCGCCGCGGCCTGCCCGCAGGTGACGCCCGGGGGGATCCTCGTCCTCTGCTCGTGCACGGCGCAGATCTCCCTCGACGCCTTCGTCGAGGCCGTGGCCGACGCCACGTGGAAGGACGCCGGTCGAGTCCTGCGGATCCTCGAGATCCGGGGTCTTCCGGCGGATCATCCGACGATGCCGGGATTCCCCGAGGGGCGCTACCTCAAGTGCGTCATCGGAGTTCTCGAATGAGCGGCTGTTCGCGGAGGGCCGCCGGCCTGGCGGATCTCGACCGTGAGGTCGTGGCATGCTGCCGCTGCCCGAGGCTCGTTCGATGGCGCGAAGCGGTCGCGAGGAATCCGCGGGCGGGTTTTCGCGACGAGGTCTACTGGGGAAGGCCCATCCCCGGCTTCGGCCCGACCGGCGCGCGGCTTCTCGTCGTCGGCCTCGCGCCGGCGGCTCATGGAGGGAACCGCACCGGCCGCATCTTTACAGGCGACCGCTCAGGGGACTGGCTCTTCCGCGCTCTCTGGCGGGCGGGGTTCGCGAACCGGCCCGAGTCCCGCTGCCTCGACGACGGTCTCGTTCTCCGCGACGCGAGGATCACGGCCGCTGTCCGTTGCGCGCCGCCGGCGAACCGGCCGGCGCCGGACGAGGAGTCTGCCTGCCGCCCGTTTCTCGTGCGGGAGATCGAACTGCTTCGCCGCCTCGAGATCATCGTCTGCCTCGGGGGCTTCGCGTGGAGAGCCGTGCGCCGCGCTCTCGCGGAAAGGGGACATCCGGGGGCCGGAAAGGGCGTGGCCTTCGGTCATGGCGTCGAAGTGAAGCCCTCGGAGGGCGCGCCGAGACTCCTTCTCTCCTACCACCCGAGCCAGCAGAACACGTTCACGGGTCGTCTCACCGAGTCCATGCTGGATGCGGTGTTCGGGCGCGCGGCCGCCCTGCTCGGCCGCGGGGCGGCGCC
>CAYQRN010000305.1:0-3664 GCA_964419995.1 uncultured Planctomycetia bacterium
ACACTGCACGAGCACCTCGCTCGCAACATCGCCGCCCGCCGCGTCGCCGAGGCCGCGGGCGTCTGATCGCCCGCCGCCGCCCCGCCCCGCGGAGACCGTGTTTCCTGTCACCGGTCCGCGGGCGGGGCCCCGATTCCCCTCCCGAGCTGTCTGGCCGCTGCGCGAGCAGCGCCGGCGCGGTCTCCGTCAGCGGGCCGCGGGGGCGCCCTCGCGCAGGCGCTCGGCGGAGCGGCGGAGGTCGAGCTCGACGTCGGGAGGAAGCGACGAGGCGAGAAGATCGGCCACTGCTTCGCGGAGCCGAATCGTGCGTCCAGTGCGGAGGGCGACCTCGACGACGGTGCGGGTGATGCCGGACCTGCGCCCGCGATCCGCGAGGAGCGCTCGTACCGCGAGATCCTCGGCGCGGTCCGCGTCGGGAAAGTGCGGCTTCCTGCACGAGGGGTCGCTGCAGGCGCCGGCGTGCAGCCACGCGAGAACCGCGAGGGTCTCCGCATGATCGGCGTGAATCTCGAGAACCCGGTTGTACTCCGCGAGGGCCTCCTCGAGCCGATGATCCGCGTCGAGGGATCGGGCGAGGTTGAAGCGGCTTGGCACGTGATCCGGATGCTCCGCGACGATGCGGCGGAAGATCTCCCTCGCCTCCGTGCGGCGGCCGGCGGCGTCGAGGGATGCGCCGAAGGCGTTCTCGATCTCCCGCCCGCGGATGCCGAGATCGAGGACGGCCCGGCTCGTGACCGCGAGTCCTGCCTCGACGTCCCCAGCCGCGAGGTGAGCGCGCGCGAGGTCGAGGCGTGCGCGCGGGTCGTCGGGATCGAGGCGGACCGCCTCCTCGAGGTGCGGGATGGCCTCGCGGGGGCGGCGGCGCTCGCAGAGGAGGCGTCCGAGGAGCCTGGCGACGGCGGAGGAGCCCGGGAGGCGCCGGCGGGCGAACGTGAGCTCAGTTTCGGCAAGATCGAGCCGTTCCGCCTTCCGGGCGGAGAGCGCGAGAAGGATCGCTGAGAGGGGAAGATCGGGCAGGGCCTCTCCGGCTCGACGGAAGGCCGTGATGGCGAAGTCGGCGTCGCCGGCCCGGCGCGCCCGCTCTCCCGCCACGAGGATGGCCACGGCGGGGTCGGGCGATGCGTCCGGGAGCGGATCGCCGGCCAGGGCGAGGAGGAACGTCCCGAGTGCGCCGGCCGTTCCGGGGAGCGCCGCCAGGGCTGATGCCTCGGTGCGGAGGTCATCCATGTCGCCGGCGGCGAAGGCCGAGGCGGCCCGGTCCGTCAGGCGCCGCAGGTCGGCAGCGCCATCGCGGCCCTGGCCGCCGTTACGGGTGTCGAAGATGAAGACCGACAGGAGCGCGAGGAGCGTGATGACCGACGCGACGGCGGCGACGAGGGAGCGCCGGCGGGTCGGGGGCAGGTCGAGATACCGCGCGAGCAGGCCCCGGCGCGGCGCCGAGACGGGCCCGCCGCGGGCGAAGGCCTCGAGGTCGGCGGCGAAGTCGGCGGCGGAGGCATAGCGCCGGTGCGGGTGCCAGGCGAGGGCGTGCTCCACGATCCGGATCAGCTCCGGCGGCGCGTCGGGCGCGGCGCGAGCGAGGCGACGCGGCGGCCGGTGCACGATCCTCTCGAGGATAGCGAAGGACGACTCCCCGGTGTGGGGCGGAACCAGCGCCAGAAGCTCGTAGGCCACGGCGCCCAGTGCGTAGATGTCGGAGCGTGCGTCGATGCGCACCCCCCGCGCCTGCTCCGGCGACATCCACGACGGCGTGCCCACGATGTCGCCGGTGCGAGTGAGGTCCGGAGCCTCGATGTCGTGGGCCACACCGAAGTCCACGAGGACGGGACTCCCGTCCTCGCGGACGAGGATGTTGGCGGGCTTGAGGTCCCGGTGGAGGACGCCTTCGGCGTGGACGGCTGCCAGGGCGCGCGCGATCCCCGCGAGAAGCGCGGCGTCCCCCCTCCGGCCCGGTTCGCCGTCCGGCTCCGGAGCCGGGTCCTCCGGATCCTGGACGTGCGCCGTCCGTGCTGCCCGCGCCGCGATGATTCGCGCGAGGGAGCGGCCCTCGACACGCTCCATCACGAAGAAGGGCCGGTCGCCGGCGACGCCCTCGTCCACGACGCGGACGACGCCGGCGTGGCTGACGCGGCGCAGGGCCGCGACCTCGCGGCGGAAGCGCTCGGCGGCGCGCGGATGCCCGAAGGGCCGATCGAGGAGCTTGAGCGCGAAGGACTCGCCCTGCCGCTCCTCGCAGTCGACGTGGAGGACGATCCCCATGCCCCCTCTTCCGAGGACGCCGCGGATCCGCCAGATGCCGGCGCGATCCGGGAGCGCGGACTCCGGCGGGGGGAGGAGCCTCTCCGTGTCACCGAGGGAGCGAAGCGCCCGGGCGAGCTCGGGGCCGCCCTCCGGGTGACGCGCGAGGAACTCCTCGGTGCTCACGGAATCGCCGGCGTCCCGAAGCGCGAGGTACTCGGCGAGGAGTTCTTCGAGGGGATGGGGCGTGTCGTCCTGCGTCACACGCCTTCCTTCCATCCGCCGAGAAGGAGGTGGAGGCGGGCCATGGCGCGGGAGAAGAGCTTCGCTGCCGCAGCCTCGTTCCGCCCGAGCGCCGCGGCCGTCTCCGCGATCGTGAGTCCCTCGACGCGCCTGAGGAGGATCGCCTCGCGCATGTCCTCGGGGAGGAGCTTCATGGCGCGTTCGACCCTCCCGTAGCGCTCGTCGTCGAAGTAGGCCGGCGTGCCGGTCCCGGGCGTCGCGAGACGTCCCGTGTCATCGTCGGACAACGGCACGGTTCCGGCCCGCCGCTCTGCGGCGAAGTACTCGGCCTTCGAGCGGATCTTGTTGAGGACGCAGGCGTGCAGCCAGTGGACGAGTGCGTTCGGACCCCGCGGCTCGAAATGCCCGATGTCCGAGAAGGCGTCGAGGACGACGGACTGGAGGATGTCCTCGGACTCGAGGTGGGCGCGGAGTCCGGATCCCAGCCGGCAGCGCACGGCGAGAAGGAGGGCATCGTGATGGCGCCGGTAGAGCTCGCTGAAGGCATCCCGGTCGCCGTCCCGGATCCTCCGGACGATCTCGGCGGTGATGACCGCCTGACCCGTGTCGCGGCCTCCGTCCATGGCGCCATCATACCAGCGTCTCCCGTGCGCCGGGGCGGACACCGCGCCGGAGCCTACTGGAATGTGAGAGACAGCGCGTTGCTGGCGCTCCAGGTTCCGAGGCCGCCGAACCCCGGCGTGTTCGCGAAGACGTACTGCGTGTAGACGGTGAAACCCGTGATGCCGGGCGGGAGCGGGATCGGTGTGTCGGCAAGGCCAAGGGCGGAAGTCATGACCGGGAGGTAGAACCACGGGGCGACGGGATCGATGTGCACGACGATGCCCGCGAAGGGAAGCCCCGCGGGGAACGGCGCGGCGCCCACGACGAGGATACCCCCCGTGGCGGGAGGTGCGCCGGTGCAGCGCAGGGCGAAGGCGGGCTCGCCGGCCGCGGGCATCGCGGTCACCCACATCCAGAGGGGCGGCAGCGAGGAGGGACTCGAGGCGCCGAACTTCTCGATGCCCGCCGGATGGAGCGAGAGGCTGGCGACGACGCCGTCGGACAATCCGCCGGCGAAGGACGGCTGGAACGCGGCGGGCGTGGCGGGGTGATCGGCGCCATTGCTGACACCGGCGACGAT
>CAYQRN010000306.1:0-3616 GCA_964419995.1 uncultured Planctomycetia bacterium
GATGTAATCTCTGACACAAGTCCCCACTTGTTCCCACCACGGCCACGGGCCGGGGGCGAGGCGGACCGCTCGGCATGAGCGGTTTCGCCGCGGGAGCGTGCCGGGCGGTCGGAGCGAGGACGATGCTCAAGGGACGCTGGAGTCACACGCTCTCCGTGGATTCCAAGGGTCGTCTTCTGCTCCCGTCGTCCGTGGCCGACAAGGCCGGCGAGGTCTTCATGGTGGGGCGGTTCCTCACGGAACCCTGCCTCTGGCTGCACACGACGGAGGAACACGAGACGTTCCTCGCATCCATCGCCGAGGGGGCGAGGGACTCCACCCCCATGCGCGAGCTCAAGACCGTCGTGCTGGCGGGCTTCTACCATGTCACGGCCGACGCTCAGCGGCGGATCCTCCTTCCGGAACGCCTCCGCAAGGCGGTGAGCTTCGCGTCCGGCGTGGCTCTCGTCGGAACCGGGACCCGCGTCGAGCTCTGGGACGAAGAGACTCTCGACAAACTCGTCATCGCCAGGGCCGAGGCCGTGGCGGCTCGGCTCGACTCGGCGCGCGTCCAGCGCGAGGAAGCGGAGCTCCGCCGCGAGACGGACTTCACGATCGTGACCCAGGGCACCGCGGGGCCCGGTACGGAGAACACGGGGTGACGGCGTGCAGGAACCGCTTCATGTGCCCGTGCTCCTCGGAGAGGTCCTCGACCTTCTCGCTCCGTCCCCGGGCGGCCGCTTCGTGGACGGAACCCTCGGCGCGGGTGGTCACGCGGAGGCCCTTCTCCACCGGATCCTGCCCGGGGGGCGCCTCCTCGGCATCGACCGCGATCCCGAGGCGCTCGCCGCGGCCCGTCCCCGGCTCGCGGCCTTCGGCGACGCCGCCGTTCTGGTCCGGGCGGACTTCCGCGACATCGAGCGGGTCGCCCGGGAGCACGGTTTCGGGGACGTGGACGGCGTTCTCCTCGACGTCGGCGTCTCCTCGATGCAGCTCGATGCCCCGGGACGGGGCTTCAGTTTTCGGCGGGAGGAGGTCCTCGACATGCGCATGTCGCCGGACCTCGACGTCTCGGCGGAGGATCTCGTGAACGGCCTGCCCGAGAAGGAGCTCGCGGACCTGATCTGGCAGGGGGCCGACGAGCGTCACTCCCGCCGGATCGCGCGGGCCATCGTGACCGAGCGCCGGCGCCGCCGCATCCGGACGACGACGGAGCTGGCGGATCTCGTGGCGCGGGCGATCCCAGGGAGGCGCGGGCGCCTGCATCCGGCTACCCGGACATTCCAGGCTCTCCGCGTCGCCGTGAACTCGGAATTCGAGGCCCTCGAGGACGGGCTCCGCGGTGCCGCGGCTCTTCTCCGGCCGGGCGGCCGCTTCGCGGTCCTGACGTTCCATTCCCACGAGAGCCGCCGCGTCAAGACCTTCTTCCGCGACGAGGAGCGGGCGGGGCGCCTCCGGCGCCTCACGCGTCATGCCGTCACGGCCTCGGATGCGGAGCGCCGCGCGAATCCGCGGAGCCGCAGCGCGGAGCTGCGGGCCGCCCTGCGCCCCGAAGGACCGGACGAGGATGCCGTGGGGGGCGTGTCGTGAGGGCCTTCGTGATGACCTTCGCCGTCCTCGCGCTCTTCGCCATCGGAGCCGCCACCGTTGCGACCCGTGCGGAGCTCGTCAGGGTCGCCTATCGTTCGCGGGAGGCCTGGGAACGCCTCGCCGCCACCCGCTCGGACGCGGCCCTGCTCGAGGCCCGTGCGACCGAGCTCCTGCGGCCCGACCGGCTCGAGCGGCGGGCTCACGGGCTCGGACTTGCGCTCTCGCCCCGGTCTTCGAGGGGAGGGCAGGCGGCGGATCGGGGACGGACCGAGCCAGCGCGCCGTCCGGCCGTCCCCGTGACGGTCCGTGCCCGACTCGCGGGAGAGTCGCCGTGACACGGCCGTGCGACATGGCGAGGGACCGGAAGGTCTTCTGGGCGAGCTTCGCGCTCCTCTCGCTCTTTGCCGTCATCGTGGCCCGCCTCTTCCACATCCAGGTGGCCGCCGGGGCCGTCCGCGCGGACGAGGCCCGGACCCGCGAGTTCCGCAACTCGTGGCAGCTCGGACGCTCTCTCGCCGAGAAGGGCCTGCGGGGCCGGATCCTCGATCGGAACGGGGAGATCCTGGCCGTCTCCTACCACGACTTCGATCTCGTGGCGGATCCAGGTTCACTCGCGCGCCTGGCTCCGGACCGGGCGGCCGACCTC
Source organism: uncultured Planctomycetia bacterium (assembly GCA_964419995.1). Taxonomy (GTDB): domain Bacteria; phylum Planctomycetota; family CAYQRN01; genus CAYQRN01. The sequence goes on from CAYQRN010000306.1 coordinate 2,216, forward strand.
CTGCACCGCGTTCTCATCGACGCGGGAATCGAGGCCGACCGCGACCACCTGTTCTCCCGCCTCGCGGACCGGCGGTTCCGCAGGCGCGTCCTGCTCTCCCACCTCACGGAGAGGGACCGCGAGGAGGTCCGCGCGCGGATTCCGATGGACGCCGAGGAGGGACGGCGTCTCGCCCGGATCCTCGACTTCGAGGCCGTCGAGCGGCGCGCCTGGCCTTGGGGCTCCCTCTTCGCCCAGGTCGTCGGATTCGTCGGCGAGGATGCCGTGGCCCGGAGCGGCGTCCGCGGGCGGGCCGGGCTCGAAATGGGCATCGAGGGCCTTCTCGAGGCCTTCGACGGCCGGTTCCTCTGCGAGAAGGATGCGCGGGGCGGGGAGTACCTGCGCAGCGTCGAGTGGCTCGACGTCCCGGCGGAGGGCGGCGAAGTCGTCCTGGCCCTCGACGCGGAGATCCAGCGGATCGCCGAAGAGGCCCTGCGGCGCGCCGTCGAGCGGACCCGTGCCCGCGCGGCCACGGCTGTCGTCCTCGAGATCGGCACGGGCCGCGTCCTCGCGCTCATGTCCGTGCCGACCTTCGACCCCCACGACCTCGGCCGCATCGATGCGTCGCCCCCGGGCTTCGTGGATCCCCGTCTCTGCCGCGCCGTCCAGTGCGCGTACTACCCGGGCTCGATCTTCAAGTCCTTCGTCATGGCCGAAGCCATCGGTCGCGGTGTCGTGGGTCCGGACGAGAAGATCCACTGCCGCAACGGAGCGGCGCAGTTCCTCGGCCGCACCGTGCGCGACACGCACGGCATCGGGCTCTCGTCCCTCACCGAGATCATCGTGCATTCCTCGAACATCGGGATGGTCACGATCGGCCTCCAGCGCCTCGGTCTCGACGGCCTCTATGCGCTGCTCGACCGCATGGGCTGCCCCGGAAAGCCCCGCGTGGGCCTCCCCGCCGCCAACGCCGGATCGAGGGTGCGGCGCGAGCACGCCACCGCCCAGTCGGCGGGGATTTCCATCTGCTTCGGCATGGAGATCACGGTGCCTCCCCTCACCCTCGCGTCGCGGTTCGCCGCCTTCGCCCAGGGCGGAGAGGTCATCGAGCCCATTCTCGTCGAACGCGTCCGGAGGGACGGACGGGAAATCGCGGACACGCCCCGCCGGTTCCGCCTCTTCCCGGAGCCCGCGGCGAAGGCGCTCCACGAGATGATGAAGGGCGTCGTCATCGAGGGGACGGCGCGGCGGGCACGGAGCCGCCTCTACAGCATCGTCGGCAAGTCCGGAACGTCCGAGGATCTGCCCAAGACCCTCGGGACCTTCCAGTCCGGATTCTGCGGCTACGCGCCGGCGGACGGGCCGCGCGTGCTGGCCCTAGTCGTTCTCGAAGGAACGCGGAGGCCCGATCACATGGGCGGG
>CAYQRN010000307.1:0-3615 GCA_964419995.1 uncultured Planctomycetia bacterium
ATGATCCGCACGAAGGGCGAGGCCGGGTCGGGCAACATCGTCGAGGCGGTGCGCCACATGCGCGCCGTACAGAGTGCAATCCGCGAGCTCACGACCCTCGGACCCGAGGAGCTCATGGCGCGGGCACGGGATCTCGGCGCCCCCTACGATCTCGTCGTGGTGGTGAGCCGCTCGGGTCGCCTTCCCGTCCCGAACTTCGCCGCCGGCGGCATCGCGACGCCCGCCGACGCCTCGCTCATGATGCAGCTCGGCGCCGAGACGGTCTTCGTGGGCTCGGGTATCTTCAAGTCCGAGGATCCGGCCGCCCGCGCCGCCGCCATCGTGCGGGCCACGACCCACTTCCGGGACCCCGCGATCCTCCTCGAGGTGTCCGAAGGCCTGACCGGCGCCATGCCGGGCCTCGAGATCGGCCGGATCCGCTCGGAAGGCACGCTTCTCCAGGAGCGGGGCTGGTGACCGGCGCACCGCCCCATCCGGTCATCGGCGTCCTCGCCCTCCAGGGGGACTTCGCCGCCCATGCCCGGGCTCTTCGGGATGCCGGAGCCGCCATCGCCGAGGTACGCCTCTCTTCGGACCTCGAGGGCGTCGCCGCCCTCGTGATCCCGGGCGGCGAGAGTACGACCCTCCGGCTTCTCCTCGCCGAACGCGGCCTCGGGCCGGCGCTTGGCGCGCGGGTGCAGGCCGGCATGCCCGTTCTCGGAACCTGCGCCGGCGCCATCGTCCTCGCGCATCGCATCGAAAATCCCGCCGCCGCCGGACTCGGCCTCATCGACGTCGACGTGGAGCGCAACGCCTTCGGCCGCCAGGTCGATTCGTTCATCGCCACGGCGGACCCGGGGCCGCCCCCCTTCGGCGGCATCGAGTGCGTCTTCATCCGCGCGCCGCGGTTCTCCCGCATCGGGCCGGGCGTCACCGTCCTCGCGCGACTTCGCGGAGAGCCTATCCTCGTGCGGCAGGGTTCCGTCCTCGCCGCGACGTTCCACCCCGAGCTTTCCGCGGACCGGACGCTCCACAGGACCTTCGCAGCGCTCGTCGGGCCGGTCGCCACCGCCGCGGCAGCCTCCTGAAGCGCCCCGCCGGAAGCCCGTGTCAGGCGTCGGATTCCGGCTCGCCGCCAGCCCGGGGGATCGCGTCGAGGGCCTCCGGATTCTCCACGGAGCCGAGATCGCCGATGGGCTCTCCGAGGTACTTCCGGCGGATGAGCCCCCGGACGATCTTGGCCGACCGGGTCTTCGGGAGCGCCGTCACGACATGGACCTCGCGGGGCCGGAAGCTCCCGCCGAGCTTCTCGGCCACGAGGGCCCGGAGGATCGTCCGCAGGTCGCCCCCCGCGTCCCGACCGGGTTTGAGGACGACGAAGCAGACGACGGTCTCTCCCTTGACGTCGTGGGGCACGCCCACGGCGGCCGCCTCGGAGACAGCCTCGTGCGAGATGAGGGCGGCCTCGATCTCCCCGGGACCCATGCGCTTCCCGGCCACCTTGATCGTGTCGTCGGCGCGCCCGAAGAGGAACCAGAAGCCGTCCTCGTCGATCATCGCGAGGTCGCCGTGGTACCAGATGCCGGGGAATCGGGAGAAGTACGTCTCGAGGTATCGTTCGTCGTCGTTGAGGAAGCCCTTGGTCATGGACGGGGCCGGCTTGCGGCAGACGAGGTAGCCGATCCGGCCCCGGACGGGCCGTCCCTCGTCGTCCACGACGTCGACGTCCATTCCGAGCCCCGGGCCGCCGAGCGTGCAGGGCTTGAGCGGGGAGATGGGCAGCGGCGAGAGGTGGCAACCCACGATCTCCGTGCCGCCCGAGATGTTGATGACGGGGCAGCGGCGCCCGCCCACCTTCTCGAAGTACCACATCCAGGACGTGGGATCCCACGGCTCGCCCGTGGAGCCGAGAATCCTGAGCGACGAGAGATCGTGCGCCTCCGTGGCGGGATCGCCGGCGCGCATGAGGAGGCGGATCGCCGTGGGCGAAATCCCGAGGTGCGTGATGCGGTGGCGCTGCACGAGGTCCCAGAGACGGTCGGCACCGGGGTAGTTGGGCACGCCCTCGTAGATCCCGAAGCGCCCGCCGAGGGCGGAGACGCCGATGATCTCCCAGGGCCCCATCATCCAGCCGATGTCGGTAAGCCAGAAGAACAGGTCGCCCCGGGCGGACTGGTAGTCCATGTAGTAGGCGATCTCCTTCGTCATCTGCGCGAGGCAGCCGGCATGCGTGTGCACCGTGCCCTTCGGCTTCCCCGTCGTGCCCGATGTATAGATGATGAGGGCCCTGTCCTCAGCCTCCGTGTCCACGATCTCCGTCATGGGCGCAGCGGCCCCGAGCGCGTCCTCCCAGAGGACATCGCGGGCGGGATTCCACGCCATGTCGATTCCCGTGTGGCGGACCACGAGAACGCGCTCCACGGACCGGACGGCCTCGCAGGCCTGGTCGATGAACTTCTTCACGGCGATGGACTTGCCGCGCCGGCGTCCGCCATCGGCGGTCACGACGACCCGTGCGGCCGAGTCCGCGAGGCGCGCCGCGACGGCGTCGACCCCGAAGCCCGAGAAGATCGGCACGGCCACGGCCCCGATGCGGAAGCATGCGAACATGACCGTCACGACTTCCGGAATCATGGGCATGTAGAGCGCCACGGCGTCGCCCCGGCGGACGCCGAAGCCCGTGAGGACCGCAGCCAGTCGGCAGACGTCGCTGTGGAGGCGGCTGTACGTGAGCTCCTTGAGTTCCCCGTCCTCGTTCTCCCAGCTCACGGCCACGGTGGATCCACGCCCGTTGCGCACGTGGCGGTCGAGGCAATTCCAGGTGATGTTGATCCGTCCCCCCGTGAACCACCGCGCGAAGGGGAATCCGCGGCTCATGTCGAGGCAGCGTTCGAAGGGGCGCGACCATTCGAGGCCAAGGTCTTCGAGGGCAGCCTGCCAGAACCACTCGACATCCGCCGCGGCGCGGATCCGCAGTTCCTCCGCCGTGGCGATGCCGTGTCGCCGCATGAATCGGGAGACGTTGGCGTTCCTGACGAGCTCGGGGGTCGGCGTCCAGATGTACTCGCTCATGGCGCATCGTTCTAACAGCGCCCCGGGGGAATCCGCGCCCCTGTACACCCCCCCATCCCCGCCTTAGACTCAGGCCCTTCCGGAGGAGGACGGCCGTGGACTTCGAGCTCGATCGGACGGAACGCCGCGTCATCGGGACTCTCATCGAGAAGGCCCTCTCGACGCCCGAGTACTACCCCATGACGGCCACGGGACTCTCCGCGGGCTGCAACCAGCGGAACAACCGCGATCCGGTGCTCACCGTGCGCGACTTCGAGATCGAGGGCTGCCTCAAGGCCCTCTTCGTGAGGGGCCTCGTCGTCCATGCGCGCGGCGATGGAGCGCGGGCCCTCCGGTACGCCGAGAAGCTCTCGGAGCGGCTCGGGCTCGAGATCCCGGAGCGGGCCGTCCTCGCGGAGCTCCTCCTGCGCGGCCCCCAGACGACGGGGGAACTCCGCGGGCACTGCGAGCGGATGCACGCCTTCAGGAGCCTCGAGGAGGTCGCCGCCGAGCTCGAGCGCCGCGCCGGGCGATAGAGCCCCCACGCGCGGCTCCTGCCGCGGGCCCCCGGGGTGCGCGTCGCCA
>CAYQRN010000308.1:0-3555 GCA_964419995.1 uncultured Planctomycetia bacterium
AATCGCGCGCTTCGCTGCATCAGCGAGGATTCTCCGAGCCGCGACGAGGAAGGGCAAGGAGTCGACTCGACGGAGCGAGTCGGCGACGAGCCGTGGCGGAGCCCCGGCCGGAGAAGACCGCTCTGATGGCTTGGCATTCGTGGATTGTCCGGGACACGTCGCCCCGGCGGGACGCACCACGCCGCGGCGGCCGTCAGGCCGGCTGGCCCCGGCGGATCGTGCTGCCCTGGAACCGCGCGGCGGGATCGGCGGCGGGGGTCGCGTCGAAATCCGTGGGCGCAAGGCGCCCCGATTGTCCGAAGAACCGGAGGGGGTTCTCCCAGACGACCGTTGAGATCTCCTCCTCCGCCATGCCGGCGCGCCGCATGGCGAGGACGGTTTTCGGAACGAGGAGCGGATCGGACACGCCCCAGTCGGCGGCGCTGTTCACGAGGATCCGCTCCGTGCCGAAACGGCGGAAGATCTCGACCATCCGCTCGGGCGTCATCTTCGTGTTCGGATAGATCGAGAAGCCGGCCCAGCATCCGGTGGCCCGGACGATGGGGATCGTCTCCTCGTTGTTGTGGTCGATGAGGACGAGATCGTCCGGCAGGCCGGCATCCCGCGCCACGGCGATGGATCGCTCCGTCCCGAGCTTCTTGTCCCGGTGCGGCGTGTGCACGAGGATCGGGAGGCCCCTCTCCCGAGCCATGGCGGCCTGGAGCCGGAAGTACTTCTCCTCCCGGGCCGTCATGTCGTCGAAACCGATCTCGCCCACGCCGACGACGCCATCCTTGTCGAGGTAGCGCGGAAGGACCTCCATGACGGCGTCATTGACGCGGTCTTCGTTGGCCTCCCGCGGGTTCAGAGCCATCGTGCAGACGTGCCGGATACCGAACTGGGACGCGCGGAAGCGCTCCCAGCCGATGAGGGCGTCGAAGTAATCGATGAACGAGCCCACGGAGGTCCGGGGCTGGCCGAGCCAGAAGGCGGGCTCGAGCACGCCGGCGATTCCCGCCATGGCCATCCGCTCGTAGTCGTCGGTGACCCGCGAGAACATGTGGATGTGGGGCTCGAAGATCCTCATGGCGTCCTGTGTCTCCGCCGGTCGTTCAGGTCCGGTCCGAGGTCCCGGCCAGAGCCCCGCGCGCAGCCGCGATGGCCGCGCGCACGGCCCCGTCCTGTTCGCGGCCTTCGCGCTCCGCCAGGAAGCTCGCGGCACGGGGGTCCGCCGCCGCCCGGAGGGCGAGGGCCGCGTGGAGCCGCTCCACCGGCAGGGGATGTTCGAGCCGCCCGACGAGCCTCGCCACGAGTCCCGGCCGCGGGTTCAGGGCCGCCACGGGCCAGATCTCGGGCGGCACCGGGCGCTGGGCGGCCTCGCGCTCGTCGATGAAGTCGCAGAGGCTCTGCGCGAGCTCCGGAGTGGCCCGGTCCGTGAGCCCCGCGATGCGGCCCACGGGCATCTCGAGGAAGACGGCCTTCAGAACGGCTTTCCGGAACTCGAGGTCCGGGAGGAACCGCGACGCGCAGGGATTGTCGAGAAGCGCCGCGCGGATCAGCGCGGCGTGGTTCGAGCGGACGCCGTCGAGGACGAGATCCACGGCCTCCCCTCCCATGGGCAGGAAGGAGAGGGCGCGCAGCACGGCGGCGCGCTCGTCGGCGTCCCCGGCGGCATAGACGCTCCGGAGCAGCGTCACGGCGGCGGAGGCGGGAACGCCTCCGGCGGCGCGGAGGAGGACGAGGACCCGGACGGCCTCGTCGAGGCGCCATTCGCCGACGGCGACGGGGCCGAAGGGGCCCGTCTCCACGGCGGCGGCGCGCTCGCCGAAGGCCGCGATGAGCGGGGCCCGGCCGACGGCGCGGGAGAGGGACGGAAAGCCCTCCGCTGCGGCGGCTGTTCCACCGGGTCCGGCGATCGTCCGGAGGAGCTCATCGACGTGCGCGGCGGCCGCAGCCGTGAGCCGCGGCCGGATCCGGCGCGCCAATCGTTCGGGAAGATCGCCCATGACGCGCATTCTGTCAGGACCGGGGGCCCTTCGGAACCGGCTCCCGGGTCTACTTCTTCCACCAGGTCGGGCCGGCGCGGCCGGGCTCCTCTCCGAGGAGCGTGACGAGGTTGCCGAGGGAGAGAAGCGCCATGGCCGTCCCGTAGCACTTCCCCATCTCGTGACTGTCGATGAAGGAGCCGTCGAGCTCTCCGATCCCGAGCAGGTGATCGAGGAATCGCCCCGCCCCCTCGCGACCGGCCTCCGGCGGGAGGATCCGCAGGGCCTCGGTGCCGTGATAGAAGGCGTGGAAGAAGAAGAACCCGGCCAGCTCTCCGTCCGAGTGGAAGTCGCAGACGCGGACCGTCTCGAAGCGGGGCATGTGCCGCCAGAAGTTCGCGAACTGCGCCGCCAGGGCGGCCTCGGAGCTCCGTCCGAGGGCGAAGAGCACCGACTCGCAGACCGGGCCCCTGGCCATGCTGTTCTTCAGATTCTCCTCGCGGTCGCCCCCCCGGAACTGCCGGTTCCCGGCGCCGTAGGAGAAGGCTCCATCCTCGTTGCGGCAGAAGAGAAGCCCCTCCGCGGCGCTCCGGAGCGCCGCGTCGCGGACGCCCGCGCCCGCGGCGCAGGCCATGAGGATGCACTGGGCGACGGCACCCGTCGAGAAGGGGTTCGGGTACTCATGGGACCAGGTGCCGTTCTTCTTCTGCGTGCGCTGCAGCTCCGCCACGAGGGTGGTCATCCGTCCGACGAGGGCGGCCCGCGCGGACGGCGGCGCCACGGCGGCGTGCCGCGCCAGCATGAGGAGGCGATAGGCGTCCGCGTAGATCTCCTCGTTGTTGCCGCGGTTCATGCGGGTCTCGTCGAGGGCGAAGGCGCGGGCCCGCTCCGCCGCGGGACCGATGCGTCCCGGATCGAGATCCTGCCAGGTCTCGAGGGCCGCCGCCGCCAGCGCCGTCACGGCCACGCGGACGTTGGGCAGGATCTTCGAGTCGGGCCAGTAGGCGTAGCGCGGGTCCGTGTACCCGCCGTGGGATCTCTGGTGGCGGAGGAGGAACTCCACGCCGGACCGGGCGACATCCCGGACGGCGTCCCGGCCGCGCCGCCGGCGCGTGTCCGACGGTCGCGGCGCGCCCGCGTCCGACGGCGGCAGGAAGGGATCCTCGAAGGCGTGGAGCGCGGGCCCGATGGGCGTCGTATCCCGCCAAAGCGCGAGATTCGCCGCGGCGCGCCACGCGAACGGGCTTTCAGGACAACGGGCGGCGAGGTCGCGCCACATCGTCTCGGACGCGCCCTCGTCCCCGCACAGCATGTGGACGAGGGCCAGGTGCCAGACGGCTTCCGGGCCCCGATCGCCCTCGATGCCGCCCGCGAGCGCCGCCTGGAAGGCGAGCCGGGCCTCGCGGAGCCGGCCTGCGAGGAGGTGCGCCCGTCCGAGCTCCACCTGGGCTTCGCGGAGGATCCCCGCGTCCGTCGTGAGCCGCGGGACGTCCTCGAGGGCCTCGACGGCGAGAGGCAGGTTGCCGAGGCGCCGGTGAGCTGCGCCCTCGAGGCGGCGGATCCGGGCCCTGGCGTCGCCCGAAGCCGTATG
>CAYQRN010000309.1:0-3533 GCA_964419995.1 uncultured Planctomycetia bacterium
CGAGGATCCGGAGGATCTCATCGAGGACCTGGACCGTGCGCTCGCGACGCTCTGACACCCGCCGCGCGGCCCTGGCCTTCGCCGTCCTCCTCGCGGCCGCTGCGGCGGTCCGAGGCCAGACGGTCGTCCAGGTGAAGGGAGGCGGCGCGCTCCGCGGCCGGCTCCATTCCGCGCCCGACGCCGACGAGATCGTCCTCAACACCTTCCACTCGCGGAGCCCCGCCATGACCCTCGGCGTCGAGCGGATCCCGCGCGCGAAGGTGAAGCGCATCGAGACCGTCGAGCCGCCCCTCGCCCGCTGGGCGGAGGCGCGCCGCCGCGTGGCCCCCGACGATGCCGCGGGCCTCCGCGACCTCGGACGCCTCCTCGAGGAAGGCGGCTTACGTCCCCTCGCCCTCGACGAGTACGTCCGCGCCGCCGCGGCGGATCCGTCGGGCCGCCTCGGGCCCGAGATCTTCCGGGATGCCTGGGGAAAGACCTCCCGGTCCGATCCCCGCCTCAATCCCGCGCTCCGCGATCTCCTCGCGGCCTTCCTGGCCGAACCCGATGCCGCCGCCCGCCGGCAGCTCCACGCGCGGGCGGCCTCCGAGGCCGGGTTCGAGAGGACCCTCGTCCATCTCGAACGGGCGCGACGCTCGAAGGCCCGGGCGACGGGGCGCCACAACGATCGGACCCTCACGCTCCGCTCCCGGACCGAGAAGGGGGTCTACACGCTCTTCGTCCCCTCGGGCTACGATCCCCTCGTATCCCATCCCCTCATCCTCGGACTCCACGGTGGCGGGCCCGCAGGCAAGGACGGGAAGGACGTCGTGGGGAGCGGCGCCTCCGCGATGAACTTCTACGAGCAAGAGGCCGCGCGCCGGGGCTTCATCGTCGTCTGCCCGACGGCCGTCCAGGCGCCCTGGAGCGCCCCCGCCAACGAGAGCTTCGTCCTCACGGTCCTCGAGGAGATCCTGCTCCACTGGAACGTCGACGAGAACCGCGTCTACCTCACCGGCCACTCCATGGGCGGCTTTGGCACCTGGGCCCTCGGCCCGAAGCTCGCCCACCTCTTCGCGGCCATCGCGCCCATGGCCGGCGGCGGCTCGAACAACCTGAAGCGCCTCGCCGACACGGGCACGGGGATCTACATCTACCACGGCGCCGACGATCCCGTCGTGGGCGTGGGCGACTCGCGCCGGGCCGCCGAGTCCCTCCGGAAGGACGCCGCGGACTTCGTCTACACGGAAATCCCGAACTCGGGGCACGGGTGCCCGCGGGAGGTCGTGGAGGAGTGTTTCGACTTCTTCGAGGCGCACCGGCTCCACGCGGCGCCGGGGCGCGCCGCACGGGGGACGTTCACGCCGACCCGGACGCCGCTTTCGTCCTTCGACCGCCGGGTGACCGCGGATGAGAAGACGTATCTCGGCGATCCGCTCGTCGATGACGAGGCTGCGGCCGGATCGCCCGAGGCCCTGCTCCGCGATCTCCGGCGCGGCGGCGGCAACGCCGAGGAAGCCGCCGCGAAGCTCGGCGCCCTGCGCGACCCACGCACCTTCGCCGCCCTCGAATCCCTAGCGGGCGACGCCGAGGGCGCGCGCGACGTCCGCTGCGCCGCCGCCACGGCGCTCGGAGCCATCGGCCGCCCGGAGAGCATCCCCGCCCTGGCGAAGGCCTGCGCCGCGGAGGATCCGATCGTCGTGGCCGCGGCGGCGCGGGCGCTCGGGGCCATCGGAGATCGCCGCGGTCTTCCAGCCCTCGACCGCGCGCTCCGGGGCGCCGCGACCCTCCTCAAGTCGAAGCTCGTCGGCGCCGACCGCATCGGCTTCACGGACTGGGAGAAGGTCCACGACCTGACCAGGGCCGTCGTCGAGGCCCTCGCGCGGGTCGGCGACGCCGCCACGGCGAAGACCCTCGCCGACTTCCCCGCGGAGCGCCTCCTGCTCGCGGAGTTCCGCGTCGACTACACGACGCGGGCGGGCCAGGATCCCGAGGCGCCGCGACGGGAACTCGGCCGCGCCGTCCTTGCCGCTCTCCGCGCCCTCGACGCCACGGGTTCCGCCGCGGTCATCGACCGCCTCGCCGCCCGCTTCGGCGGCTGACGGCGCCGCTCCGCCCCTCAGAACCGGCGGCGGGGGGCGTGGACGTAGCGGCAGTCGGGGCAGCGGAGCGTGTCCACGGAGAGGAGGCGGGCCACCTCGGGGGCCGTGCGGAGCGACACTGCGGCGCCCGTGTCGAGGGTGAGCGTCTCCGGGTCGTTGTCGGCGGCGAGATCCGCCGGACCGCGGGTGAAATCCACCTCCACCACGTCCGAGTCCCGCAGGATCATGTGGTTCACGACATCGGTGCAGTTGTTGAAGGCCACGCCGAGGCCGGCACGGAATGTCGCGCGCGTGATGCTCCGGAAGTAGGCCGAGCTGCCGAACGGAGTGGCGACGACGAGTCCGTCGCCGATCATCTCCTCGGAGGCGGCCTCGCCGTTCACGCGGACGCGGAAGCGCACGCCCGACCGCGGATCGCGGTTGCGGATGATGACGTCGTTCATGCCGAGGAGTCGGCGCGTCCCCGTGAGGCACTCGATCTTCGGGAGCTCCGTCGGCACGAGGTCTCCGTGCGCCAGCCGCGCGATGACCACGTCGTCCCGGTGCTTCGGGCACTTCTCGCACACATCGCTGTCGCGCATCGCGAGCTTGGGCACGCCGGGATACGCACGCTCGGCCCCGATGAGCGTGCCATCGCCCCCGAGCGCCACGATGACGTCGGGACGTTCGGCGACGATCTCGAGTCCGGCGTTCCGGAAGAGATCCTGGCGCGGCCCGGCCAGCGGTCCGACGAGCTGGATTCTCACGCGGCCGATTATGGTCGCGCAGCCTGACGGCGCCAAGCGGGGGAGGGGATGGGGAATCGCCCGCGATTCTCCGGGCCGCCCTTCTCCGGGGACGCGCGGGGGCGGAGAATCGCCGATATGTCCGGCCGGATCCTCACGACCGATCTTCCGCCCCTCGGCGGCGCCGTCCTCCCCGCCATAGAGGACTTCGCCGTGGAGGAGGTGCCGGCCTATGCGCCGTCGGGGGCCGGCGAGCACGTCCTCCTCGAGATCGAGAAGCGGGATCTGTCCACCCTCGAGGTCGTTCGGCGCCTCGCGCGCCTCCTCCGCGTGCCCGAGCGCGACATCGGCTGGGCCGGGCGGAAGGACCGCCGCGCCGTGACGCGGCAGTGGCTCTCCGTAAGGACGAAGGATCTCGACCGCTGTCTCGGCGCCGCCGACCGCGGCTTTCGCGTCCTCCGCGGCGACCGCCACGGCAACAAGCTCCGCGTGGGGCATCTCCACGGGAACCGCTTCCGCATCGTCGTCCGCGGCGCGGAGGGCGATGCCGTCGCGCGGGCGGAAGCCCTTCTCGCCTGCCTCGGCGTCGCCCTGGCGGCCTCCGCCCAGACCGTCCCTCCCCCCGGCGCCATCCCCTGCATCACCAACGACCTCCCGGCGACCCACGGCGCCTTCCTCGTCGTCCACGGCGCTTCCCACCTCCAGACCGCCTCCACCAACCTCCAGC
>CAYQRN010000310.1:0-3495 GCA_964419995.1 uncultured Planctomycetia bacterium
GTGTAGGCGTCGGGCGCCTCCTCGATCCGATCCGTCTCCTCGTTCCAGTAGTAGTTACCGACGGGCTTCCCCGTGATGCCGTACTCGGCGGCCAGACCGCAGTTGAACCAGGTCGGCGAATTGAACGCGCCGATCTGGTGGATGAGCATGTAGGAGAGCTCGGCCTCGAAGGCCCTGGCCTCTGCGGGGTCGCTGAAGTAGCCGCCAAGCTTCTCGCCGGCGCTCCGAAGAGTGCGGGCGAGGCGCCGCACCACCTGCAGAGCCGAGGTCTCGGATCCCGTGGGGGCGCCCGGCTCGCGGCTCCCGCCCTGGGGTACGCCCGTGCGGCGGAAGTACTTCGAGGCGAGGATGTCCGTCGCGAGCTGGGACCAGGCCCGGGGGACCTCGATCCCGTCCGAACGGAACACGACGGAACCGTCAGGGTTGGCGATGACGGAGGATCGCCGGATCAGAGGAACCTCGTCGAGGGGATCCACCCCCGGCCTCGTGAAGTGTCTTCGGAAGAGCGCTGCCATGCCTCCGGTTCCGGTGTCCGCGTCCGGTGGGCTCCCGGCCATCCTCGATCGTACCGCGTCCGGGAGATCGGTCGCCCTGCCCTTCATCGGCCCCCTGTGACCGGTGCCCGAAAGAACCGTGCCGTTCTCAGAATCCAGAGGTCCGTATCCCGTGGTCATGGAGTTCCCCGACCCTCCGCCGCCGCAAAGCCGAAGCGGCACCCCGACCGGGGTGCGGCGGCGCGATGTCAACCACCCTTCTTCAGTCCCGGTGACGTGACCTCTTCGCCGACGGGCACGCCACCCCACAATATTTAGTGTGCGTCGGCATTGTCTCGCCGAGGTGTAGGGGTGTCAAGAAGTTTTCCCGAGGAATCTCCGGGGACCGCGGAAACCCCTTCGACAGAGCGGAGCGAGCGAATCGGAAGCCTTTAAGGCTGCGAAGTTTCGGCGAGAAGCACCCGGGAGCCGCGGGCGGCTCACCACCAGGAGGTCGGTCGCACGAAGGGTCTCTGCGGGTATCAGACAGCGACTTCGATGGCGCCGTCGCGGACCCGGACGGCGTGGCAGGAGAGCCGCGTCGCGGGGTTGCGCGGGCTCTCGCCGGTGGCCACGTCGAACTGCCACCCATGCCATGGGCAGGTGAGCATCGATCCCTCGACGTGGCCGTCCCCGAGCGGGCCGCCCCGGTGGGGGCAGAGGCCATCGACCGCGTGGATCGTTCCTGCGACGTTGACGAGAGCGACGGACCGGCCGTCGATATCGACCTGGCGGGAGGAGCCGGGCGGGACGTCAGCGGCCCGACAGACGTGTCGGTATTCGGACATGACGGATGTTCCTTTCCTCTCGAGCCCGGGCATCATAGAGGCCCGCCCCCGGCACCTCAACGCCGGGGGGCCTTCCCGCCACGAGTATCCTCCGCCTGATCCGGAGTCCCGGTGAACCGAGTCCCGTGCCTCTTCGTCCTTCCTTCCGCCGATCTCGTCGTCGACGAACTGGTGAGGCACCGCGTGCGAGTCCTGCTCCTGCTCCCGGGACGACCCGTCCCGGATCGGAGCCGTCTCGACGCCCTCTCGGCCTTCGCCGTGTCGTGGCGCGCCGTCGTCTCGGCCGCCGAATTCGCTGCGGCCCTCGCCGCCGGCGCCTGCGCCGTCGTCTCCGGAGCTGACGGCGAACAACACGCCTTCGTCCGGGACGCCCTGGAACGGGGCGCGAGACTCATCCCCCTTCCCCTGCCGCCGCGCTGAAGATCCGCCCCGCCGCGGTGGCCAAGGCCTCTCAGCTCGCGGTGCCCGGGCGCGGCCCGGTCTCCTCGACGGCTGGCGTGGCGACGATGTGGTAGCCGGCGTCGACGTAGAGGACATCTCCCGTGACGCCCGAGGCTGCGTCGGAGACGAGGAAGACGGCCGCGCGGCCGACCTCCTCGGCGGTGACGTTCCTCCGGAGCGGAGCGTTCCGCTCCATGTGATCGAGCATGCCGGAGAGCCCGCTGATGGCGGAGGCCGAGAGCGTCCGGATGGGACCGGCCGAGATGGCGTTCACGCGTGTTCCTCGCGGGCCGAGCTCGGAGGCCAGATAGCGAACGCTCGATTCGAGGGCGGCCTTGGCCACACCCATGACGTTGTAGCGGGGCACGACCCGGACCGCGCCGAGGTACGACAGGGTGAGAACGGCGCCGCCCGGCCGCAGAAGTCCGAGGTCCACGGCCGTACGCGTGATGAGCGTGAGGGTATAGACGCTGACCTCGAGGGCGCGCAGGAAACCGTCACGGCTCGTCGCGAGGTAACCCCCCTGGAGATCGCGGCGATCGGCCCAGGCGATGGAGTGGACGAGGAAGTCGATCTCGCCGTGGGACTCCCGCGTCCGCAGGAGGACGTCGCGGACCTGGGCCTCGTCCGTTGCGTCGCAGGGGCCGAGGGCGGGGGCGTCGATGGATCGCGCGAGGGGCAGGACCCGCTTCTCGAGGGCGGCATCCTGATAGGGCAGGACCACCCGTGCGCCCTGGCGAGCCGCCTCGGCGGCCACGGCCCACGCGATGCTGCGGTCGTTGGCGACTCCGAAGATGACGCCGCGTCGTCCCTCGAGGAGCATGGTCTCAGATTCCCTCCGGCCGCGATCCGGCGTTCATACCAGAGGCTTCCGGGGGCGGCAAGGGACCGCGCCGGGCGGCGAGCCGGGCGCGCCGTACGCGCGATGGCAGTTCCCGGCCGAGGGCCCTCTCGATCAGCGTGGACGCGAGGTCGAGGGCGACCGGGTCGACGCCGGTGGCGAACCCCATGGCCTCGAGGGCGAAGACGAGATCCTCCGTGGCCACGTTCCCCGAGGCTCCAGGAGCGAACGGGCAGCCTCCGAGGCCGCCGGCGGAGGCATCGAAGACGCGGATGCCGCGGGCGAGGCCCGCCACGACGTTGGCGATCGCGAGGCCCCAGGTGTCATGAAAATGGAGCGCGATGCGGTCCGCGGGCAGCCGGCCGGCGGCCGCGTCGAGAAGTGCCGCGACATCGCGCGGCGTGGCGCGCCCGACGGTGTCGCCGATGGAGATCTCGTCGCAGCCGAGGTCGAGGAGGCGATCTGCCACGTCGAGGGCGGCGGCAGTCGGGATCGGTCCCTCGAAAGGACAGTGGAAAGCCGTCGAAACGTATCCGCGGACGCTGATTCCGAGGGCCCGCGCCTGCTCCGCGACGGGGCGGAACTTCCCGATGGACTCGGAGATCCCCGCCCGGATGTTCCGCCGGTTGAAGGTCTCGCTGGCCGCCGTGAAGACCGCCACCCGGCGGACGCCGGCCCCGGCCGCGCGCTCGAGGCCGCGGAGGTTCGGGACGAGGGCCGAGGCCACCGTGCCCGCAGGGAGGCGGAGCGCGGGAAAGAGGACATCGGCATCGTCGAGCTGCGGGACGACGCCCGGGGCGACGAAGGACCCGGCTTCGATCTCCCGGAGGCCCGCCGCGGCGAGGGCCTCGATGAAGCGGATCTTCTCGTCCGTGGGGACGGGCCGGCTCTC
>CAYQRN010000311.1:0-3447 GCA_964419995.1 uncultured Planctomycetia bacterium
CGGAGGTTTCTCATGTCGCGTCTCAATCCGGCGGCCATGCGCTCCGATGAGAAGGACTATAGCAGCGGGCCGGGGCGGTCAGGGCGGGGAGCGGCATCCATGTTCCATGTGCGTCTCGTGCTCGTCATCGCGGCGCTTGGCGCAGGAATCAGTTCTGCTCCGGCCCAGCGCGCGCGCGTGGAGCTCGAGGGGGCACTCCGAGAGGGGATCGAACCGTCCGACGCCGTCGGGAAGATCCTGGACGCCGCCCTCGTGGCGGGGCTCACCGCCACGAGGCTTGGGAGCTTCGATGCCGACGCTGCGGAGACCGTCTTCATCCGCACGTCCGTGGACACGGCTTCGGGCTTCTTCGAGGTGTCACGAGCCCGGGCCGTCACGGCGAGGGCCTGCCTCAACTGTGCTTCGAGCGAGGAGTACGGCGCCTTCATCGCCGTCATCGACGAGGCCGTCCGTCTCACCCACGATCCCCGGGTTCTCGACGGGACCCTGTACTTCCGCCACCGCGACACGGCGCGCCTCGCCGCCACGCTGACGCGCGCCGGCGAGGCCGCGCGGGCCTTCGCCCGATCCACCCTGCCCCCGGAGGCTTCACCGGCCCTCCGCGACGCCCTGACCTTCGTCCAGCAGGGATTCCCCCACCTGGCTCTGCAGCGCATCGACGCCGCGCCGGACCCGGGGCCCCTCCGCGACCTCGCCCGCGCGTGGGCCGGCCTCGCGGTCGGAGAGGCGGCGGCAGCCGAGGCGGCCGGCCGGGCCTGGCTCGGGGACCACGCCGGATCCCCCGAGGGCGCGGCTCTCCTCGCCATCGCGCTCCGCGCCCTCGACCGGCCCGCGGAGGCCGCCGCTGCAGCCCGTCCCGTCCCAGCACTCCGTCCTCTCGTCATGCTCCTGAGACTCGAGATGCGCGGCGAATGGCCCTCGGCTCCGGTGGTCGACCGCCTCGCGACCCTCGCGGACTTCCTGCCCGAGGCGGACGCCGCGCTCGCCGCGCTGCTCCGGTCTGCGGACCCTCCGGCCGACCCGGAGCCGATCCTCGATCGCCTCGTCGCCCGCTTCCCGGAATCCCCCTCGCTCCGGATCCTCCGCGGCGCCCTCCGCCACGATCGCGGAGACTTCCGCGCAGCCCGGGAGGATCTCGACCTCGTGCGGGACTTCCATGGCGGCGATCCGGTCTTCGGCCTCGTCCATGCCGAGACCCTCCTCCGCACCGGCGATCCCGGACGCGCAGCGCTGGCCCTCGGTCGGTCGGGATCCCTCCCCCGCGCCCGGTCCCTCGCGGGGCTCCTGGCGGACCCGCCCGAGGCGACCGCTCCGGCCTCGGGCGACGTCCCGGCGGGATTCTCGCGGAGGGATCCCGCTCCCGAGGAACCGATCCTCCCCCTCCAGCGCCTCGTCTCCGACGACGGCGACTTCGAGGCCCTCGCCGGCCACGTCCGCCAGCTTCCCGGCATTCGGCGCCTCTCTCCCGCGGACATCGACATCGTGACCGCGGCGGAACTCATGGGCCGCGCCCTCCTCGGAAGCCCGGCTCTCCGGGTGCAGGCGGAGCGGGCCACGCGCGCCGGACTCGAGGGTGCCCTGCTCGTCCTCGCTCCCTCCCGGACCCTCGGCAACCGCGGGCCCACGCTCGCGTTCCTCGCCTGGACTCCGGCGGGCCTCGCCGTCGTGGTCCTCCAGGCCAAGGACGGCACCGTCGGGACCGATCGCGCCCTCGCCGCCATCGATCGCCTCCTCGTGCCGCTCCGCTGACCCGGTCCTGCCTCCGATCCTCGGGCTCCGCCGCCCGGCCGCGTAACATGGAGCCATGAAGCGGAAACACACCGGGAGATCCGCCGTGAACGCCTTGATCCCGCCCGCCCGCACCCTCGGATGCTGCCTCGCGCTCTTCCTCGCCCCCCTGGCGCGGGGCCAGACGTTCGAGCGGCGGACGCCGGTCGTCGTGGCCATCGAGAAGGTGGGACCCGCCGTCGTGAACATCAGCACGGCCACTCGGCCGGACCGCTCCCGCCTCGACTGGTTCCAGCTCTTCGAGGCCGACGACGAGATGCTCCGCGAGCGCATGCACACCCTCGGATCGGGCGTCGTCATCGACCCGCGCGGGATCCTCGTGACGAACCAGCACGTCGTCATGGATCTCGAAACCGTGACCGTCACGTTCCGGGATGGCCGCGAGACCGAGGCGACGGTCCTCAATTCCGACATGGACAACGACGTGGCCGTCCTCCGCGTGAAACCGGAAAAGCCCCTGCCATTCGTGGAGATCGGTTCCTCGTCCGACCTCATGATCGGCGAGACCTGCATCGCGGTCGGCAGCCCCTTCGGCCTCACCAACTCCGCGACCACGGGGATCATCTCGGCCCTCAACCGGCCCGTCCGGTTCCGCGGGCGCGAGGTCTACAGGGACTTCCTCCAGACGAGCGCCGTCATCCACCCCGGCAATTCCGGTGGCCCCCTCCTCGACATCAACGGGCGCCTCATCGGGATCAACGTCGGCATCCACAGCGGTGGGGCGGGCATCGGGTTCGCGATCCCGGCGGACCGGGTGAGAGACACGGCGCTCAAGCTCCTCGACTTCCGCATCACCCGCGGCGCGACTCTCGGCCTCGACGTCGCGGGGAGCCGGAACGGCGATGCGCTCCGCGTCGAGAAGGTCGCGGAGAGCGGCCCGGCGGCCCGGGCCGGCATTCGCCTCGGTGACGAGATCACGGCCATGGACGGCCGTCCCCTCACCTCGGCCCTCGATCTCAAGATCTCGCTCCTCGAGAGGAATGTCGGAGACGAGATCGGTCTGTCGCTGCGCCGCGGGCGCGAGACGCTCTCCGCCCGCGTGCCCTTCGAGGCCGTCCCCGACGCCGAGAACCCCGACGAGGTCCGCCGGCGGCTCGGCCTCGGCGTGACGGACGCCGCCGCCCTCGCCCGCCGCCTCGGCGGCCGCCGCGCCTTCGGCGTCGTCGTGACCCGCATCGAGCCCGAAGGCCCGGCGGATCTCGTGGACGTCCGCAAGGGAGACGTGCTCATCCAGATCGGACGATACGCCCTCTCGTCCGTCCGGGACCTCCAGAGGATCCTGAACCACTTTCCCGGCGAACGGACCTTCGACCTCGCCCTCATCCGGAACGGAGAGAAGTACACGGGACAGATCCGCGCCCTGCCCTGACTCACTCCGGCAGGAGGCTCTCGAGAACGGGCACGGTGAGGAGGAGCTGAGAAAGCTCCTTGCCGCGCATCTCCTTTCCCCGGATGCGCAGGCGCGGGACGATCGCAGCGCGGAGTCCCTCCGCGGCGCCGGGAAGCCTCCCGGACCCGGACGCACGGGCGAGCCCGACGAGGAAGAAGGCCATCTCCTCGCCGGACGCGCGCCCCCGCCTGCCGAGCCGCCGGCCGGACCGCCTGTCGAGGACGATCTTGTCGCAGAGTCCGTCCGGGCCCTCGATGGCATCCCGGCAG
>CAYQRN010000312.1:0-3312 GCA_964419995.1 uncultured Planctomycetia bacterium
CGGCCCGAGATCGCTCCGGCGTGCGCCGAGATCCTCCTCGCGGGCGCCCGCGACGACCTTACGGAAGAGCCCGTCATCGACGGGCTTGCCGACATCGCCGGACTCCTCGGGCAGGCACGCGCTCCCGCGGGTCTTCCGGGGCTCATCGCCGTGGGCAGGACCAACAGCCGCCGGCTCCGGCGCACCGCCGTGACCGCCATCCTCAACTACGCCGACCCCGAGCGGCTGGACGCCCTCGCAGACCTCGCCGAGACCCGCGACCGCGCCGTACTGAAGCCCGTGGCCCAGGCCCTCGGCGAGGTCACCGATCCCCGGGGCCTCGTGCCCCTCATCCGGTCCATCGACGAGTGCGGGGGCCGCATGGCGAAGACGGCCCAGGATCTCCTCCGGGCCTATGAGGACCTCCGGCAGCCGGATCGCCTCCTCGAGCTCCTCCGCAACGCATGGGTCTCCGTCCGGAGGTACGCAGCCCGCGCCCTGCGCTCGATCACCGACGCGGCGATCATCGCACCGCTCCTCGAGACGAGTCTCGACCCCGACGTGGAAGTGCAACTCGCCTGCATCGAGGCTCTGGCCCGCTTCGCCGCCGACCATCCCGAGGTCGTGGAGCGTCTCGTCTCCCGTGTCACGGAGGGCGATGTTCTCGTGCGGCAGGCCGCCGTAGAGGCCCTCGGACAGGCCCGGATCGTCGAGGCCGTTCCCGTTCTCATCCGCGCTCTCGGCAACATCTTCCTGCGTCCGCGGGCGGAGGAGGCGCTCCGGACCATCGGCGACCGCCGGGGTTGGCTTGCCATCAAGCGGAGGAGGATCCGTGAAAAACTGTTCGTGAAGAAGCCGAAGAAGGACAGGGCTTTCGGAACTCGGGAAGGAACCGCCGGCGCCCGGCGGGCGGGCTGACGCATGGCCAGGATCGGCAAGCTGCTCATCGACGAAGGGCTGATCACCAACGATCAGCTCCAGGAGGCACTGCGCGAGCAGCAGGCCGGAAACGAGTTCGTCGGAACGATCCTCGTCCAGAAGGGCTGGATCTCGGAGGAGCAGCTCCAGGACGCCCTCATCCGCCAGACCGGGGCGCCGCCCATCGACCTCGACGCCGTGAACTTCGATCCGGAGCTCGCCTCCATCGTGCCCGTTGCCCTGGCACGACGGGCGCGCTGCATCCCCGTGAAGAAGACCGGGACCGTCCTCCATGTGGCCATGCAGAACCCGGAGGACGAACGGACCCTCGAGAAGATCGGCCAGACCTCCGGGCTCACGGTGAAGCCCATGGTCTCGACCGGAGCGTCGATCGATCGGAACATCGTCCGCCTCTACGGAGAGAGCGCCGCCGCAGCAGCGGAAGCCGCGCCCGCGCCCGGGCCGGCGGCCGAAGCGCCGCGGGCCCGGGCGTCGAAGACCGGTGCCCAGAAGCGCCAGATCGACGGAAAGCAGCTCGACGACGTCATCCGCAAGTCCGTGCAGGAGGCGGGGGACGTCGAGCGGGACGATGAGCGGGAAACCGAGGCCCTGCCGCTCCTGGATATCCAGCCCCTCGACCCTCCCGTCGTGCGCCTGGTCAACGGCCTGCTCCTCAAGGCCATCCAGATGCACGCGAGCGACATCCACGTCGAGCCCATGGAGAACGACGTTCGCGTGCGGTTCCGCGTGGACGGCGTCATGCGGGAGATCCAGCGCCTTCCCAACTCCATGAAGTCGGCCATCGGCTCGCGCGTGAAGATCATGGCCAACCTCAACATCGCCGAGCGGCGCGTGCCCCAGGACGGCGGCATCAAGATGGCGCTCTCGGAGACGGAGGCCATCGACTTCCGCACGAGCATCCTGCCGCAGATCTACGGCGAGAAGATCGTCATGCGCGTCCTCGGCGTGGGAGAGCTCAAGAACTCCGTCCCGGAGCTCGGCTTCAAGGGACGGGCGCTCGAGCTCGTCCAGGACGCCCTCAATAACCCGGTCGGCATGATCCTCGTCACCGGGCCCACGGGAAGCGGGAAGACGACGACCCTCTACACGATCCTCCGGGTCATCAACACGCCGGACGTCAACATCGTCACGGCGGAGGATCCCGTCGAGTACCGCCTCGACGGCATCACCCAGGTCAACGTCCGCCCGATCATCGGGTACACCTTCGACGCCGCTCTGCGCTCGTTCCTCCGTCAGGATCCCGACATCATCCTCGTCGGCGAGATGCGCGACTTCGAGACGGCCGGCATCGCGGTCAAGGCCGCCCTCACGGGCCACCTCGTGCTTTCGACGCTGCACACGAACGACGCGCCGAGCTGCGTCGTCCGCCTCATCGACATGGGCATCGAGCCCTACCTCGTCGCTTCGGCCGTGAAGGTCGTCATCGCCCAGCGGCTTCTCCGGCGCATCTGCACGAACTGCCGCGAGGAACTGCCCCTCAAGGACGCGGAACGCACGGATCTCGACCAGGCCATCCTCGCCTCCATCGAGAAGCACTTCCGCGGCAAGGGGTGCACGACCTGCGGCGGCACAGGTTACAAGGGCCGGATCCCGGTCTTCGAGGTCATGGGCGTGAAGAGCCAGGAGATGCGGCGCATCGTGACGGAGGGCGGCACGGAGGTCCAGGTAGCTGCCGTGGCCCGGCGCGAGGGGCTCCGCACGCTGTCGGACGAGGCCCTCGACCTCGTGAACCAGGGCGTCACGAGCCTCGACGAGGCGATCCAGATCATCGTGGCCGACTGAGTCCCTTCTCCCGAGTCCGCTGTCCCCTCCGGAAGATGAGGGCGGCGGGCAGACCCGCGAAGAGAAGCACGAGTCCCGCCAGGGCATCGCGCCGCTTGTCGGGATCCGCGAGCATGGAGACGAGGATCCCCGCGGCGGAGAGGCTGAACAGAACGGCGGGCAGAGGCGTGAGCGGGATCCGGAAGGGCAGGGGCTCCCCGGTGCGCCTCTTCCTGAGGATGACGGCCGACAGTCCTGCCGCGAGGAAGAACATCCAGTCGTCGAAGACCACGAAGTCGAGCAGCCGCTCGACGCGGCCACCGAAGGCGAAGAGGCAGATGAGGGAGCCAAGGCCGAGGAGGACGATCGTGAACCGGGGCGTGCCGCGCCGCGGGTCCACCAGGGCGGCTCTCCGGAAGAAGCACCCGTCCTGCGCCATGGCGAGGAAGATCCACGGCGGCGCGAAGAAGAGCGTGCTCACGATGCCGGCCGCGGACAGGCCGATGAGCGCCGCGACGATCCGCCCCCCGAACGGCCCCACCGCCCGCGAGGTCGCCTCCGCGGCCAGCTCGGCGGCCGTTGCCACGCCGTGGAACCCGAGCGCCCTCACGTAGAAGAGGCAGAGTCCGAGGT
>CAYQRN010000313.1:0-3297 GCA_964419995.1 uncultured Planctomycetia bacterium
TCGCTCCCGTCGCCGGCAGCTCCCCTTCCCCCCGACGCCACTGAAAGGAATCCCCATGTCGAGGCACCGATCCACCGCAGCTCTTGTCGTCGCTCTCGGCCTCGCCTGCCTGCCGGCCTGCGAGAGCGCGAAGGGCCTCCTCGACGCCGTGGACAAGCCCGGAATCCGCCTCGCGGGGGTCCGGCCCGGCGACCTCTCCCTCGACGGCATCACGCTCAACTTCGACCTCGACATCAGCAACCCGTACACGGTGCCGCTGCCCGTCGCGGCCATGGACTTCGCCCTCGCGAGCGGAGGGAGCCGTTTCCTCGACGGCACGTCCGAGACCCAGGGGGTCATCCCGGCGCGGGGCTCCCGGATCCTCCCCCTCGCCTGCCGGCTGGGCTTTGCCGAGACGCTGAAGGTCCTGCCGTCCCTCCGCCCCGGCGCGCTCTTCCCCTACGACGCCGAAGTCGGCGTCTCCGTGGACGCGCCCGGCCTCGGCCGGCTCCGTCTTCCCGTCTCCCATCAGGGCAACCTCCCGATCCCCGCGGTTCCGGAGATCGCCATGCCGAGCCTCCAGCTCACGGACATCACGCTCACGCGTGTGGCCGCCGTCCTCGATCTCGGCATCCGCAATACCAACGCCTTCCCCATCGACATCTCCGATCTCGGCTACGCCCTCGACCTCGCCGGCCGCAAGGTCGTCTCCTCCAGGGCCGAGAATCCGGGACGGTTCGAGTCGGGCGCGGCACGCACGCTGCGCATTCCCGTCGAGTTCTCTCCGGGCAGCCTCGGCCTCGGTCTCCTCGACCTCCTCCGCGGCGCCGGGTCCGGCTACCGCATGGAAGGCGCCATGCAGGCGCTCACGGACTTCGGCCCCCTGGCCCTCCCCTTCACCTCGTCGGGCTCCACGACCTTCCGCCGGAGCGGGTCCTGACGACGCTATCGGAACGCCGCCTCGCAGCCCCCCGACCCGCCGGCCGCCCCCGGGGGACCGGACGCCGAAAGGCCGGTCTCCCGGGGGACGCATCCTCCTGCAAGCCTGCATGAAACGCCCGGGCGCGCCGGGTACGTTCGTGCGCGGGAACGATCGCGCGAGGACGGCGAGCCCGGCGAGTCAGGATGGAAAGGTTCGCGCCGGAAGCGAGCGGGGGTCCAGGCGCCGCGGCACGGCCGGGATGTCGGGGGAGGCGGGCTGAACATCGCGCGTCGGCCCGCCACGGCGATTCTCAGGAACTCCCGACCACCTTCAGACGAGGAACGAGGCGGCGATCGTCACGGCCACGCCGCCGCCGCAGAGCCAGCCGGCCCGCCCGGTCAGGCCGTTCCGGCCCCGCTTCAGGAGGAACCCGCTCAGCGCCAGCACGATGAGCCCGACGGCCACCGCATCCGAGAACCAGCGCCACCAGCACCGCGGTGCGACGTGAAGTGCGTTCGCGGTGAAGAGGAAGGGCCGCCGGCGTATCGTCTCGAGCTCGCCGTCGGCGTCGCCCAACCGCCCCGTGATGGAGCCGTCCCTCAGGTAGATCTTGATCCGCCCCTCCGTGGGAAAGTCGTGACTCAGATAGGTCCCTGCCTCGCCGGCCCGTTCCACGATCCCGCGGACGCGATCGGTCGAGATCTCCGCCGGCCTCTCGGGGAGCGCCAGCGCTACGACTCTCCGCGTGATGATCCAGCTCGGGTTCCAGTGATCCGCGTGATTGAGGGCAAGCCCCGAAACGCCATAGACGACGAGGACTCCCGCCAGGAAGTATCCGGCGTCCCGGTGGATCGCGATGATCGCACTGCGGAGCGTCACGGACCGGATCTCCTGTCTCTCACCGCTGCGAGGCGCTCCCGGACGACCTCCACGATCCAGGCGGACAGAGCCGGCTCGGGAAGGATGGCGTCGCCGGTGAAAGTCACGCGCTCGGGCGCGCCGCAGGCCCGGATCGCGCCTCCGATGATGCGGCCCTGGAACATCTCGTCGACGGCGACGAGAAGCGGCACGACGAGAGCCCGCGGGCACCCCTCGAGGACCCGACGCAGGGCCGCGGCCGTCGGCTCGTGACTCCACGATACGATGTGGCCGCACCAGGCATGAACGACGTCGCGCATCCCGACGTCGCGACGCAGGACGCTGCCGAGGCGTGACACCAGGGCCTGCCACTCCGGGTCGTAGTCGACATCCCCGTAGGCCACGAGCACGACGCTCTCCGCCGCCGGATCGCGCGAGATGGCCCGGACACGGCGCAGGACGTTGGTCTCGAGAAGATCGCCGAAGTCGAGGAGCGGCGCCATGTGCACGCCCGCGCGGGGACGGTAGACGCGGACTCCGGCCGTACGGAGGGTCGCCAGGGTGACGGCATCCTCTTTCTGGCCGCAGATCACGGGAATGTCATCGAAGGAGTGACCGCTCACGGTGAGAAGGAGCGGAACCACGACGACGTCCCGGCAACCCGCCTCGTCGAATCCCCGGAGCCGGGTCGCGATCGAGGGCTCCGAGTACTCCATGAAGGCCGACGCCACGCTCTCTACGCCCTCGAGAGCCAGGAGAGGGCCCCGCACCGACGCTTCCACGTCGAGGAGCATCTCGCGCCACCGGGCCGATCGCGAACCGTGGCTGACGAGGAGGACACCGATCCGGCCGGAGCTCCCGGAGGCCGCGACCCCCCGAGGGCTCCGATCGCCCCGTGCCCTATGCGCGATTCCGGCGACCGCGGTGACGAGCAGCCCCAGGGCCAGCGCCGCCACCCGGCGGCGCTGGCGGCTCGGTGTCCCGGCACGGGCGCGAACATCGGACGCCCTCATGACTCCCCCTCCCTGCGACGCCGGCGGACGCGCCCCCTCCCGGAGGGAGCGCGGCTCTTTCGGGGCGGTCCGGCCGTCATGGACAGTGTCCGTTGACGAGGAGCTGATCCTGCGCCGTGGGCCCGAAGAACCCCTGGCTTGCCACGAACAGGTCGATGTCGCCGTCGCCGTCCGCGTCGCCCGCCGCCACCGCCGCGACGACGGCGGGAACGGAATTCGCGAGCAACCACGGTGCGAAGGCACCCGGAACGCCTCCCTGAGCACCACCCTGGTTCACCCAGATGAATGACCGCTCGCCTCCACCCATCGTATGGACGGCGACCACGACGTCGGCATCGCCGTCGCTGTCGACGTCCGCCACGTCGGCGTCCATGTGGATGCCGCCGGGGGGGGCGGCCGGCAGCGTTTCGGCGACGAAGGTGCCGCCGCCGAGGTTCACCCAGAGGCGATCGGGCTGCCCGATGTTCGAAACGAGGAAGTCCGCATCTCCGTCCAGGTCGAAGTCCGCGGAGACGACGCTCGTCG
>CAYQRN010000314.1:0-3272 GCA_964419995.1 uncultured Planctomycetia bacterium
CGAGGATCATCGACAACCTCCTCTACCGGCACTGGGACTCCTTCACGGACGGGAAGCGCAACCATCTCTTCATCCGGACCCTCGGCGCCGACGGAGACCGCGACCTCACGCCGCCGGGCCACGACGTCCCTCCCTTCTCGCTTGGCGGCCCGCAGGACTTCGACATCGCGCCGGACGGGACCGAGGTGTGTTTCGCCATGAAGCCGGATCCCGTGCCGGCCATCTCCACGAACAGCGAGCTCCACGTCGTGCCCGCCGCCGGCGGCGAGCCGCGCCGGATCAGCACGAGCCCGGGCGGGGACTTCGCTCCCCGCTACTCCCCCGACGGCCGCCACATCGCCTTCCTCTCCCAGGAGCGGGCCGGCTACGAGTCGGATCGCCTCGTCCTCTTCCTCCACGATCGTTCGACGGGGCGGGCCCGCCCCGTCACGGCGGATTTCGACCGCTCCATCCTCTCCTTCATCTTCGCGCCGGACGGCCGGACCATCTACGCCGTGACGGAGGAGGAGGGCCGGCGGCCCATCTATCGCATCCCCCTCGAGGACGGCGCACCGGTGAAGCTCCACGGCGAGGGCGTCTCGGACGCTCTCGGCGTCACGCCCGACGGGAAGACGCTCGTCTTCCTCAACCAGTCCGCCGTGCGGCCCCCGGAGGTCCACGCCATGGACGCGGGCGGGGGCCGCGTCCGCCGGCTCACCCGCACGTGCGACGAGGCCCTGTCCCGGCTCCACATGAACCTCGTCGAGGACGTCTGGTACACCGGCGCCGGCGGCGATCGCGTCCACGCTCTCGTCGTCAAGCCGCCGGGTCACGATCCCACGGAGAAGTCGCCCCTCCTCCTCCTCTGCCACGGCGGACCGCAGGGCGCCTGGCTCGACTCCTTCTCCACGCGCTGGAACGTACAGGTCTTCGCGTCGCGCGGGGCCATCGTCCTCATGCCCAACTTCCACGGTTCCACGGGCTATGGCCAGGCCTTCACGGACTCGATCCGCCACGACTGGGGCGGCAAGCCCTACGAGGACCTCATGCTGGCCGTCGATCACATGGTCGCCACGGGCCTCGCGGACGAGAACCGGCTCGCCGCCGCCGGCGGGAGCTTCGGCGGGTACATGGTGAACTGGATCAACGGGAAGACGGATCGCTTCAAGGCGCTCATCGCCCACGCCGGCTCTTTCAACCATGTGAGCAAGTACGGCGTCACCGAGGAGCTCTGGTTCCAGGAGTGGGAGTTCGGCGGCACGCCCTGGGACAACCCCACGCTCTACGAGACGTGGTCCCCGTACACGCTCGCCGCCCGCATGAGGACTCCGACGCTCGTGATCCACGGCGAGCTCGACTATCGCGTCCCCGTCGGGGAGGCCCTCCAGACCTTCACGTGCCTGCGCCGCCAGGGTGTGCGCGCCCGCCTGCTCCATTTCCCCGACGAGGGCCACTGGATCCTGAAGCCCTGCAACGCCGTTCTCTGGATGGAGGAGATCCTCGACTGGCTCGACACGCACTGGAGCCGCTGACGGCGCTCCTCGCCGCCCGGACCGCCGGCGCCATCCTCCTCGCCGCCGCCTTCGCCGCGGCCTTCGGCTCCATCCTGGGCCCTTACTTCGTGGCGGCGGACGACTGCGGCCAGACCATCGTCCTCGCGGGGCTCGCGGAGCGGGAGCCGGGCCTTCCGGCGAGGCTCCTGGACTCCTTCTTCCGGGCCGCCGGCGGCGGGCACTTCAAGCCGGTCCAGGACGTCATCCTCGCGACGTCGCATCGCTTCTTCGGGAATGACGGCTGGGCGAGGGGCGTCATCGCGCTCTACATGCTCCTCCATGTCGCCTCGTCCCTGCTCCTCCGCTCCCTCGCGATCCGCGCAGGCATGGGGCCGGCGGCGGCCCTCGCCGCGGCAGCCATCTTCCTCCTCCACCCCGCCATCGACGAGGCCCTGGCCTGCGTCCTCTACGCACCCAACATCCCCGGCCTTTTCCTCCTCCTCCTCGCTGCCCGGCTCTGGTGGGACGGCGCGGGGACCCCGTGGAAGGCTGTGACGGCGCCCCTCGCCCTCTACCTCGCCATGGGCTGCAATCTCATCTTCGTCATCGCAGGCCCACTGCTCCTCGGCGCGATCTCGTTCCTTCGCGCCGGACCCGGCCCGCCGTCGCCCCGGATGCTGATCCGCCACGGCCTCCTCCTCGGCCTCGTCGCCGGGGCGACGTTCATCCATCGGAAACTCGCCTACGGCGAGTTCCTCACCCGCGTCGGCGGCTACGACGCCTCCGGCCCCGCTGCCATCCGAGATCCCTTCCGGTTTCTCCACGACGCCGCCCGCTCCCTCGTCCTCCTGGCGCCGTCGGGGACCATCACGGGCAAGCGTACGGAGGACCGCGGGGAAGCCGCGGTCAGCGGTGGCGGTCACCTCGACATCCTGCTGGCGGCCGTCGTCGCCCTCGCAATCGTCACCGCCATGGTCCGCGCACGGAGGACCGTGGAGGCCCCTCCGGGTCCGGCGCCGCGGCGCCTCGTTCCCGCGCTTCTCGCCGCCGCGCTCTTCCTCGCCCTCGTCCTTCCCTACGCGCTCTTCCTTCCGACCTACGCGCTCCACCGCTACTCCCACCCGGCCGCCGCCGGCGGGGCTCTCGCGCTGGCGGCGATCCTCGACGCCGCGAAGCGTCGGATCCGCCGGCCCGCGATCCGCGGAGTCGCGCTGGCGGCCGCGGTGGCTCCGATCCTCTTCACCTTCGTCTTCGTCGATCGCCAGGCCGCCCGGGACATCGCCGCCGGCCACGAGACCGTGAGGATCGCCGGAGATCTCCTCACGGAGGGCCTCCGGCCCGATCCGGGGATCACCCGCATCTCCATCCTCGGGCTGCCGCTGTCCACGGGCCGCGCGGGGTTCGCCTTCGGCTCGGACCGAGCCCTCAGGAACCACATCTTCGCCCGCCTTCGCAGGAAACTCGACGCTCGCCACGACGCCACGGCCATCGCCGCGTGGATCTCCGGAGCAGAACCGCTGCCCCTGCCTCCCGATCATGCCGTCTTCGCCCTTCAGCGGGAACGAGCACAGCTCCTCCGCATCCGCGATCTGACGACCCTGCCGGAAGCCTCGCCCGCCGACACGCGGTTTCGCCGCCTCCTTCGCGCCGCCTGGCGCCCGTGGAACAGCGAGGCCGTGGCCCTGCGCCTCGCCGACCCCCATCCCGAGCTGGTGCGCCTCGCCCTCTGGCTCCTCGCCCGCGAGGACCATCCTTCGCGGAAGGAGGCGATCGCGAAGGCTCTATGCACCCTGCGCCGCG
>CAYQRN010000315.1:0-3240 GCA_964419995.1 uncultured Planctomycetia bacterium
CCTGTACACTCTTTCCCTACCCGACGCTCTTCCGATCTGACGTGCAATATCTCGCCGGCGACGCCGCGGCGGCCCGGCGGGACCTCGGATGGGAGCCCTCGATGACCTTCGAGGATCTCGTGGCCGCCATGGTCGACGCGGATCTCGAACGGTGGAGGCGCCGGATGGCCGCCCGGCCGGGACGGGAGTCATGACCGCCGCGCCGGCCGTGCTCATCACGGGCGCGTCAGGCTTCGTCGGTCGCGCCCTGGCGCGGCACCTCGCGGCGGAGGGCCTTCGCGTTGCGGGCATGGCCCGGAGCGGCCCGCCGCCCGGATGGCCGGAGGGCGGGACCTTCCAGACCGGCGACGTCCGCGATCCGGCTCTTCTCCCTGAGTTCGCCCGGGCGGTGCGGCCCCGGGCCATCGCGCATCTCGCGAGCCCCTCCTTCCTTCCGGAGGTGGCGGCGCGACCCGCGGAAGCGGCGGCGGTCATCCTCGCCGGCCTGCTCCACGCCATCCGGGCCGCCGCCCTCGTCGATCCCCCGGCTCGCGTGCTCTACGCCAGCACGGCGGAGGTCTACGGGGACCTCGATGCCGGCGCCGCCTTCACGGAGGAGATGGAGCCCGCGCCGGCGCATCCCTACGGCGTCCTCAAGCTCGCCGGCGAGATCGTCGGACGCGACGCGGCCGGGAGCGCGGGCGTTGCCTTCGTCGCGGCGCGCCTCTTCAACCATGTGGGTCCGGGCCAGGACACGCGCTTCGCGGCGGCGTCCTTCGCCGCACAGATCGCCGCCATCGCCCGGGGCAGGACCTCGCCCGTGGTCCGGGCGGCCAACCTCGATGCCCGGCGCGATCTCATCGACGTGCGCGATGGCGTCCGTGCTCTTGCGCTTCTTCTCGACCCGGCGGCGCCGGAGGGAGTCTTCAACGTCTGCACGGGGACGTCGCGCCCTGTGCGGGAGATCCTCGACGGGCTCCTCGGTCTCGCGGGAGTGGCCGCCGAGGTCGTCACGGAGGACGGGCGGCGGCGGCCCGGCGACCGGCCGGAGAGCCGGGGCGACCCGTCGAGGCTCGCCGCCGCAACGGGTTTCCGTCCCCGCATCCCGTTCACGACCACGCTTCGCGACATCCTCGCCGATGCCGTGGCCCGCGCCGCGTTATAGTCGCCCCCGGTCCCGCGGCACAGAGGCCCGGAAAGCATGTTCGGAGGTTCGGGCGATCTCACCCGCGGCCCTCTTGCCGGACGGCTCTTCCGGTTCGGACTTCCCTATGCCCTGGCCGGGGCGCTCCACGGCCTTTTCAACGCGGTGGACGTGGTCATCGTCGGCCAGGTGCGCCCCGGATCCGTCGCCGCCGTCAGCCTCGCGAGCGTCGTGAACATGATCCCGATGCTCATCTTCACGGGCATCGGGAACGTCGTCGTCTCCCTCGTGGCCCACGCCGCCGGGGCCCGGCGCGAGGGAACGGTCCGCTCCGTCGCCTGGGAGTCCCTCGGCCTCACCCTCGTCCTCGGACTCGTTGCCGGAGTCGCCTTCTACCTCCCGGCGGGCCCCCTCATCGCCCTCTTCGAGACCGATGCCGTCACACGGCGCGACGGCACAGCGTTCCTCGAGATCATGTCGCTCGGCAGCGTGACCATGTTCCTCATCATGCAGGTCACGGCGGTGCTCCGCGGGCTTGGCCGGTCCATCTGGCCCGTGGCGATCCTCGTTCTCGCCAACGCCCTGAACCTCCTCCTCGATCTCGTGCTGGTCTTCGGCTGGTGGGGTTTCCCGCGTCTCGAGGTGGCCGGGGCGGCCTGGGCTACGGTCATCTCGCGCGGTGTGGGGGGGCTCGTCGGACTCGCCGTCCTCATCCGCGTCGTCCATGGCCTGTCTCTTCGGGATCTCCGACTCCTCTTCCGGATGCGGTACGTGAAGGTCATGCTGCGGGTCGGCATCTGGTCGTCGACCCAGCTCGTCCTGCGCGTCCTCGGCGTCTTCGTCCTCCTCAAGCTCGCGGCCGACGTCGTCCTGCGCGACGGGGGGGGCGGCGAGGCGGCCCGGGATGTCCTCGACGGCATCGGCGTCTGCATCCGCCTCGAGATGATCGCCGTCTTCATGGGACTCGGCTTCGGCATGGCCGCCACCGCGCTCGTGGGCCAGAACATCGGAGCGCGGAAGCCGTCGAGGGCGGCCCGGGGCTCGTGGCTCCTCGTTCTCTACGCGTCGGCCACCATGGGAATCCTCGGAATCGTCTTCCTGCTCTGGCACCGGATGCTCTTCGGACTCGCATCGCCGAGGATCACGCCGCTCGCCGTGGAGAGCGGCGTCACGTATCTCCGCTACATGGTCCCGGCCTGGTTCGTCATGGCCGTGAATATCGTCCTCTCGAACGCCTTGAACGGCGCCGCGAGCACGAAGGTTCCGCTCGTCATCGATGCCGTCGCCTACGTGCTCATCCAGCTTCCGCTGGCCTATGTCCTGTCGCACACGGAACTCGGGCTCGGAGGGGTGTGGCTCGCCGTCCTCGTGGCCCACACGACGGCCTCGGCCCTCACGATCCTCGCGTTCCGTCGGGACTACTGGCGGGCGTCCGCATCCGCCTTCACCCCGCGGACGACGGGCGTGGAGACCCTCGCCGCGCCGCCTGCGGAACCGGAAGCGCCCGGGGGCGGGGCGGCGGCGGGCCCGCCTTGACCGGGGCAGGGCGCAGTGGTTTTAATAGAGTTCCTCTCCGCGGTCCCCGCGGACGTCCGAGGATCCGGATCCGGCGATCCGGTGGAACGAGGTCCTGACGGAGAGTCCACGCGCGATGTCCTCCCGGCTCCTGACGGTCGCGCTGGCCTTCCTGACCGCCGCCGCGGGCGTCCGGGCGCAGGACGAGACCCGGGTCGAGGAGTGGCTCGATCGGGCGGATCAGGCCTTCGCGAAGGGGCGCTGGGAACCGGCGGCGCAGTACTACGGGCGGGCCTGGGGGGCGGAACCCGGAGTCCTGACGACCTTCCTCCGCCTCCGGGAGTGCCAGAGGATCCTCGGTCGCTACGAGGAAATGGACGCCCTCGACGCGAAGGCAGCCGGCATCTTCACGTCGGGGCCGGAGTCGGCTGCTTCCTCTCTGCTCCGTGCGGAGCACCTCGTGTTCCGGGGTCTCGAGGACCGCGCCCTCGAGGTCCTCGAGGGCCGTGGGGGCGTCCGCTCCGCGGATCTCGGCGTCCTGGCGCTCCTCGGGCGGATCCACCGCGCGCGGGGTCGCGCCGCGGAGTCGGAGGCGGTGTACG
>CAYQRN010000316.1:0-3225 GCA_964419995.1 uncultured Planctomycetia bacterium
GATACCCTCTCCCACGGCCGTCACGATGGCCCGCGCGTGCAGAGGATCGGCGCCCGGAAGGAGACCGAGCAGGGTGTCCACGGATCGCCGATCGGGGATGGCGGCGAGGATCTTGTAGAAGGGGAACCGCGCGGCCCCTTGCTCGCGGGCGACGCGGCGCCGGAGCTCGGGCAGCGCCCGCGCTCCGAACGTCTTCACGGCGGCCACGGCCTCCTCCCGCAGCGTGCCCTCCGACGTCACGAACGGGAGGATCGCAAGGAGGGCCTCCCGCGTGCGCAGCTTCGCCAGTGCGGCGATGCAGTACGCCTTCACGGGGTTCTGCGCGGCGGCGAGCGCCTCCGTGAGGACGGCGGCTGTCCCGGGCTCCCGGGCGCCGATCTCGCCAAGGACGATGGCGGCGGCGCAGCGCGCTTCCGGGGACCCCTTCCTGAGCAGTCGGAACAGCGTCGTTTCGTTGATGGCCATGGGGTGCCGGCCGCGCCGGAGCGCGATTCTAACAGCCCGGATCGGGGTCGGGCTTTGCGACGGCGGCGGCCCCGGGGCATACTGGACGCCGGAGCGGACCGGGAGCGCGCGAGGAGGTCCGATGCATCATCCAGCCTGTCTCCTCGTTCTCGCCCTTGCCCTGGCCCCCGACGGTCCCGAAGCCGGCCGCCGTCACCTCGTCGGGAAGGACACCTGGATCGAGGGCCGGATCGAGCGCCGCGGCGGAGAAGTCCGCATCGTCACCCCCCTCGGCGTGCGCCTCGTGGATCCGCGGGATCTCGGGCCCTCCGAGGATCTGACGCCCCTCCGGGAGAGATTCGAGGAAGCGAGGGCCGCGCTTCCGCCCGGCCATGCGGCCGCCCACGCCGCCCTCGGCGGATGGTGCGTCACCCGGGGATACCTGACGGGAGCCGTCATGGCCTACGATCGGGCCCTCGGGATCGACCCCGCGGAGCCTGCGGCCCGCGCTGCCGCCCGGGCGCTCGCGCCGTCGTTCCGGCTCGTCGACAACCCCTACGCGAGCCAGGACGGCCGGCGCCGCCTGGCCGAGGAGGTCGATCTCCTGGTCCGCGCCCTCGGCGAGGCGGGGCCGTTCCGCGGTCTCCTCGTCGCCGAGCAGCTCTCCGGCCATCCGGCCGACCTGACGGCGCAGCCGCTCCGGCGCCTCGCGGAGAGCGGCGCCGACGGCGCCCGCCTTCTCGCGATCCCGCTCCTCGCCCCCCGCGCGGCGGAGACGGAGACGCGGCGGTTCCTCGCCACTCGGGCGCTCCGTGACGCCTCAGCGCCAGTACGGCAGGCGGCGGTCCGGGCTCTCATGGCGCCGAATACGGAACCGGCCGGCATCTTCGTCCGCGCCTTCCGGCGATCATCGGACGGGATCGTCCGCGTCCGGGCGATCGAGGCTCTCGGCGAGCTCCGCGACCCGAAGACCGTGCCCTTCCTCATCACCGCCATCTCCGGAGCGGCCGGCGCTCCCCGGAACCACATCTCCGTCACTCGCCAGACAGCCTACGTGAAGGACTACGACGTCGAGGTCGCCCAGGGGGCCGTCATCGCCGACCCCATCGTGGACGTGGTCCAGTCCGGCGTCATCCTCGACGTGGCCGTCATTGCGATCACCCTCGAGGAGCGCCGCGCCTGCCTGGCGGCTCTCCGGCGCATCACCGGTGCGTCGCCGGGCGACTCGGCCGCCGCCTGGCGCGGCTGGTACCGGGACACCGCCCCCGGCCGCAAGTGACGACGGCAGGAGCGCGGACGGGCCTCAAGCCTCTCCGACCGGATGGATGACGAGGGCTCGGTCGCCGTCGGAAGTGGGAATCGCCCCGCGCCGGAAGACCGGCACGAGCCCCTCGACCTCGAATCCCGAACCGGTGAGCGACCGTAGCGCGTCGCCGCGAAGCCCCGGGAAGAGGATTCGGAGCCGCGCAGCGCCGGCGTTCCGGGCGGCGACGATGGCCTCGAAGATCGTGGCATCCACGTAGGTCCGTTCCCGCACGGTCGGGTCGGTGAGGACCCAGTCGAGGAGGCACGTCGTCACGTCCGGGCCGCTTCCGGTGCGCGCCGAGAATCCCGCGACGACCTCGTTGCCGATGACGGCGAACCGGGCGAGGCGCCCGGGGCCGACCTCCCGGGGCACGGTGAATCGATCCGGGTGCCGGTCGTCGAGCTGCTGCGCGAGCCGGTCCCGGCCGGTAGCGGAGATCACCGCCGCATCCGCCCAGCGCATCCGGGGTCCGGGCGTACCCGCGTTCTCCTCCGTTCCGCGGGAGAGGACGACGGCCGGATACCAGGGCGAGAAGCCGGCGGCGAAGAGGAAGGCGATGCGGTCGGGGTCGGGATCCGGCAACGCGACGAGAGCCGTCCGTCCCTCGGCCTCGGCGACGAAGTCGCCCGTGAGGACGGTGACGAGCCGGGCGCCGACGCCCCGGCGGCGGAACTCGGACCGCACGGCCACGCCCTGCACCACGAGGAGGTCGCCGAAGGTGGTGGCGGTCGCGGCGCCGGCCGGTTCGTCGCCGAGGAAGGCGCCGGCCACGATGGCGCCGGGTTCCGGCGGCCGCCGCTCCGGTCCGTAGGCCGCCCGGAGGCACTCGAGAAGAGCGCCCTCCTCGCCGGCGGCCGCCCTGCGCACGCTGATGTCATCGCTCATGGCGTGACATTACGGCCCCGCGGCTCTTCCCGGTAGATCCTCAGCGGGGGTAGGGGCGGTCCTTCTGCTCGCCGGCGAGGGCGCGTTTCCGTTCGGAGGCGCGGATGAGCGCGGCGCGCTCCGCGCGGGAGAGACCGCCCATGCCGACCTGGCTCACCTTCTCGAGGAGCCGGTCGATCTCGATATCCGTCGCGACGAGATCCTCGGCGTGCCGGCGGCGGGCCCGCTCGCGGCGGCGCTCGCGGAGGCGGGCGAGGAGGGACGGACGGCGGGGCGCGATTCCGGCCCCCGCGCGCTTCCACTCGTCGCCGCTCACCTCCCACGGGGCCGGAACGGAGCCATAGGGGCTCTCTCCGAACCGCGCCATGATGATCTCGCGGCGGCAGGCGAGGTAGTTGCTGATGCCGAGGAAGATGGCGACGGCGCTGTAGACTCCGGTACCGGCGAAACCGAACAGTCCGAAAGCGCCGATGGCCACGGCGCCCACCATGCCCGTGCGCGCGGCGATGACCGTGGCGTGATTGGGGTGCAGGCGGAGCGCGAGGGCGCTCCTCAGGACGCGGCCGCCGTCGAGGGGGTAGAAGGGGAGG
>CAYQRN010000317.1:0-3215 GCA_964419995.1 uncultured Planctomycetia bacterium
GGCGGCGCATCCCGGCGCGCGCCGGGCGCCCGGGTCCGTCAGAGGGTCGCGCCGCCGAGGTCGTCGAGGAGCATCGCCGCGAAGGCCGAGCCGCCGGCGCCGAAGTAGCAGTTGCCGTTCATGAAGCCGGCCTTGCGGGCGCCATCCGGGCCGATGATGTGGGCCTGGCCGAAGGGACCCTCGTGGGTCAGCTCCTGGATGCGATGAAGCCAGTCGAGGGCACGCGCTCTCTCGCCGAAGCGAAGGAGAACGGAGGCGGCGCGGGCCGGCCACGCATCGTAGGCCCCCGTCGCCTGGTGGTCGGCCCGGAAGCGCTGGAATGCCGGGAGCGCCCCGGTGAGGGCGTCCGGGTCCGCCGCCGCGAGCGCGCGGCACCAGTCGGGGGTCCGGAGCTCGTTCTCGAAGAAGTCCGTCATGCCGCGGCGGATGTCCGGGGGGAGATCGCGGGTCATGGAGCGGCCCACGTAGAGGAAGTCGAGGATCGTCCGGACGACCCGCCGCGAGCCGTCCGGCTGGAGGCAGGCGAAGGGCCCGCCCGCGTAGAGGGCGAGCACGTCGCGAGCGAGGTCGTCCGCGGCCCGAGCGAGGAGCGGGTCGCCGGCCACCTCCGCGACGAACCGGAGGCCGGCCACGTTGAGGGCGTTGAAGGAGGCGATCCGGTGTTCGTAGGTGCTCACGCACTCGAGGATGTTCTCGTAGCGGCCGCAGTCCGTGAGGCCCGGCCGGCAGCAGGCCCTGAGAGCGTCGAGGCGGGAGCGCGCGAATCCGGTGTCCCCGGTGAACCGCGTGTAGTCGGCGACGGCCGAGAGGAACGCCCCCGGGTTGATGCCGTAGGGCATTCCCGCACCGGCGCCGCTCACCGTCTCGACGCCCCACCGGCGCGTCAGGTCCACGCGGAGCATGGCCAGAAGTTCGTCCCGGAGGACCCGGGGATCGAGGCGCGCGAGGAGCGGCGCCTTGAGCTCGATCTCCCAGAGGAAGCTCGTCGTCATGCCGCCCTCGGGCCCGAGGGCGACGTAGGCCTGCTCGAGCGGGTCGGCGGACTCCGCGTTCCAGATGCACTGGCCGCCGGTGGCGATGAGGGTGCGTCGCGTGGGGCGCGGCACGAAGCGGCGGACCTGGAGAAGAGAGAGCACGGACATGAGGTAGAGACGCTCGAGGGGGCCCTCGAACGGAGGGAGGTGACCCGAGAAGCGCCCGTTCGCGGGCCGAAACGCGGCCTCCCAGGTGTCGCGCCAGAGCCGCTCCGCCGAGGTCCACGCCGCGTCGAAGTCCAGGTCGGGGAAGGCCTCCGCCTCCGCCCCCTGCTCCGCCCACCAGACGATCTCCTGCCCGGCGCCGACCGTGATCTCCGCGACGCCAAGGCGGCCGTGGGTCACGGGCGCATCTCCGTCGAGCCAGGCGCAGAGGTCCTCGTGGACCGAGAGCCGGCCCGGCAGGACGAACTCGGCGCGACCGAAGGTCTTGGTGTCGTCGAGGACGAAGCCGCGGCCGGTCGCGTGGACGTTCCTCTGGGGGACGTCTTCCGGCGGGAGGTTCCAGTAGTCGGTGAACCGCCAGACCCGCGGAAGACCCGTCACGGCGAGGAAGTAGGTTCCCGCGCGGTCGAAGCGGACGCGCTGGAGGATGGCGTCCCGCCCCTCCGGCATCCGTGTCGCCGTGGAGATGCCGTGGGCGTCCCTCTCGATCTCGTAGGCGCGCCATCGGTACCGGACGTCGCGGGAGAAGCGGCGGATCCGGTCTCCATCCTTCACGAACAGGAAAGCCGTGGGTGTGGCAAGGCCCGTCGGGGGAGAGATGAAGTTCTGGATGCCCGTGACATCGGCTGTGGCCTGCACCATCCCGCGGAAGTTCACGATGGCGGGGAGAGAGAAGTCGCCCTCCATCGCGGGGGCGAGCCAGCGGCTTCTCAGGTCATCGAGAGTGAGCATGGCCGGAGAGTAACGCGGGGATCCGATGCCGCCCGAGCCGGATTCCTGGTCGACGCCCACGAGAATAGGG
Organism: uncultured Planctomycetia bacterium; assembly: GCA_964419995.1. Classification (GTDB taxonomy): domain Bacteria; phylum Planctomycetota; family CAYQRN01; genus CAYQRN01. Next base: position 2,002 of record CAYQRN010000317.1, read on the forward strand.
CCGAAGCCCCGCACACTCGAAGTCCCAACCATGTCGCAGCATGCGGCTTCGGCCCGTTCCGACGGCGCTCTCCGTCCGACCGCGCATCTCGGTAACAGTGAACGGCCGCGGCAGCCACGGCGGTTACTGCGGGCCGGCCGTCAAGCCCATCGCGCTCCACATGGTGAGCGCCATCGCGACGGACGCGGAGACGCGGGGGCTTCCGAGTTCGGGGATCGGCGGCATCGCGACATGGCGGGACGCGGCCGAACTCATCGCGCTCGGGGCCGGGACCGTCCAGGCTTGCACGGCGGTCATGCGGCACGGGCTCCGGATCGTCGAGGACCTCCTCGACGGGCTCTCGAACTGGATGGAGGAGCGGGGCTCTCAGGACATCGGCGCCTTCCGGGGTCGCGCGGCGCACCGTGGAGGTCATCGACGAGGCCTGCGTCGGCTGCAATCACTGCTCCCTCGTGTGCCCCGTCCAGGACTGCATCACGATGGAGCGGCGAAACCCCGGCGAATCCACGGTCACATGGAAGGACCCTTCCGCGGGACGGGACCGCGCGTCTCGCTCAGAACGTGACGAGGAGCGGGTTGGAGAGCTGGCCGGACGACGCGGAGCCGGCCACGGCCGCCTGCATCTCCACCGGCATGCCGCCGAGGAGCGGGAGAGTGAAGCTCTGGGAGGCGGGCAGCGGGCCGAAGGGCAGGAGGACCCAAGGCTGGTACGGATCCACGTACAGGTGTCCCCAGGGCGGAAGGAGCAGGGGGGCGCCGGAGCCGCCCGCCGCCACCAGAGCCTGAAGCCCGGCGGCGCCCGTCACGGAAACCGTGAGCGTCTGGAGGCCCGGCCCGACCGGCACAAGGGTCACCGCCAGACGGAGTTGCGCGTACTCCAAGGCGCCGCAGTCGACGCGCAGCGTCCCACCCAGGTTTCCGTCGAGCAGGCGGAGATTGCCGGCGAGGTCCAGGGCGGACGAGGAGAAGTTCGGATCCCCCGTGTCGATGCAGGGCGACGTGCCGAGTAGCGTGAAATCGTCGTCCTCGTCGCCGGGGATGTTGTTGGGTCCGTCGTAGTCGGTGAACTGGGGGACCGCATCGAAGGAGCCGATGACGTCAGCGGGGTCGAAGGGATCCTCGCCAAGCTCCGGTACGAAGAGGTTGTGTAACCGTTCAGGGGTCGTGGACGCCTTCTGACATCTCGAGCGAGGGCGTGAAGCCGGCGCCGCAGT
>CAYQRN010000318.1:0-3206 GCA_964419995.1 uncultured Planctomycetia bacterium
GCGGAGGAAGCGGAGCCGCGCCATGAGGTGGGAGAGGACGAAGTAGAGCGAGCGCAGGCCGAGGATCGCGAAGACATTGGAGCTGTAGATGATGAAGGGGTCTTGCGAGATCCCGAAGACCGCCGGGATCGAGTCGAGGGCGAACATGATGTCCGACGACTCGATGACGAGGAGCACGACGAAGAGGGGCGTCGCGAATCGGCGGCCTCCCTCGACGACGAAGAACTTCTCGCCGCGGAAACCCTCCGTCACGCGGTAGAAGCGGCGGACGAGGCGGATCGCTATGTTCTTTCCCGGATCCACCGACTCGTCCTTGCGCAGGAGCTTGAACGCCGTCCAGACGAGTATGGCGCCGAAGACGTAGAGGATGGCGTGGAAGCGGCGGACCAGGACGACGCCCGCGCCGATGGCCACCGCCCGGAACACGAGTGCCCCGAGGATGCCCCAGAAGAGGACGCGGTGCTGGTTCTCGGACGGGACGCGGAAGTAGGAGAAGATGATGAGGAAAACGAAGAGGTTGTCGATGGAGAGGGCCTCTTCGGTGAGGTAGGCCGAGAGGAAGTCGAAGGCCTGGTCCCTGCCCCGCGTGAAGGCCACGAAGAGGTTGAAGAGGAGCGCCGTGCCGATGCAGAACCCGGTCCAGATGGCCGCCTCGCGGATACCGAGGCGATGGGCGCGGCGGTGCACGATCGCGAGATCGAGCACCATGATCCCGAGGACCACGACGCCGAACACGATCCACAAGGCATAGGGAGGCATGGTGTTGGGCTCGGCGAGGGATGGGCCGCAAGGCACGCGGCGAAGGGGCCGGGATTCTCCCCCTTCCACCCGCCGGCCGCAAGGCGAAGCGGAGCGCGGCGCGGGCGCGGAGCCCGAGGTCCGCAACCCGAAAAAGTGCATCGACTTCGGACTCTCTTAACGCCGATAATCAGAATGGAGGGGGGCCCCGCCACGCCGACCGGCGCGCTGCGGACGGTTGCGGCTCGTGCTCCCGGACCTCCGGTCGTAAAGACTTGTGGAGGAGGACGGAAGAACCGAGGAGGACGGACGTGAGCACGCGGCTTCGGACAGGACAGTGGGCGACGCGGCGGGCAGAAGCCCGACGGGAGATGGTCCAGGGTCTGATCGGGCCCATCCCAGCCGCCGCCCCCCCCCCTTCCTCTGAGGCGTCGTTCCGCCACTCCTGCGGAGCCCGGCCATGGTGAACACGAGCCGCCGCTGGGACCGCATGTCGCTCGAGGAGATGCGCCACTTCCAGATCCGACGCCTCCGCCGCTTCCTCGCGACTCGCGTCCTCCCCTTCTCGGCCCACTATCGCAGGACCCTCGGAGCCGCGGGATTCTGCCCCGCAAGCCTCCGCCGCGTCGAGGATCTCGAGAGGATTCCCTTCACGACCAAGGCCGACCTCCTCCCCACCGACCAGAACCCGAACAGCCTCAAGGACCTCGTCCTCGCACCGAGCGCCGAGCTCATCCGCAGCGCCCTGCCCCGCGCCGAGTTCCTGAAGTTCGCGGCCCGCCGTCTGGTTCTCGGCGAAGCGGGCCTCCGACGCCGCCTTCTCGCCGAGTACAACCCCACGATGGTCCTCTTCACGACGGGCCGTTCGACGGGTTCCATCCCCTTCTTCCTCACCCTCCACGACCTCGACGTCCTCTCCGTCACAGGCCGCCGCATCTGCGAAGTCGTGGGACTCGATCCGGCCTCGGACCGCGTCGTGAGCCTCTTCCCCTACGCGCCCCACCTCGCCTTTTGGCAGGTCGCCTTCTGCGGCTTCGGCACGGGCATCCTCGTCCTCAGCACGGGCGGAGGGCGCGTCATGGGCGCCGAACGGATCATCTCCGCCATCGAGAAGATGAAGCCCACATCCGTCGTGGGCATGCCCGGCTACTTCTACCACGTGTTGCGGCAGGCCCGAGAGCAGAAGAAGGACCTCTCCTCCATCCGGAAGGTCGCCCTCGGCGGCGAGAACGTCCCGGCGGCGCTCAAGGAGCGGATCGTCGAGATCCTCGCCGAAATGGGCTCCCGGGACCCGAAGGTGGTCTCCGTCCTCGGGTTCACGGAGGCGCGCCAGTGCTGGGCCGAGTGCACCGGCGCCGATTCGACGGGATTCCACACGTCGCCGGACCTCGGTCTTCTCGAGGTCATCGATCCGACATCGGGCCGCGCCCTTCCCGACGGGGAGACGGGTGAGCTGGTCTTCACAAGCCTCGAGGGGCGGGGCAGCGTCGTCCTCCGCTATCGCACCGGAGACATCGTGGAGGGCGGGATCTCGCACGCCCCCTGTCCCGGCTGCGGCAGAGTCGTTCCGCGGATCGCCTCGAACATCCAGCGCGTCTCCAACGTGAAGAGCCTCGACATCACGAAGGTGAAGGGCACGCTCGTCAACCTGAACAGCCTCTCCGCCCTCCTGTCGGGGGACCCCGCCATCGAGGAGTGGCAGATCGTCCTCAGGAAGCGCAACGACGACCGGTTCGAGACGGACGAGGTCGTCCTTTACGCCGCCCTGCGTCCCCTCGCCTCGCCCTCCGAGTTCCGCGATCGCATCGTTCGCCGCGTCGCCGAGGCCACCGAGATCCACCTGAACGACGTCGTCGTGACGACGCTCGAAGACCTCCTCGACCGCATCGGGATGGAGCGCAACATGAAGGAGGAGCGCATCCTGGATCTCCGGAGCCGGGCCCGGTCGGCCCCCGAGAGGACCACGGGATGATCGAGGAGCGCGAGTTCCCGAAGAAGGATCTTGTGCGGCCCTCGTCGCACCGGACCGGCACCATCCTGGTCCTCGGCGGCGGCGGCGCCAAGGGGCTCGCCCACCTCGGCGTCCTCACGGTCCTCGAGGAGGCCGGCATCGCCTTCGACCGGGTCCTGGGCCTCTCGATCGGGTCCCTCGTGGGTTCCGTCTACGCCCAGACCGGGAGCGCCCGGGAGACCCGCGACCTCGTCTCGGCCTACGTGAAGACCGACGCCTTCCAGGTAAGCCAGGCCATCATGACGGCTGCCACGGCCAGCCGCAGTTCGCGCACGCGGGAAAGGGACTCGAGCCTCATCCGCAAGCTCCACCGCTACCTGCGCGCGAACCTCGCCTTCAACCAGACCATCCTCAAACGCTCGATCCTCTCGGCCAAGCCCATCGACGATGCCCTCCGGCACCTCGTCCTGCCGGGAGACATCGCCGCCACGCGCATCCCCCTTTCCATCGCCGCCCT
>CAYQRN010000319.1:0-3082 GCA_964419995.1 uncultured Planctomycetia bacterium
GCCGCAACGAACATGCGTCCATTCATGTGAACCCCCTTGTGGAACTCTTCCAGCCGCGAGCTTGCAGCATGGCGAGAGGCCTGTCAACAGGTTTCTCGAAGAACGCGCCGCGCGGCCGGTGGGATGCAGCAGGAGGCAGTGGGCGCCGGGTCGAGGATGCGTGGATTCGCGCGCGACGGAGGCCACTGCCGGGCATGCTTGCGTGAGGCGACGGCACGCGGATCGCGACGCCGCCAGGGCGCGAGCGCCGATGGGGAATCGCACGCCGGCTCGGGGCGAATCCCGGTTTGAATCACCGCGGGGGGCGGCCTAACCTCACGCCATGCCCGAGACGCCCCGCGCCGCGGTCCTCGAGACCTTCCCGAACCCCGCGCCCGACCGCGACTACCTCATCCACCACGCGGTCCCGGAGTTCACGTCCGTCTGCCCGAAGACCGGGCACCCCGACTTCGGCCGGATCGACATCCGCTATGTGCCCGACGGCGCGTGCATCGAGCTCAAGTCGCTCAAGCTCTACATCGAAGGATTCCGCGACCGAGGCATCTTCTACGAGGCCGTGACGAACCTCATCCTCGACGAGCTGGCCTCCGCGTGCCGGCCGCGCTACATGGAGGTTGCGTCGTCGTGGAACCCGAGGGGCGGCATCCGGTCGGTGATCGTCGCGCGCCGCGGGCGGCTCCCCGACTCCCTCGCGGAGGCCGGCGGGACGCCCTGACCACCGCGTCTCCTCCTGCGCAACGGATTCCGGGATGCAGAAGACCTCGAAGATCTGGATGGACGGCCGCCTCGTTCCCTGGGACCGGGCCAACGTCCACATCCTCACCCACACGCTCCACTACGGGCTCGCGGCCTTCGAGGGTATCCGAGCCTATGCGACGGATGGCGGCGAAGCGGCGGTCTTCCGGCTTCGGGATCACGTCCGCCGGCTCATGGAGAGCTGCCGCGCCGCGCGCATGGAGCCGCCCTTCGACGCGCCGGCCATCGAGCGCGCCATCGAGGACCTGATCCGGGCCAACGGCCTCGCGGAGTGCTACATCCGGCCCCTCGTGGCCGTGGGGCCGGGGGAGATGGGCGTCGCGCGCATCGACAACCCGAAGATCACGGCCATCGCCGCCTACCCGTTCGGCGCCTATCTCGGGCCGCGGGCTCGCGAGAGGGGTTGCACGGCGCGCGTCGTCTCCATCTGCCGGCACCACGTGAATTCCTGCCTCACGCACGCCAAGCTCTCCGGCAACTACGTGAACAGCATCCTCGCGTCCATCGAGGCCCGGGACTTCGGCGCCGACGAGGCCATCCTGCTCGATGCCCAGGGTTTCCTGGCGGAGGGAGCCGGCGAGAACCTCTTCCTCGTGCGCGACGGCGTCGTCTTCACGCCGCCCCTGGCGACCGTGCTGGCGGGCATCACGCGGGCCTCCGCCATCCGCATTCTCGGCGATCTCGGCCACACGGTGGTCGAGCGGTCCCTCGCGCGCGACGAGATCTACGTCGCCGACGAGGCTTTCTTCACGGGGACTGCGGCCGAGATCGTTCCGATCCGCGAGGTCGACCGCCGCACCGTGGGACCGGGGCGTCCGGGGCCCGTGACGCGATCCCTCTGCGACGCCTACGACCGGGCCGTGCGGGGGCGGGAGCCGGCCTTCGCCGGGTGGAACCACGTCGTGCCGCTCGGCCGGGGGCGGTCCGCCGCCGTCACCGGTTCGCGAGGAACCAGTACGCCGCGAGGGCGGCGATCAGCAACGCGAGGATCGCGAGCGAGATCTTGAGGGCGGACCAGGGCGCGTCGCCGGCCACGGCGCCCGTCTGTCCGTTCACGAGGACGCGGAAGGGGCGGCCTTTCCAGCGATAGGCGAGGACGTGGATGGGGAGGAGCAGGGGCTTGAACGTGGGGTCGCTCACCCGCGTCGTGACGGACAGGAACCGGTGGGTGTCGCCCGGGACGTCTCCCGAGCACCGATTGCGGCACTCGCTGCGTACGGTCGTGACGGCGGCCTCGAAGCAGCTCTCGAGGTCCACGGAGTGGCGTTCGGCGCCGAACCCGGCGAGCCACCCGGGGCCCGTGGGAACGAGCTCGCCGAGGCGAAAGGGGTAGATCCGGGCGGCGGCGCCGGCCGGGAGGCCCCGGGAGGCGGCGACGAGCACGTCGTCGAAGTCGTCCTCGCGCCGCCCGGAGGACGGCCACCAGCGGACGCGGCGGACGGAGCGCGTCCGGGTCGCCGGCCGGCCGTTGACCATGGCCGTGTACGTCTCGGTCGTCCAGTAGTACGTCCCCGACTGGGCCGACCAGCGCGAGGCCGCGTGCATGTCGAACGTGAAGAACGGGAGGTAGACGCTCCGGAGCTCCTCGATGGAGTGGCGGCTCCGGAGAGCCGAGGGGCGGAACCAGAGCCCCCGGAGCCATCGGCGGAAGCGCTCGGCCGCAGCCTTGCCGGTGACGGCGAAGGGTACGAGGAACTCGGGAGCGATGGCGGCCGGGTCCGCCGGAGGATCGAGGACGAGGGCGCTGCCGCAGAAGGCGCAGCGACCCGCCGTCTGGTGCTCGCCGAAGGTCGTCACGGCGCCGCACCCCTGGCAGGACGTCTCGCGCCCCGGGGTGGCCGGGGCGGCGCTTCGCCGCGTTTCCGCCAGGGTCCGGAGCCGCTCGACGAGGTCGTGCTCGACGGGCCGCGTCTCGACCGCGTCGATGACCTGCTCATGCCCGCAGAACTCGCACCGGAGGCGTCCGGCGCCGGGCGCATAGCGGAGCTCGGCGCCGCAGGCCGTGCAGGGGAGGGTCGCGCCGGCGGCGGCTTCTGCGTCCGGAGCTTCTCCGGCGGCGTCGTCCGTCGCCATCAGGTGGGCTGGCCCTCGCCGCACGCGGAGCAGAACTTCGTGCCCGGCGGCAGGGCGGCCCGGCACTTCGCGCACTCGGCCCGGTGCCGCACGGGCTTCCCGCAGGCGGGGCAGAACCTGGCGCCAGCGCCCATCTCCGCGCCGCAGTCGAGGCAGCGGGCCACCATGACGAGGGCATGGCCGCAGCGGCCGCAGAACCGCGAGTCCGCCGTCACCGCGGCGTGGCAGGCCGGGCAGAAGAGCGCGGCTTCCT
>CAYQRN010000320.1:0-2987 GCA_964419995.1 uncultured Planctomycetia bacterium
CGACGATCGCGTCGTAGCCGCCGTCGCGGAGCTTCGGATGGTCCACGTGCACCCAGTCGTGCCGCTTCATGAAGTCGAAGGTGGGATCCTCGAAATACGTGGGCGTATCGGCGTGCGTGTCGATGACGATGGCATCGCGGTGGACCCGTGCGGCGCGGGCCTCATCGCCGGCGGAGCCCTGGGCGCGGAGAGGCGACGCCTGGAACACGGAGGCGAGCACGGCGAGAACAGGAAGGATGGCGGCGCCCTTCTTCATGGGATCTCCTCGATGCGTCACGGTCCTGATCGCTGTCATATTCACACAATCCCGCCGGATCGCTATGATTCCCGCGACGCCCGTTCCGTTGCGCGACCGCGCCGGGCGCCGGGAGCCGCCATGACGGGGATCCGAAGAGGCGTTGCCGCGTCGCTCCTCCTCTTCCTGGCGCCGGCCCTCGCGGCTCAGGACGCCGGTCCCTCGGGACTCGCGGGACTGATCCCCGACGACTATCCCCTCCTCCTCGAGACCGCGTCCCTCCGCGACTTCGCCGCCCGGCTCCGGGATCTCCCGGCAGCCCGCGTGCTGGCATCCTCCCCCCTCTCGAACAGGCTCCTCCGGGACGAACCCGCCCTCCGACCCCTGCGAACGCTCCGGGATCTCTCCCTTGCAGGCACCGGGAGGGCAGCCCTCGCGCTGCACCCCGGCGGTTCGCTGCCGCCGCTCTTCCTCTGCGACGCCGCCACGCCCGCGGCGCAGCGGACGCTGGCCGACATCCTCAAGGCCGCCGGCCTCTCGGTCCACCGCGAAGGCAATCTCATCACGTCTGCTCCTGACGTGGACGCGATCGTCCGGAGCCGGCGACTCACGTCGCGACGCTGGGGACGCGGCCGCTCCCTCGGGCAGTCCGCCCTCTACCAGGCCTCGGTGCGCCGCCACGGGAGCGCCGATCTCCACGCTTTCCTCGATCTCGACGCGCTCTTGGGCCTCGCCCGCGGCTTCGTCTTCGCCCGACGGGACCCCTTCGGCCCCCTCCTCCTCGGTCCCCTTCTCGAGGCCGCGCGAACCGCACCCTTCCTTTCGGCGTCGCTCCGCCTCGATGCGACCCCCGCGCTCGAGGTCCGCCTCCCCCATGCTCCGCCGTCACAGGACACGGGGTGGACACGGGCCGCCGCGGTGGGACCCGACACGCCCCTGCCGGATCTCCTCGCCCGTTTCCGCCTCGGCCGCCACCTCGCCGATTGGTGGCGCGTGCGCGACACCCTGACGGCATCGGGAGCCCGACCGGGCCTCGCCGAATTCGAGAACGGCATGAATCTCGTCTTCGGAGACATGCCCTTCCTCGAGATCCTCGACGGCCTCGGCCCCGGCGTCGAGATCCTCGTCACCGGACCGCGACGCCTCCCCGACCAGGATCCGGCCGAGGTCCATCCCGCCTTCGCGGTGGTGCTGGCCGTCACGCGGGCTGAAGCCGTCCGGGACCGACTCCAGCTCGCCTTCCAGAACCTCGTCTCCATCCTCAATCTCGGCGACGACGGCGGGCCCCGCAGGCCCTTCCTCCAGTACACGGAAACGAGCCGCACGGCGGCAGGCGTGGACGCCCTCGTCCTCTGGGCGCGCCCCATTCCCGGCGGGGCTCGCGAAGGTCCCCTCGAGAACTACTCGCCGGCCCTCGCCCTCGAGGGGGGCAGGGCGATCCTCGCCTCGAGCTACCCCCTCCTCCGCGAGGTCCTCGCGACGCCCCCTGCTCCCCCCGGACCGCCCGCCGGCATCGATCGCCTCGAGATCGATCCGCTCCTCGCGGCGGATGTGCTCGCTGCCAACGCGGAACGTCTCTCCGCGGCCCTGGTCCTCCGGGCGGGGCTCGCGAAGATCGAGGCGGACCGCGAGCTCGAGATCTGGCTCACGGCCCTGCGCGCCCTCGGCCGGGTCGAGTTCTCCATCGCGGATCCCGACCGGGAGCTCACGCTCCGCCTCCGGATCGGTACGGATCGCTGAGATCCATGAGCGCCGCCGCGAGCCTTCTCGATCCGTACCGTCCGGATATCGACGGTCCGTGGACCCGCGTCGAGGCCGCGCACCTCCTCCGGCGAACCCTCCTCGGACCCACGCCTCGGGAGGTCGACGAGGCGTTGGTCCTCGGACCGAACGACGCCATCGCGGGCCTCTTCGCAGTCGGCCGAGACGGCGCAGGTCCGACGGAAGTGGACACTCTCTACCGCGGAGCCGACTCGGTTGCGGACTTCCAGGCCTCGCTGGTCCTGCGGCTCGTCCGCACCTCCCGTCCGCTCCTCCCGCGAATCCTCCTCTTCTGGCACGGCCACTTCGCGACGAGCCTCGACAAGGTCGGCTCCGTGGCCGCCCTCCGCGGCCAGTTCGACCTGTTCGAGACCCGCGGACTCGGCGCCTTCGGCCCCCTTCTCCACGGGATCGCTCGCGACCCGGCCATGCTGCTCTGGCTCGACGGCAACCGGAACCGCCGCCGGCACCCCAACGAGAACTTCGCGCGGGAGCTCTTCGAGCTCTTCTCCCTCGGGATCGGAAACTACACGGAGCACGACGTCGCCGAGGCCGCCCGCGCCTTCACCGGCTGGCACGTCCGCGACGGCGACTTCCGTTTCGATCCCGACGAGCATGATCCTGGCCGCAAGACCGTCCTCGGACGGACTGGCGATCTCGACGGCGACGACGTCGTCGAGGGCTGCCTCGCCCACGCGGCGACACCCCGTTTCCTGGCCGGGAAGCTCCTCGCCGCCTTCGTCGCCCCCGCCCCTTCCGCATCGATCCTCGACGAGGCCGTAGCCCTCCTCCTCGATCTCGATCTCGATACCGGGGCCTTCCTCCGGCGCCTCCTCGTCTCCCGCCTCTTCTTCGCGCCCGCCTCCCGGCTCTGCATCGTGCGGAGCCCGGCGGAACTGGTCATCGGGACGCTCCGCTGCCTCGGCGTCGGGTTCCGTGCCGCCGCGGCGCACCGATCCATGGAAGCCATGGGACAGTCCCTCGGACGCCC
>CAYQRN010000321.1:0-2979 GCA_964419995.1 uncultured Planctomycetia bacterium
AGGGTCTTCCTTCAGTATTCCCTCGTGGCCGAGGTCTTCCCCCTCAACAACCTCCTCGCCGCCATCCTCATCGACACGGCCGTCGTCTTCATGGACGATCCTGCGAACATCCGGAGACCGGGCCGGCGCCTGGCCGTCGCCGCCTTCGCGGCCGCGGGTGTCGTGACCCACCACACGACGCTGGTCCTCGTCGCGGCGCCCGTGGTCGCGATCCTCGGATGGCGCGTGTTCTTTCCGCGGCGGATCGGGGGCTTCGGCGCGACCGTCCTCCGGCGTCGGGCCGTGCCGGCGGGGCTCGCGGGAGTTGCAGCGGGGCTCCTCCCGCTCCTCTACCTTCCTCTCGCCGCGCGCGGGGATCCGCTCCTCAACTGGGACGATCCGCGCGATGCCGCGGGCATCGTCCGCATCCTCACGCGGGCCGACTACGGTTCCTTCGATCTCGTCTCGCGAGAGCTCGTGGAGGAAGAGGTCCTGACGCGTGGCGAAGCGGTGAGGGCGGGGCTCTTCGGCCATGGACTCCGGCACGTCGCGGAGATCCCGCGGAACTTCCCGTCGCTCGCGCCCGCTCTCATGGCCGCGGGGCTTCTGGCGCTCCGCCGGAGGCTTGCGGCAGCCGTTCTTCTCGGCGGAATCGTCCTGCTCGTCGCGCTGTTCTACGCCCGCGTCAATGCGCCGCTTCGACCCCTCTACATGGGCGTCGTGGATCGCTTCCGGATGCTCCCCGACATTGTGCTCGCGATCCTCGCCGGCCTCGGGGCGGGCGAGGCGATCGGCCGGATCGCGCGGCGGATCCGATCGCCGGGTCCGCGGCGTGCTCTCGGCGCGGCGATTCTCGCGGCCGTGGCGCTCCCGCCCCTGGCCGTGAACGTGCCCGCTGTGGATCAGAGCGGAAACGCCTTCTGCCGCGAGCTCGGGCGGAACGTCCTGGCGGCGCTCGAACCCGACGCTCTTCTCTTCCAGCGCGGCGACCTCATGCATAACGCGCTGGCCTACGTGACGCTCTGCCTCGGCGAGCGCCCGGACGTCGTGGTCGTGGACATGGAGAAGCTCACGTATGCCTGGCATCTGCCCGCGCTCCGGAGGGCGGAGCCGAGGCTCCGGCTCCCCGGGGACATGGTCCGCTACGACGGAGCCACGGAGCGCTGGAACAGCCTCGCCTGGGTCCGTCTGAACCTCCCCGGACGGCCCGTGTACTTCTTCAGGCCGAAGGAGACGTCCTTCGAGGCCGAGTTCACGGCCGTTCCGCGGGGACTCGTGGAGCGGATCTTCCGCCGCGGGACGGAGCCTGGCTTCGCCGAGGAACTCGAGGTCGCGGAACGTCTGGCTCTGTCCATGGAGCTTGGAGCGGCGCAACGCATCGCGGATCCCCGCTCGTTCGAGTCTGCGGAGGCACAGGTCTACGGATGGTTCTTCGCGCGGCTCGCCTTCCTTCGGGAGGTCGCGGAACTCCGGGCGTCGAGCGGCCGCGCAGCGCCGCCGCCGCCGTCGTCGCGGGAGGCGCTCGATGCGGCGATGACGTTCGCTCAGGATCCGCCGGAACGCGCCGCGATTCTCACGGACTATGCCTGGCGCCTTGCGCTCGCCTTGGACGCGTCGGCGCCGGAACGCCGTTCGGTGCCGCGGGCGGCAGCGGATCACGTCTATCGGCGGGCTGCAGGCCTCTACGAGGAAGCCATCCGCGCGAGCGGCACCGCGTGCGACGCCATGGTGAATCTCCACTACCTGAAGCTCCAGGTCCCTGCCCTCCACGATCCCGCGCGGGCGGCGGAGCTCATCGAGCGGGCGGTCGCCGTGAGGCCGTGGAACCTGCAGATCCTGAGGATCTACGCGGAGCGGGCCCTCGCGGGGCGCGAGCCATCGGCGCTCCAGAACCTGGGCGTCGCAGCGTCGCGCGCTCTTGCTGTCTACGAGGGGCGAGCCCGGAGGGCCACGCCGGACGGCAGGCGTGCCATCGAGCCTCAGATCGCGGAGCTCAGGCGGCTCGCCGCGGAAGCAGGCGCTCGAAAGTGACGCCCCGGGGGGGTCGCGGCGGCCCCTCGGCGGTCGAATTCGGGGGCGTCGAATCGCCCACAAGGGGCATTCTCGGGGACCTTCGTGCGCCTAATGGGCGTTTCATGAGGGGTTTATGGCCTTCTTCATGGATGATTGATGACAAAAGTCAATATTCTAGTTATGCTCTCAGCATGGAACCGACACTACTCACCACCACGGCCGCCGCTCGTCGTCTTGGCGTCGGCATCTCCACGATCAAGCGCTGGTCGGACGCCGGTCTCCTGCCCTGCGTGAAGACGCCAGGCAGGCATCGTCGCTTCGAGGCCTCGATCGTCGAGCACTTCCTGAAGGACGGAATCAAGAGGCCCTTGAACGGCGGCGCCCGTGTGGAATCGCTCATGGAGCGCGCCCAGGGCGACGCGGATGCCTTCGAGCTGCAGATCCTCCTGCTCGCCGAGAGGTCCCGAGCCGGGCACTGGTCGGCCGTGGCGGATTCGGTCCTCCACGCCTATGGGGATCTGCAGAGTCGCTGGGATCGCGATCGCACGCCCTCGGCGGAGCGGGCGGCCGTGCGCGAGCGCCTGGCCCGCGCCATCGGGCGCTGCGCAGACGCCATGCCTGCGGTGCCGGACGCGCCCCTCTGCCTCCTCGCGGCGGCGCCGGGCGAGACCTCCGACGTGGGGCTCCGCCTTGCGGAACTCGTCGTGCGTGACGCGGGGTGGCGACCGGTCTGGGCGGGCGCCGGCCACGACGCATCCGAAATCGCGGCGGCCCTCGACGCGCGGGAGTACCGGACGCTCTACCTCGCGGCCGGCGCCCCGGCCGAGAGCGCGGGGCGACTCCGCGTGTCTGCCGGCGAGATCGCCGATGCATGCCGCGCCCGCCGGATCACGCTGATCCTCGGCGGTGCCGCGCCATGGCCCGAGGGATCCGCGTCCGCGGACCGCGACGTCATCCGGGCGCAGGGCTTCGAGACACTGCACGAGA
>CAYQRN010000322.1:0-2935 GCA_964419995.1 uncultured Planctomycetia bacterium
ATCGAAGTACCCGAACGTGTCCCGCACGGCCGAGGCATCATCGGATCCGAGCGCCTCAACTCGGAGAAGCGGGAGCTCTTCGTGCGCATCGAGAAGCACGGGACGCTCGAGCCCCGCGAGGAGTTCTACAAGCTCGCGAAGAGCCTCGTGGACGACGGACTTCTCAAGTCCGAGCAGTACCGTCACCTCGGCGAGATCCTCCGCCTCCGCTGAGCCCGCCGTCGTCTCGCCGCTGCCGCGGCGCCGGCCTCAAGCCGGCGCCGCCCGCAAGCCGGAGGATGGGGATCAGGCGGCGGGGGGGCTCCGGTAGCGGCGGACGACGGGCGTGCGGAGGGCGACGAAGATCGCCGTGAGGATCGTGGCGACGCCCCCCGAGACGACGGAGATCGTGGCGCCGGTGGCCGCGGAGGCGAAGAGGGACGCGACGAATCCCGCCTCGAGCTCGCCGAGCTGGGGCCCGCCCATGAAGAAGATCATGTTCACGGACGTCATGCGGCCACGCAGGGCGTCCGGCGTGAGGGTCTGGCGGAGGGTCTGGCGGATCACCGTGGAGACGAGATCGGCGACGCCGCCGAGGGCCAGGGCCGTCAGAGTGAGCCAGAACGCGCGCGAGAGGCCGAAGATCGTCGTGGAGGCGCCGTAGATCGCGACGGCGGCGAGGATGGCCCGGCCCTGGGCGGCCGGGAGCTGGCGGATCGTGAGGGCCATGCCGGCGAGAAGTGCCCCCGCCGCCGGCGCTGCCCGCATCCAGCCATAGCCCACGGGACCCACGCCGAGGACCTGGTCGGCGAAGATCGGCAGGAGGGACATGGCGCCGGCGAAGAAGGTCGCGAAGAAGTCGAGCCCCATGGTCCAGACCATGACGGGCGTCGTGAAGACGAATCGAAGTCCCGTCCGGAGGGAATCGAGGGGCCGCTCGGTCCGCGAGGAGGGTTCGACGCCGCCCGGTGTCCTCATGCCGATGAGCGTTGCGAGGACGCCGATGAACGAAACGGCGTTGAGGACGTAGATGAGAGCGAGACCGCCCCTGTCCGGGGCCCGCGAGCCCGCGAGCGGCAGGGCGGGGCCGAGGACCGCGCCCGACCCGGCGATGAGCACGCCTGCCAGCGCGGGTCCCCCGATCATCGCGATGTGGAACTGCGTGAGGTTGAGGGTGAGGGCCGCGGGAAGCTCGCCCGCCGGCACGAGCCTCGCAACGAGAGCCTGCCGTGCGGGGTTGTCGAAGGCCGTCGCCGAGGCCGAGAGGGCGGCGATGCCATAGAGGAGGAGAGGCGCATCCGACCCCGCCCGGGTCGCGGCGAAGAGGAGGATCGCCGCCGCGGTCATCACCGACTGGGCGATGAACATGACGACGCGCCGGTTGCGGCGATCCGCGACGACCCCGCCGAAGAGGGAGAACACGATGATCGGGAGGACGCGGACGAGGCCCATGAGCCCGAGGGCCAGGGGGGAGCGGGTCAGCACGTAGATGTGCCACTCCATGGCCGCGACCTGCATCTGCGACCCGAGGGTCGAGACGAGCATGGAAACCCAGAAGAGGCGGAAGTCCCGGTGCCTGAGGACGAGGTAGGGGCGGCGGGGGCTCTGCATGGGGGGCAGGAACTCTATCCGAGCGGCCGTCGGGCCGAAGTCCGTCGGCGTCCTGGCGCGGGGAAAGACCGGACCCTTCGGCGTGTATATTGCCGGAACAGGAATCTCTTCCGGAGGACCCGATGATGCTGTGCCGCCTGATGGGGGTGCTGACCCTCGTCGCCATGCTGGCAGGCGGTGTCGCCGCGCAGGACCAGGATCCCGCCGCGGCGAAACCCGACCTCGTCGTGAGCGACGACAAGCCGAAACCGACCGTGACCTTCGCCCGGAGCTGGGACGCCGCCGTCGAGGAGGCCCGGCTCCTCAACCTGCCCCTCGTGGTCCACAGCCACGGCTTCTACTGAGGGCCCTGCTGGGGCATGCATTCTGCCGTGATGCAGAACAAGAAGTACATCGAGTTCGCGAAGTCCGGGACCGTGGAAGTGCTCGCGCTCCAGCGCCTCGACGAGGGCGCGACGAAGAAGGACCGGCGGGCCGCCGCGTATCGTGCGAAGGGACCGGACGGCAAGCCCGTCCTCCTCATGCTCGAGTGGCCGAACCTCACCTACGACGAGATCCTCGCCTTCAACCGGACCCAGGCCGGTCAGTACAACAAGACCGGGAAGATTCCCTACACCTCCATCGTGAACCCCCACAACCTCGAGGAGATGAAGGGACTTCCGGGGGGCCAGAGCGTGAAGGCGCTCATGGAGGCCGCCGAGGAGGCGCGCCGCCAGCTCCAGAAGGAGCACGGGAAGGGGCTCTCGCGCAAGGAGTACGACCGCATCGGCGATGCCGAAGCGAAGGCGCGCGAGACCCTCGCGAAGGGCGAGTTCGGCAAGGCCCTCGACGTCCTCACGGCCGCGACGCCTCAGAACGCGCCCGAGGCGCTGGCGAAGCGCCTCTCGACCCTGCGGGAATCCGTCGTCTCCGCCGCGGAGGAGGCCCTCTCCGCCGTCGGGAAGACCGCCGGGTCGGACGTGCCCGCCGCGAAGAAGGAACTCTCGTCGCTCCTCCCGCGCCTCCGGGGCACCGGCCTCGAGGAGCGGGCGAAGGAGCTCCAGAAGACGCTCGGCTCGTCCGAGTGAGGGGTCGCACCCCGCGGCGGCCCGAAGCCGCGGGGCGCCTCTCCTCAACCCCCCCCGGGACTCCTGCCGATGAAGGCGGGGGAAGGGGTCCGATCCGGGAACGCGACCGCATTCCGGACCCGCCGGGAGGGGCGCGCCATCATCCGCAGATCCGGTTTCACGATCGTCGAGCTCATCGTCGTCGTGGCGATCCTCACGCTCCTCGCCGGCATCGTCATCCCGGTCGTGAGCGGCGAGGTGGATCCCGAAACCGTGAAGCGCGCCGATGCCGGGATGCG
>CAYQRN010000323.1:0-2883 GCA_964419995.1 uncultured Planctomycetia bacterium
TGGTTCGTCGTCGTCGTCGGGACCTGGCGGCTCACCTTGAACTTGGCCTCCTCGTTGTCGTTGGTGAGCACCGAGGGTACCGAGATGAGGTTGCTCTTGTTGAGGCGGCGGAAGAGGTGGACGAGGAGCGGCACCTGGATCTGGTCGTCCTCGAAGAACCCCGTGAGGAGCCCCTGGAGGCTCGTGTTCGGGAGGCGGCGGAAGCTGTCGAAGATCGAGGAGGGGCCGCTCGCGGTCCCGGTGGCGCCGCTGCCGCCGCCGGTGCCTGTCCCCGTGCCGCCGGTGCCGCTCGAACCGCCGGTGGTCGTCGTTCCGGTGTCGATCGTCGTCAGGCCGAAGGCCGTGGCGAAGAAGTAGCCGTTCTCGTCGTCTTCGACGGAAGCGACTTCTGTGCCGATCTGGTCGAGGTCGGTGTCGGAAAGCTCGGCGATGGCCGCCTGGACGAGGACCTGCGGGCGGCGCTTGTCGAGGCGCCGGATGAGGTCTTCGATCTCCTGGTAGCGCGTCTTGGTCGCCGTGATGACGAGCGAGTTCGTGTGGCGGTCGGCGACGATCGTCACCTCTTCCTGGTCGGGGCTGCCGATGGTCGTCGGCGCGGCGCCCTGAGCTCCCGTGATGCCGGCGGGCCGGCCGCGGGCCGAGGCTCGCGTGGACTGGCGGAGGAGGTTGTCGATGACGTCGGCAAGCTCCGCGGCGTTGGAGTTGACGAGGGGGTAGACGTGGATGTTGCTCTCGATCCCCTTCACTTCGACGTCGAGGCTGTCGACGAGGCGCCGGAGCTCCTCGACGACGTCGTCGGCGGCGTAGACCACGATGGAGTTCGTCCGCGGATCCGCGATGATCTGCGGTTCGATGGAGTCGCGGCCGCCAGTAGCTCCGGCCGGGCGCACCGTTCCGTCCGGCTGGGGAATGGGAGCGCGGCGGCCGCCACCTCCGCCCTGGGCCGCGCCCTGGGACTGCGCGCCGAAGCGGGCCGAGATGAGCTCGCGGAGGATCTGGACGAGCTCCTCGGCCGCGGCGTACTTGAGATGGATCTTCTCGAAGCGCGGGATGTTGGCCGCAGCGGGGACGTCCATCTGCTTGAGGAGCTGGAGCATTGAATTGACATTTGGCGCGAAGTCCGTGAGGAGAAGGGAGTTGGCGCTCTGGATCTCGACGACGAGATTCGTCGCCTTGTTCGCCGTCACCTGCGACAGCGCGGCTCGGACAGACCCGACGTCCACGTAGCGGAGCGGATACACCGTCGAGATGATGATCCCGACGTCCCTCGCCATGCCGGGGACGTCCTCCGGCAGCACGAACACCGCCGTGTTCTTCAGGAACTGGGCCGTGGCGAGATCCTCGACGATGATGACCTCGGCGTCCTTCGGTCCGATGGGGACGAGCGCCAGGTTCTCCGCCCGGAAGAGGGTCTGGTAGAACTGGTAGGCCTGGCTCTGGGGCAGAGTCTTCGAGCCGACCATCTTGAACTTCTTGCTCTTGAACTTCTGGTCGTCGAAGACGAAGACCCGGCCCGTGTGCTTGTTGACGAGGTGGACGAACTCGTCGATGGTCAGGCCCTCGGGGCCGAGGTTCACGATGATGTCCTGGTCCGGGGCCCCCGGCGCCGCCGGGGGCTGGGCCGGCGCTCCGGCGAGGGGCAGTACCGCGAGCAGAAGCCCCGCAGCGACCCGCGCCAACCTCATTCTCAACATCCTTTTCCGAGCCTCCCCATATCCCTTGGGACCGGTTGTCGGAACATTCTACCGGCGTCGAGGGTGGTTTCCCCGCGAATTCTGACGCCTCCTTCGACGACCGGAAACTCCGACTATTCCGAGACCTCCGGCCACGGGGGCACTCGGATGGAAGCCACCGGGCCGGGGTTCGGACCCCCGCTCGCGCCTCCGTCGCGGGGCCGTGGCGTCGACGGGGGGCGGCGGAGACTGCTTCCAACTCGGGCGCGAACGCAACGTATGGAGGGGAGACTCGTCGAAAGACTTTTAACCTATTGACGAGTAACAGATTGGGTAGCACAATGTCGAAGGTCGAACCGCGAGTTACGTCCCTCGCACGCTCCGTTTCCGCAGGGGCCCACGTCGGCCGCCGCCCGGGGGCCGCGAAAGAGGTCGCTCTTCTCGGGCCGAGGTCCGGGTAGACCTGCGGCATCCGCCGGCGGAACGGAGCTCGGCGTCGGGTCGGTCACTCGGAAAGGGACCGCTATGGTGACGGTGACGAAGAAGGAACTGGCTTACCGGATCTCGGAGAAGACCCGGCAGAAGAAGGTCATCATCAAGAAGGTGATCCAGGCCTTCATCGACGAGATCATCCAGGAACTCGCCAAGGGCAACCGTCTCGAGTTCCGGGAGTTCGGTGTGTTCGAGATCAAGACACGGGCTGCGCGACGGGCCCGCAACCCGCGGACGGGCATGCGCGTGGACGTGCCGAGCAAGTCCGTCGTCCACTTCAAGGCGGGCCGGCTCATGAAGGAGCGCGTCCAGGTCCTCGGCGCCCAGTACGCGGCGGCCCGGGCCGCCGAGACGTCGGGACGCACGGCCCGGACGGGGGAGGGTTCCGCCGCCGAGGCCGCCGAGATATAACCTCGGCCCGCGTACGGCGTACCCGGGGGACGGCGTCCGCCGTCCCCCGGGTGCCGCCTGCCGCATGACGGTCCCCGGCGGATCATCGAGATACGCCCGGCGGCCGGATCGAAAGGAGAAGTGTTTGGCGATCAAGGTGCAGGTCCGAGAGAACGAGCCCATCGAGAAGGCCCTGCGGCGCCTCAAGAGGCTCTGCAACTCCGAGGGCGTCGATCGGTCGGTCAAGATGAAGTCCCACTACGAGAAGCCGAGCGAAAGGCGCCGCCGCAAGCAGAAGGAACGGATGAAGATCATCCGCCTCGCCGAC
>CAYQRN010000324.1:0-2875 GCA_964419995.1 uncultured Planctomycetia bacterium
ACGATGCCCGTCGTCTGCGCCGCGGAGGGGACGATCTTGAAGACCTCGCCGCCGGACATGTCGCAGATGTAGAGTTCGCCCGCCGCATCTTCGCCGAAGGACGAGATGCTCGAGATCGAGAGCCCCCCGCCGGGCGCCAGTTCGGCGGTCCGGTTCGTCACGCTTCCGGCGGGCACCGGCGTGGACTGGATCGGGAAGGACCAGATCGTCGCGTTGCAGTAGTCCGCAAAGAAGTAGTGCCCGCGCAGCGAGGGGATCGCGCATCCCCGGTACACGTAGCCGCCGGTGACCGAGCATCCGAGACTGTGGCTGTAGACCCAGATGGGATTCGTGAGGGTCGTCGCGTTGCAGGTGCAGCCCGAGAGGCCGGTGCAGGAGTTGCCCTCCATGCAGCGCCAGCCGTAGTTGCGGCCACCGGCGCCGGCAGGTTCGAAATCGATCTCCTCCCAGGCGTTCTGCCCCACGTCGGCGATGACCATGTTGCCCGTCGCCCGGTCGAAGCTGAAGCGCCAGGGGTTGCGCAGGCCGTACGCCCAGATCCGGTCGTCGCCCGGAATCGCCCCGTCGAAGGGATTCGTGGACGGAGTGCCGTAGTTTCCGTTCTCCGCGCTGTCGACGTCGATCCTCAGCATCTTGCCGAGCGGCACGTTGATGTTCTGGCCGTTCGCCTGGGGGTCGTTCCCGCTGCCCCCGTCACCCATTCCGATGTAGAGGTACCCGTCGGGGCCGAACTGGATGCACCCGCCGTTGTGATTCGAGTACGGCTGGCTGATCGTCATGAGGATCGTGGCCGTCGTGTTCGAGATGTCGGGATTCGACGACACCTGGTAGCGAGCGATGACCGTCGATCCTCCGGTGTTGGTGTAGTTGACGAAGTATCGGCCGTTCTGGGCATAGTTCGGGTGGAACGCGAGACCGAGGAGTCCCTGCTCGCTCCCCGTGGAAACGAGGGTCTGGATGTTCAGGAAGGACGTCGGGAGCACCGCGCCGTTCTTGAGGATCCGGATATGGCCGTTCTTCTGGACGATGAACACGCGTGCAGGATCGCCCGGGGGAGCGCACACGAAGACGGGACTCGTGACACCCGACGCGACGCGCACGGTATCGAGCGAGACCTGGGGCCTCGCGCCGGCGGCGAGCAGGACGAGGGCGGACAGCGTGACGGCAGCGGGACGCAACATCATGTACATCTCCTCGGATGGCTGGATGACAGTCTACCGAACCGCCGTCGGAAGCCCCAAACCGCGGCGCGTTCCCGGCGACCCGTCGGAGATCCCCGGCGCCGCTCCCAGGTCCCTTGGAGAACCGGGGTTCAGGCGTCCTCGGCCGGCGCCGCGAGGCGGAACTTCTCGATCCGGTAGCGGATCTGGTCCCGTGTCATGCGAAGGAGCCTCGCGGCGCGGGTCTGGTTGCCGCCGGCGAGGCGCATGGCCTGGGTCACGAGGCTCTTCTCGACCTCCTCGAAGTCGAGCCCGTCGGGCGGGAGCGTCACCGGCTCGCGGGGCGCGCCCTCCGCTGCAAGACCGCGGATCTCGGCAGGCAGATCGGCAACATCGAGCGTGTCCCCGGAGCCGAGGATCATGGCGCGCTCGATGACGTTCCGCAGCTCCCTCACGTTACCCGGCCAGGCGTAGGTCGTGAGCTTCTCGAGAGCCGCCGGCGTGATGCCCTTCACGGACTTCCGGAACTCGCGGTTCAGGCGGTCGACGAAGTAGTGGCAGAGCCTCGGGATATCCGAGGCCCGCTCCCGGAGGGCCGGGATCCGGATCGGCACCACGGAGATGCGCCAGTAGAGATCGGAGCGGAACTGGCCGGACTGGACGAGGGCCGAGAGATCCCGGTTGGTCGCGCAGATGACGCGGACGTCCACGCGGGTGTCCTCCGACGCGCCGAGCCGCCGGAAGGAACGGTCCTCGAGGAAGCGCAGGAGCTTGCTCTGGAGCGTGATGGGCATGTCGCCGACCTCGTCGAGGAAGAGCGTGCCCCCGTGGGCGAGCTGCAGGAGTCCCTCGCGCTTCATCTTGGCGTCGGTGAACGCGCCCCGCTCGTGCCCGAAGAGCTCGCTCTCGAGCAGAGTGTCCGGCAGCGCCGTGCACGTGATGTTCATGAAGGGGCCGGAGGCCCGCTCGCTCGTGCGGTGGATGACCTTGGCGAGGAGATCCTTGCCGGTCCCGCTCTCCCCCATGAGGAGCACGGTCGAGTTGCCCGTGGCGTTCACCTTCTTCACGATTTCGAGGATCCCGCGCATCTCGGGGGAGTCGCCGATGATGGCGAGACTTCCGTCCGCGAACGCCTGCTCGCGGCGGAAGCGGTTCACCTCGCGGCGCAGGCGGGTCGTCTCGAGGCCCTTCTGGACGTTGACGACCATCGCGTCCATGTTGAAGGGCTTCTCGAGATAGGCGAAGGCTCCGAGTCGCATCGCCTCCACGACCGACTCGATCGTGCTGTAGGCCGTCATGAGGATGACGACGGCGTCCGGCCACTCGACGACGACCCGCTTCAGGATCGTGAGGCCATCGGTGTCCGGGAGGCGGTAGTCGAGGAGGACGAGGTCGATCTCCGAGGCCTCGAGGCGCTGGAGGCCCGTCCGGCCGTCCGGCGCCTCCTCGACGACGTAGCCTTCCTTCTCGAGGCGGGCACGCAGGGAGAGCCGGATGAGCTGCTCGTCCTCGATGATCAGGATCCTCTCGCGGGCCATCCGGCACCTCTTCGAAACCTCGGCCTGCGGAGACTCTCCGCCCGGGACACGGCCCGGGCGGAGGTACTCCCGGCACGGTCTCCCGGTCAGGTCGCGTCCACGGTCCGTCCCGCGATGGAGGCCAGGCGCTCCGGATCGAGGACGTAGATGACG
Source organism: uncultured Planctomycetia bacterium (assembly GCA_964419995.1). GTDB lineage: Bacteria > Planctomycetota > CAYQRN01 > CAYQRN01. Next base: position 2,852 of record CAYQRN010000324.1, read on the forward strand.
CGGCCCTGGGAGCTGATGATCTTC
>CAYQRN010000325.1:0-2834 GCA_964419995.1 uncultured Planctomycetia bacterium
GACGTGTGGCGGCGGAAGTGTCCGGCGTGCTCGGGGAGCCCGTCTCCGTGGATCCTGTCGCCGGGCGGCCGGCGCTGCTCCGGCGGATCGCGGAGCTTCGCGCGCGACTCGCGGTTCCCCGCTGAGGCGCCCCCCGCCGCAGGCGGATCAGTCGCGGGCGGCGCCGAGAGCGTCGTCGTCCCGTTCGATCGAGAGGATCTCCGCCTCGGCGTGGCCGCCCGGCAGCTCGATCGTGACCCGGTCGCCGACCGACCGCCCCATGAGCGCGCGTCCGATCGGGGACTGGTACGAGATGACACGCCGGTCCCGGTCGATCTCCCAGGGGCCGAGGATCGTCCAGGTCTCCGTCTCTCCCGTCGACAGCAGGCGGAGCGCGACGCGGGCGCCGAGGGAGACCCGGCCCGGGATGAACATGTCGTCCTCGATGACGCGGGCCCGGTCGAGGTCGGCCCGGAGGATCTCGGCGCGGTGGACGAGCTGGTCCCGCCGGGCGATGGCCGAGCTCCACTCGAAGTTCTCCGAGAGATCGCCGTAGGAGGCGGCCTTGCCGATCTCGCGGGCGTTCTCGGGGATCTCGACATTGACGAGGCGTTCGTAGTCGAGCTCTCGGCGCCGGAGCGATCCGGGGGTCACGTAGAGCGTGTCGAAGTCGAACTCCGGATCCGCCGTCGCCGCATCGTCGCGGGCGAGGTCGGGCCGCACGCGGAGGGCGGCGGCGACGAGGATGTCACGGGCGTCGTCCTGCAGGGTGCGGTTCCGGCGGACGACGGAGTAGACGTTCTGGGCCTCGGCGGGGTCCGAGGCCGCGTGGAGCGCCTCGCTCACGACCGCGCCGCGGCGGGAGATGAGCCAGTTCTGGACGGCCTTGAGCGCACGCCGGTCGCCGGGGTCGCTCCGGAGGGCCGTCCGCGACGTGATCCAGGCATGGAGCAGGACGGCCTTCTCGACGAGGACGGTGAGGCCGGGGTTGGGAAGCTCCGGAGGGAGCTTGCCCGCCGCGGCGAGCCGGGCGAACCAGAGGAACGCGTCGGGACGATCGCGATACCCGTCGAGGATCTCGCGCACGATGACGCGGGTGACCCGGTCGAAGGCGCCGGCGGCGATGAGCTCCTTCGCGGCGACTTCGGAGATGTCGCCGAGGCCGAAGAGGACGATCGTCTCGTAGAGGTCCATCCACGTGTCGGTGGCGCGCTCGCGGAGGGCGTGGAGGACGGGGCGCTCGTGGGCCGCGAGCACGAGTTCCGGCACGGCCGCCGCTACGGCTGCCGGGTCGGCGAAGACCGTGTCCGGCGCGAGGTCCGGAGAGATGTCGAGCGGCGGATCGAGGCGTCCTGCGACCTGCGCGAGGACGAGGGCGAGGGAGATCCGGTGTCCGAGAGGATGGGGTCCGCCGGCCAGGGCCGTCCGCGCGACCTCCTCGGCCGCGGTGCGGAGAGCCGCGGCGGCATCGGGGTGGGCTTCGAGATCCGTGAGGAGCGTCCGGAGGTACTTGATCCTTGCGGGAAGATCCTCGAGCGCGGCAAGGTGCCCGGACGCGATCTCGGCCGGGCTCGTGGAGGCAGCGAGGATCTCGACGAGCGCGTTGGTCTCGGTGCCGATGCGGAGGAAAAGATCGGCCTTGCACGCCGTGCGGGCGCGGCTCCAGAAGCGCGTCCAGTCCTTCGCGGGGATGACGTCGTCGCAGAGCCGCTGCTTGATTTCCCGAACCGACGCGCGCCCGCCGCGGCTCTTCACGACGATGCGGATCAGGCGGGCCGGGTCGGAGGCCGCGAGGGCCCTCAGTTCCTCGAGGCGGTCGGACTTCATGGCGCGGAGATCGTCATCGGGGACGATCTCGGTGACCTTGCGGGCCACGTCGAGACTGAGCTCGTGGCGCGGTTTCGTCCGGAAGTCGATGACCACGGTGCCGGCGGCGGGGTCCACGTCGACGATGCGGCCCATGCCCCAGCCGGCAGGGTGCTCGACGTAGGCGCCCTTGCGGTAGGCGAGCCACGTCTCGAGGCGATCCACGGCCGCGAGGAGGTCCGCCTCCTTCTTGTCGAGCCCCGAGTGCCCGAGCAGCGTCTCGAAGTCGGGGTGGGAGGCGAAACGGCGCCGGAAGACGTCGAGGAATCCGTGCCGGATGCCGCGTTCGCGGGGGCTCACGGCAGCCATCTTCCGCAGGATCGTGAGGGCGTGGTCGTCCATCCTGCGCTCGAGGTAGATGGGGAGGAGGAGTGCGAGATAGCTGCCGGCCTTCTCGAATCGACCTTCCGTCTCGAGGACCGCCACGGCCTCCATGAACAGCTCGAGGTTCTCGGGTTCGGCGTCGGCGGCCTCGATCCACGCCGTCTCGAGGGCCTCCGGGTTGCGCGCCGCCGCCAGGTCCTTGAGGCGACGACGGCGGCCTTGCATGGGGTTGTCCATCCTCGTGACGTCTCCCGGGGTGAGGTGTCGGGCGGGCGGGCGCGGGCTCCGCGCGGTCCGCCGCGGAACAGTCATGGTAGCACTCAGGCCGGGAGATTCACGCCGCGGCGGCATGGTCGCGGCGGCGACGGCCCTCGAATCGCGGCGTCTCTCCGCGTAGGATCCGTGCCCGTCGCCGGATGGGCGACAGCAGAGCCCGAAGGGGCGCTGCCCGAAGGAGATCGACGCACATGCAAGACGGCCTCATCTGGTACTGCACGCTCGCCTTCCTCGTGCTGGCGCTCGGCATGATCGTGCTCATCCCCCTTGCGCCGGTTCTGGAGGCCGCCAAGGCGCGGCGCGCGGCCGCGAAGGCGGGCGCGGCGAAGGCCGCAGCCGCTCCAGCCCCGGCGCCCCCCGCGGCGCCGCCCGCGCCCGCTCCGCCGAAG
>CAYQRN010000326.1:0-2791 GCA_964419995.1 uncultured Planctomycetia bacterium
ATCCTGGCCGTCCCTCGCCAGCCAGAGGTCCGGCCATCCGTCGCCGTTGACATCGGCGGCAGCCACGCCGTCGGTCTCGCCGGGCACGTTCCACGCCGCCCCGCCGAAGTGCGCCGTCTCGACGACGAAGATCCCCCCGAGATTCACGAGGAGCTCCGCCGGTGCCGGCGAGGCCTGGACGTCCGTCCCGTTTCCGAGCACGAGATCCGGATCTCCATCGAGGTCGATGTCGACGAAGCAGGCCGCCTGCGTCTCGAAGGCGCCACCCGGGAAGACCTGCATGGGCTGGAAGAACCCCGGGACGCCACCCTGCGGCCCGCCCTGATTGAGCAGCAGGACGTTCGGAACGTTGTACGCCCCGTCGTCGGCGCCGAGGAAGAGATCCTGGTCCCCGTCCCCGTCCACGTCGGCCGCAGCAGCCGCCAGGGCCGGCACCCCCCAGCCGCCGAGACGCGACGCCGTCTCGTCCCCGAATACGCCAGCCATGCCCCCCTGGAGCCCTCCCTGGTTCACGAGGAGTCGCGATTCCACGAAACCACCCGTCGCCGAGCTGCTGTTCGCGACCAGGAGATCGTCGTCTCCGTCTCCATCGACGTCCACGAACAGCCCGTCTTCCGCCAGCAGGGCCTCCGGCGGCAGCGCGGCCGACCCGTCCAGGAACACAAGGCTGCCCGATGCCTGAATCACAGCCGCGATTCCGTTCGAGAGAACGGGTCCGCTCGGGCCGGCCACCAGCGCCTGTGCGTAGAGCGGCAGGGGCGCAGCGGGGACAGGCGGAAGCTGCACGGCAAGCGTGAACGTTCCGCTCGGGTCGAGGCCCGCGCCCTGCTGCGGTCCGTTGACGAGGATGGAGAGATTCGGGCCGAGGTCCAGTTCCACGGTGCCGAGTCCCGGCACCATGACCGGGCCCGGTCCCGTGTCCACGGCCAGCACGAAGGTCGCCCCCGGCGGCCCCGTGAGAGCCACCACGGCCCCGCAGCCCGAAGTCAGCGGCGTCCCCTGAAGGACGGGCGCCTGGGCCGGCACTCCGTCCCCTCCGAAGAGCCAGACGGCCGCCACGATCGATGCGATGCGCATCCTGTTCTCCTCATTCTCATGACACCCGGCGACGCCGATGGCCGCCGGGCTCTCGCGTTGCTAATGAGACTCATTCTCAACTATGCAATCCGGAGTTTCAAGACCCTCCCGACCGGGCGGTCGGAGACGCATCCGAGGGACGCCGCGCGCGGGTCGCACACGGCTCGGGGCGCCCTGCAACGCTCCGGAAACGAAGCGGGCCCGGCGGGGACGATGCCCCCGCCGGGCCCGCGACGTCGGACCGCGGCCTACTGGTAGAAGTTCGTGGCCTCGGTCTCCTCGACCGGCCGGTCGATCTGGTCGGACTTCAGCATGACGCGGAAGCGGACGTCACCGGGCGACACCGCCTTCACCACGATCCGCCACGTGGCCTTGGCCTTCGGCGCCAGTGTCGCCAGGGGCGCGAAGGTGACCGTGTTCCCGCTGGCCGAACCCGGCGTCGCGCCGGCGTCGGACACGTACTGCATGCTCGGCTCGAGCTCGCAGACGACGCGGATATTGGTCCCGTCCGCCGAACCCTGGTTCGTCACGACGATCTCGTACGTCTCGTTGGCCCCCACCTCGATCGGATCCTCGAGATCGATGACCTCGAGGAGGATCGCCGGGATGCCCTCGATGGCCGTCCGCGCCTCCGCGGCCTTGGCGTCGGCGCAGTACGCCCGGGCCTCGGCGGCGTTCACGACGACCCCCTTGTCCCGCGGGGTCACCGTGAGGGTCACGGTTCGCGCAGCTCCGGGGGCCAGCGTCCCGAGGTTCCAGACGATGCCCTCTGGCGAGAGCTGGCCGCCATCGCTGGCGTTCACGAGAGCCGTTCCCGCCGGCGGACGATCGACGAGGATCGTGTCCCTCGCGGGTCCGTCGCCCGAGTTCGTCACCGTGATCTCGAAGGTCGCGTTCTTCCCGAGGAAGATCCGCTCGGGGCCGGTCTTCCGGACCTCGAGAACCGGCTGCCGGGCCACCGTCGTGGCTGCGGCGTCAGCCGAGAGGCCGCCGCCCGCCGTGGCCTGGGCCCGGTTCTCGAACGTGCCGGCGCGGACGGCCTTCGTCGCCAGCGTCACGCGGCGCGACTCGCCGGGTCCGAGGTCGCCGACATCGAAGGCCGCGCCGGCCTGCCCGTCCACCGTGGTGATCCCTTCGGGGAGGCTGTCCGTGATGCGGACGCCCCGCGCCGGAGCGTCGCCGCGGTTGGTCACCGTCATCTCCCACGTGATCGGGTCGCAGACGAGGACTTCCGCGGGCCCGGTCTTCACGAGCTCGAGGGCCGGCGCCCCGATGACCGTGTCGGCGCAGGATCGCCCGGTGAGCAGGCCGCCCTCGGCCGTCACGTCGGCGCAGTTCTGGAAACGGCCGGACCGCGTGCCGCGGACCGAGACCATGATGCTGCGGCTCGCGCCGCCGGGCACGGTTCCGAGAGCCCAGGCGAGCTTCTGACCCTCCGGCGTGCAGGCCGGCTCCGAAGCAACGTACTCGATGCCGTCCGGCAGGACGTCCACGACGACGGCGTCCCGCGCGTCGATGGGAGAGTCGTTGGACACCGTGATGCCGTACTGGAACGTCTCGCCCACGACCGCGGCGGGCGGCGCCGTCTTCAGGATGGCGATCTTCGGGCTCACCCACGTCTTGCGGAAGAGTCCCATGCCGAGGTGAGCCGCGGGCCGGCAGCACTTGTCGTCCGGCGGGCGGATGACCTCGATCTCCACCTCGTTCATCCCCT
>CAYQRN010000327.1:0-2743 GCA_964419995.1 uncultured Planctomycetia bacterium
CCTCCACCGAGCGGGTGCCGGCGGGCGCCGGGAATTCGACCGTCGTCGTCCGCGCCGGAAGGAGCACATCGCCCTTCGCGAAGTCGAAGACGCGCCCCGTGCGCCCCGTTTCGGCGCCGCCGCCGTTCCGGCAGACGACGGAAAGGCGCAGCTCGCGCCCCGTGCTCGCGGGGATGGAATGTCCGGCGACGGGCATGAGATCCACGAGAATCCGATCCCCTTCGAATCGGGCCACGAGGCGCACGGTGTTCTCGAGGGCCGCCCGGTTCTTCACGCCCCGGAAGACGTGGGTGCGGCACGGAACGACGCCACGGAGGAACTCCGGACGGATGTCCTCCGACGACACCATCTTCCGTTGCACCGCCGGCATGTGGCAGGCCTGGCACGCGGGACCGCCGCCGTCCGCCTGGGCCGCGAGAAACGACGTGCCCTGATCGTGTTCCTTCCGCGTCTCCGGCTGCCCGTGGCAGGAGAGGCAGATCCCGGGCTGCAGGAAGGCCGGGTCGGCGGTGATCCCGCCGTGCCCGGTGGAGGCGTGGGGCCCGTGGTAGCGGCCCTTCAGGACGTGGCACGTGAGGCAGTTGACACCGAGCTGGCGGTCCTTCTGTCGCGCCGCCGGCAGGTTTCCGAAGCCCGTCTCGAGGATCGAGCCCGGGGCGTGGCACTTCGCGCAGGAGTCGCCCCCGTCCGGGCGGTCCTTCACCGCCGCCTGGAATTCGGCATTGGTCCACGACACGGCGTGTCGCGTGGTCTTCCATTCCTCCACGATGTCCTCATGGCACTGGACGCACGTGGCGAGGAGCCGGGCGATGGCGGGTTCCGGAGGCGGCTGGGCTGCGGGCGCCGGGAGTGACGGGGCGCCGCCTCCGCCGAACGCGATGAGCGGCAGGAGGGCGGCGGCGACACCCGCCGCCCGGAGGAGCGTCCCGCGCCTCACGGCGCCGGCGCTCCGGGAGCGGTCTGGCGCAGTCCGGCGAGGGGACGTCCCACGGCCGCGGCGATGGCAGCCAGATCCGCCATGAGCAGCTCGAACTCGGCGGGCGTGAGCGACTGGGGACCATCCGAGAGGGCTCGCGCCGGATCGGGGTGCACCTCGACCATGATCCCGTCGGCTCCGGCCGCGACGGCAGCGCGGGCGAGGGGGCGCACCAGCGCCGCCTGACCGGCCGCGTGGCTCGGATCCGCGATGACGGGCAGATGAGAGAGAGCCTTGAGCACGGGGATCGCCGAGACGTCGAACGTGTTGCGCGTGCGGGTCTCGAACGTCCTGATGCCCCGCTCGCAGAGGATGACGTCAGGGTTCCCCGACGCCAGGATGTACTCTGCGGCCGCGAGGAACTCGTCCACCGTCGTCATCATGCCGCGCTTCAGGAGGACGGGGCGGCCGGAGCGACCGACCGCGGACAGCAGGGGGAAATTCTGGATGTTCCGGGAACCCACCTGGAGCACGTCCGCGAGCCCGGCGACCTCGGGAACGGAGTCCGGCGACATGACCTCCGTGACGACGGGAAGGCCGGTCTCCTCCCGCGCCCGGGCGAGAATGCGAAGGCCGGGGGAACCGAGCCCCTGGAACGTCCACGGCGACGTCCGCGGCTTCCAGGCTCCCCCGCGCAGGAGGGATGCGCCGGCGGCGCGGACTGCGCGGGCGGCCCCGAGGAGTTGATCCGCGCTCTCGACGCTGCAGGGACCGGCGATCACCGCCACGGCCGGCCCGCCAAGCGCCACTTCGCCGACGCGCACCACGGTGTTCTCGGGCTGCCACTCCCGCGTCGCGAGGAAGAACCCGCGCTCCGGCGCCACGACGCGCTCGACGCCGGGCCGCCCGGCGATTCCCTCGAGGACGCCGGCCCCGGCTTCCGCGCGGACGAGGGTCCGCCCGCCGAGGGTCTCCACGGACGGCGATCGCCCCGCGGCTTCGAGCAGTGCCACGACGGCCCGGATGTCGCCGGGCGCCGCATCGGCTCGGAACAGGATGATCATCAGGACTCCCGCAAACCCGACACGAGGCCGGCGACCGCAGGGTCGTCGACGACCCCCTCCGCCGGCAGCGCGCCGAAGGCGACGGCGGAACTGCCGCCTCCCTTGCCGCCGAATCGTCCGGTGATGGCCCGAATCGCCGCGCCGGCCGCGATGGGGGACCGCTCTCCGGCCACGACGGCGAGCCGTCGCTCTCCGGCCCCGTCCGCGACGAGGACGGCCACGTCCCCGTGAAGTCGCGGCCCGATGGCGGAGGCGAGCCTCCGGAACGACTCCGCCTCCATGTCCGGGAGCCTCAGGACCAGGACTCCGGCCCCCCGGAACGACGGGTTCGCGATCAGGGCCGGCGCCTGCAGGTCTTGAAGCTGTCGGTCGATGACGTCGACCCGCTTCCGGGCATCGAGGAGGGATGCCTGCATTGTAGCAGCGGCCTTCACGAGGTCCACGTCGCTCGAGGAGAGGACGGCCCGGAGCCCGGCGAGGATCTCCCGGCGGCGGCTCGTTTCGGCCACGGCCCGCCCTCCGGCAACGAAGCTCACCCGCAGGAAACCCCGCTTCACCCGCTCGGAGCCGAGGACCACGACGGGGCCCACCTCCCCGGTCCGGGCCACGTGGGTGCCGGAACAGGGGTTAGCCTCGAGGCCGTCCACGATCACGAGCCGGACCGGGTCTCCGGTCCCGGGGATCGCCAGATCCGTGAGGCCGGACGCTTCCTCCGCGCCGGCCATCCGCGACGTCACGGCGCGGTCATCCATGACCCAACCGT
>CAYQRN010000328.1:0-2587 GCA_964419995.1 uncultured Planctomycetia bacterium
GTCACGTGACTGGAGTTCAGACGTGTGCTCTTCCGATCTGTGGCCAGCGGCATCAACGCCCAGCCCGTGGCCACGGAGTTCCTCGAGCACGCCAACGAGGAACAGCAGCACGCCGACTGGCTCTGCCAGCGCATCATGCAGCTCGGGGGGACGCCCAACATGAACCCCGAGGGCCTCGCTGGACGGAGCCATGCCGAATACGTCGACGGCGGCACCCTCGAGGAGATGATCCGGGAAAACCTCGTCGCCGAGCGCATCGCCATCGAGGCCTACGCCGAGATCATCCGCTGGCTCGGGGACGACGATCCGACGACACGGCGCCTGCTCGAAGACATCCTGAAGGCGGAGGAGGAGCACGCGGACGATCTCGCGAGCCTTCTCGGAACCCTCGAGGTCAAGTCACCGAAGAAGGCGCCGCGCCGCCGGCGGCGCTGAGGCGCGCACCCGGGTCAGAGGATCGTCTTGCCGAAGGCGCTGGCGATGAGGTGCGCCGCCAGCGCCCCCGTCTTGTTCCGCTCGTCGAGGAGGGCGTTCACCTCGGTGAGGTCCATGGAGAGCATCTTCCCCGAGCGGGCGATCTTTTCGAGGGCGAGGTGCGACTCCCGGAACGACGGGCCTCCGATCACGGACGTGCCGACGCCCGGCGCGGCATCGGGATCCACGCAGTCCATGTCGAAGGTGCAGTGGAATCCCGCGGTCCCGTCGCATGCGATCCGGATGGACTCGTTCAGGACGGCGGCCATGCCCCGCTCGTCGATGTCGCTCATCGTGAAGGCGCGGAGCCGGAGGCGCTCGATGAGCTCCCGTTCGCCGGAGTCCACGTCCCGGATGCCGATGAGGACCGTGTTGGCCGGCGATACGGAGAAGGCGTTGCCCGCCTCGCGGATCGGATTGAGGGCGAGGAGGTCCGGCGATCCGAAACCGAGCACGGCGGCGAGGGGCATCCCGTGGACGTTGCCGCTCGGGCTCGTGTCGGGGGTGTTCATGTCCGCGTGCGCGTCGAACCAGATGAGACCGATCTTCTGCCCGAGCCCGTGCCAGTGGCGCGCCACTCCCGAGACGGAGCCGATGGCGATGGCATGATCGCCGCCGAGGGCGAGCGGTGTTCCGCCCGCCCCCACGATCTCCTCGACGAGCCGGGAGAGATCGGCGCAGGAACGCATGATCTCGTGAGCGTATTTCTGGCGGGGGTCGCCCTGTTCGCAGGTCTCGGCCAGGGGGACGGCGATGTTGCCGCGGTCCCGCACCTCGTGCCCGAGCCGCCGGAGCGCCTGCTGGAGCCCCGCGGCCCGGACGGCCGACGGGCCCATGTCCACGCCGCGGCGTCCGCCGCCGAGGTCCATGGGGATTCCGATGATCTCGATGCGCCTGTGTGCGGGCTTCATGGCGGGCCTGCGCTCTCTCGCGTGACGTCCGAGACTATCACTCCCTCGTCGCAGTGACGAGGAAAGTGCTGGCGAGCGGCAGCGTGACCGGGCGCATCCGGCCCGGCAGACGGGCCCGATCGAGGATGTCGAGAAGAGGTTCGAGCCACCGGAGAGGGCGCGGCAGGATGTAGATCCCCGTGACCCGGGGGCGGACGAATCCGGTATCCCTGAGCGTCCTGAGGAGCCGCCCTGCGCGGTAGCGGACAGCGTGGCGCGGCCGGCCCGTGCGGAATCTCCTCCAGCCCTCGCGGATCTCCGCGAGCAGTCCCTGCACGGACCACCCGTTCAGCGTGTCGAGGAACAGGATGCCGCCGGGGGTCGTCACGCGGCGCAGCTCGCGAAGCGCTCGCGGCGCATCGCGGAGGTGCTGGAAGACGCCGATGGTGATCAGCGCGTCGGCCGCGGCGTCGCGGCAGGGGAGCGCGTAGATCTCTCCGGCGGCGAAGGCCGCGCCGGGCCGGCCGAGATGGCGCCGCGCGCGGGTGAGCATCCCGAGCGAGTAGTCGATGCCGAGGACGCGATAGCCCGACACGGCGAGATGCTCGACGTAGAGCCCGGGACCGCAGCCCACGTCGAGGATGAACCCGCCGGGCCTGACCGGCAGGGCCGCCATCCGCCGGTCGAGGGCTGCCATCCGCCGGAGGAGGCCCCGCCGGGACCAGCCCGAAACGGTCCAGTCGGCCTCGAACCGCGCCGCGAACCGGTCGAACCGGCGGCGCCACTCCTCTTCGAAGTCCGCCGTGCCGGCGCTCCCGGTCCTGCCCGCTCCGCCTTCGCTCGTCATGCCGTCCCCGGAGCGGACCCGGCCGGAAGCGTGCGCACCCTCGGATCCTCCACCGCATGGCCCATCGTGAAGTGATAGAGACACTGGAAGCCGCTGCCGCGAAGGCCGAGGATACGGTGGACCTCGTCGTCGAAGAAGCAGCCGATGCCGGTTCCGCGGATGCCGGCGGCTTCCGCCTCGAGGTAGAGGATCTGGCCGATGAGCCCGGCCTCCCAGTGGAGATGGCGGTACATCCACGGGCCCTCAGCCGCGAGCACCTCACCGAAGCGCGCGATCATGGCCACGGCGAAGGCGCCGTCGGAGGCGATGGCCTGACCGCACGAGACGCCGGCCGCGGCGGAGCGCCAGTCCCCGGCTTCGAGGAGGATGAGCGGCT
>CAYQRN010000329.1:0-2561 GCA_964419995.1 uncultured Planctomycetia bacterium
CGTGACGGCGCCGGAAGAGAGTCAGTGACACGACCTGGCCGGGCGGAGCCCGAGGGTCTTGTCTGCGAGTCTGCTCAGAACCCCTCTCCCGCCCTGAGGCTCCATGTCCTCAGATCGTTGAGGAACACGCCACGGTCTGCATGCGGAATCGCTCTCCGCGCGGCAGCCGCCGCGGAGGTCAGAGGTCGCGAAGGGCGCTGACGGGGCGGATCTTCGCCGCACGGAGGGAGGGGAGGACGCTGCCGAAGATGCCCACGGCGGCGGAGAAGAGGATTCCGGTCAGCATGACGCCGGGGGTCACGGCGAAGGCGAAGGTCTGTTCCGTGAAGGTCGTCCAGTTGGTCGTCCCGGTGGCGTAGCCGTTGAACGGGATCGAGAGGAGGACGCCGGCGACACCCCCGAGGATGCCGAGGAGGAGACCCTCGAGGAGGATGCCGAGGCAGACATGCCGGGGCAGGTAGCCGATGGCAAGAAGGGCGCCGACCTCGTGCTTCCGCGAGGCGAGGCTCGCGAGGATGGTGTTCGTGGCGCCGAAGGCCGCCCCCACGGCCATGATCGTGGCGAGGAGGCCCGCGACGACCTTGAGCGTCATCCCGAGGGGACCGGCCTGCTTCGTGAAGTACTCCCGTTCGGTGAGGACCTGCGTGGCGATGCGCGGATCCTCGGAGACGGAGCGGCGGAGTCCCGTGGCCTCGCGCTCGAGGCGCGGCGCCTCGGCGGTGATGTCGGCGCCCTCCGCCAGCACTTCGGGGTCGCCGAGGACGGAGGGGTCGGCGAGGCGCGCGCAGACGATGCTGAACCCGGGACGCTCGAAGATCTGGAGCATGATCTCGACGTCGCCCCAGATCTCCGAATCGAAGGCGGCGCCGCCCGAGTCGATGACGCCCACGACGGGCCACTTCCGGCCGTTGAACTCGATCTCGCCGCCGAGGCGGCACCCCTCGATGCGCTCGAGGAGCGCCCGGCCCACGACGAGCTCGTAGGTCCCGGGGCGGTAGGGGCGGCTCGGGCGCCCCTGCCATGTCTCCGGCACGCGGGCCTGGTCGCGGATCCGGAAGGTCATGGGGCCGCCGCCGCGGATCGGGACGTTGGTGCTGCCGCCGCCGGCCTTGGTGAGCGCGATGGCGGCGTAGACCTCCGGCTGGGCCATGGTCTGGCCGCTCTCGTCCCGGCGGATCTCGGGGAGACCGAGGATGGCCTTGGCCGCATCCCGGCTCACCGCCCCGTCTCCCTCGCTCGTGGCGCCCTTGCGGAGGAAGATGACGTTGTCGGTCCGCCCCGAGTCCACGAGGGAGAGCTCGAAGCCGCGGGCCAGGGCGAGGACGACGACGAACACGCCGACGGAGAGGGCGATGGAACCCACCGTCAGCCCCGTCGCGAAGCGGCGGACGAAGAGGCTCCGCACATGGTAGCGGACCGGGACGGGCATCAGGCGGTCCTCCGCAGCGCCTCGACGATGGTGAGGCGCGAGGCCATGACGGCGGGCGCGAGCCCGGACAGGAGACCGATGACTCCCGAGAGGGTCGCGCCGAGGGTCTTCGTCTCCGGGAGGATGACGAAGTCGGGAAGCATCGTGCGCACGTACCAGGAGAGCGCGTCCCCGAGGGGCCAGCAGGCGGCCACGGCGAGAGCGCCTCCGACGAGGCAGATGACGAGTCCCTCGGCGAGCGTGAGCGCCAGGATGGACCCCGACGTGAATCCGAGGGTCTTGAGCACGCCGACGTCTGCGACCCGCTCCCGCGCGGAGAGGAGAGCCGTGTTGAGCGTGATCATGAACGTCGCGAAGAGGACTACGGCGGCGATGGCGGTGAAGAGGAGATCGACGCGACCCCACATGCTCACGAACTGGGCCTGGAACGCCTTCTCGGAGAGGGTCCGCGTCCGGTTCGAGCTGTTCTCGAATCCCGCGTCGATGGCGGCGGCCACGTCGCCGCCGCGGGAGGCGTCGGCGAGGTCGCAGATGTAGACGGAGATCGTGTTGGTCCCGGACTTCTCCTGGAGGTGCTTCCAGTGGAAGAAGAGGGAGTTCTCGTCGAAGGAGGGGACGTTGCTCGTGTAGATGCCGCGGACGTTCAGGCGGTAGACGCCGGGGAAGATGTTGCCGAGGAGGGGCACCGCGTCCCCGATCCGGAATCCGTATTTCGCCGCGAGGGCGCGCCCGACGACGCAGCCCTGGAGGTCCGACTCGAACGCGGTCCACTCCTCCGGCGTCAGGTTCATGTCCCCCGCGATGGGGCGGCCTCCGGCCCCCGTCCGCCGGTCGCCGTAGATGACGCGGAGGGCCGGGACGTCCGTGGCGAAGCGGGCGAAGAAGTTGCGCTCGTCCTTGTAGACACCGCCGAACCAGGTCCAGTGCGTGACGGCCCGGACACCGTCCATGGCGGCGATCTTCGGGTACATGGCGATGGGGAGGTTCACGAAGAGGCTCACGGCCGACTCCGTGACGAGGCGCTGGGCCGAGGCCCCCTCCGACGATCGCGAGAGGCTCGTGACCACCGAGCGAACGCGGCAGAAGAGGAAGATGGCCACCATGACGCTGGCCACCGTGAGGAGCGTGCGCA